>JBOGKK010000120.1:0-32025 GCA_050745425.1 Terriglobales bacterium
GTATGGCGTTGTCGCACAACTCCGATCTGTTTGCCGCCGGCGTGGACTTTCACGGGGTCGAGGATTGGAGCACGATTTACTCGCGCGGCGGTCCGCCGCCGGCCCCGCGGCAGTACGATCATCCGGCACAGACGGGCGAGATCCCGCCTGGGCAGCGCGGCAACCTCGCCTTCGATTCCTCGCCCGACGCCTATGTCGCCAATTGGCGTTCCCCGGTCCTGCTGATTCAGGGCGATGACGACCGCAACGTCGACTTCGAGCAGATGATCGGCCTCGTCGATCGCCTGCGCGCCGGCAAGGTGCCGTTTGAGCAGATGGTGATCCCGGACGAGATCCACGGCTTCCTGCGCTGGATCAGTTGGATCCATGCCTACGCCGCCACCGCCAACTTCTTTCAGCGCGTGCTCCAGGAAGGCCAGACGATCTCGACGAACAACTAGCCCGCGGCCTGCAGGCCATCGATTTGCGCAGCGAGAATGAAATCGTTTTCGCTCAGCCCATTGACCGAGTGGGTCCAGGTGGTGACGTCGACGCGCCCCCAGCCCAGAGCGATGTCGGGGTGGTGCTGCTCGCGCTCGGCGATAGCGCCAATGGCGTTGACGAACTGCAGCGCGGTGGCAAAGTCCTTGAAGGCAAAGTGACGGCGGAGTTCATGTCCGGATATCACTTCCCAGTGCGGCGCTTCCGCCGCCAGTTTCCGCAGTGCCTCGCCCTGCAGCGGCGCCGTTCCTGCAGGCACCGGTGCACAATGTTTCTCAGCCAGAGCTGACGTCATTTTTCGCCTCCTATCTCACCCTAACATCCATTCGGTGTGAGCAGCATCCACTCTGGTGGCAGTTATTTTCCATCGTCAGTTTGCCCCAACCTTCCGCGCGGCCCCGGCATCTTGTTAGGACATAAGCAAGAAAGCCTGCAGAAAGCCCGAACAGCGATCCGGCAAGTTGCAAGTGTCCGGAGGCGCAAGGCAAGCCACTTCTTCCTCGGGCTGATGCGAAACCGTTTGAAGATCAGGAGGAATGAAATGGCGAAAACAATGAAAAACTCAGTTCTGGCGATGGCCGTGATGGCGCTCGCAGCGATGGTCGGTTTGGCCATGACACCGCTGGCGTCGGCACAGCAAACCCAGAATCCACAACAGCAATCACAAGCGCAAGGGCAGAATCAGCCCGTAACCGCAACCGGCTGCCTGCAAAAAGCCAGCAGCGGGCAAGGCTACCAGCTCACCGATTCGTCCACTATGAAAACGTATGATCTCACGGCTGCCAGCAGCAGTGTCGATCTGAGCTCGCAGGTTGGCCATACGGTTACCGTGACCGGTACGCCGACGGAAGCCTCGGCCAGCAACAGCACCACCAACCCGGCCAACCCGGCCACCAACCCGGCGCAGAACCAGCAGAGTCAGGATCAGCAGGGCGGCCAACAGGCTCAGCAACTGCAGGTCACCAACATCCAGTCGGTCAGCAATAGCTGCCAGGGTGGCGGAATACTGTAGGTTCAATCCACGCACGATTCGAAGCGGAGCGGCTGGAGCCGCTCCGCTTTTTTCTATTCAGGGACGGCGATCTGAGCGCCAATTTCCTGCAGCACTTGCGCTGCCGTCTCTGCGCCACGATCGGCAGCGCGGCCGCGCAGGACCACGCGATGCACGCAAGCGGGAAGCAGCAGCCGCTTGATGTCGTTGGGGACGCAGTAATTACGGCCGTCGAGCAAGGCCCAGGCTCGTGCGGCGCGGTGCAGCATGAGCATGCCGCGTGGGCTCACTCCCAACTCGAGCGCGGCGTGATGGCGCGTGGCTTCGACCAGCGCCATTTCGTAGTCCACCACGTCATCGCTGACCTGAACGGCTTCGGCACTGCTCTGCAATTGGGCAATTTCGGCCTGACCAATGACCGGTTCCATTCCTTCCAGCAAGCCCAGCCCAGCCTCGCCGCGCAGAATCGCGCGCTCGTCCGCGGCGGCCGGGTAGCCCATGCGGATGCGCAGCAAAAACCGGTCGAGTTGCGATTCCGGCAGGGGATAGGTTCCGTGATGTTCGATCGGGTTTTGGGTGGCAATCACCCAGAACGGCTGCGGTAGCGGGTACGACTGGTGATCGACCGTCACCTGCCGCTCGTTCATCGCCTCCAGCAGCGCCGACTGCGTTTTCGGCGTGGTGCGATTGATCTCATCGGCCAGCAAAATGTTGGTGAATACCGGGCCCGGGTTGAACTCAAAGCGCTCCGCCGATTGGCTGTAAACGTTGACCCCGATGACATCGCTCGGCAGCAGATCGCTGGTGAACTGGATGCGCTGAAACCGGCAGTCCAAGGCTCGCGCCAGCGCTTGCGCCAGCGTCGTCTTGCCGACGCCCGGTACGTCTTCAATCAGCAGATGGCCTTGCGCCAGAATCGCGACCATGGCCAGACGCACTGCATCGCCGGAATTGCGTACCACGCGATGCAGGGCCTGCTCCAATCGCACCAGACTCGGTTCAACGGCAGATTCGATGGGGCTTGCCACGTTGCTTTGGCTTGATTTTAGCATTTGCAAAAAAGCCCGCCCTTGCGGAAGGGCGGGCGGTTGGAGAACAGTTCCGAAGAAGCCCGGCTAGAGGGATGCAAAACAGCCCGCCGACAGGAGTCCGACCTCGAAACTATCAGTGGGGGTCATATTACGAGCGAAATCGATGGACTGTCAAGGCGAAAAACGCCTGCAAGCGCAGCTATAGTTCCTTTGTTTTCAGTGGTTTACAAAGTCTATTGTTCGCCTGGCGTGATGGACCGTTTTGGCCCCCCCAGATCCAACCGCACCAGCCTCTGGGGCTGGAGCAGGTGGAACCCGCCCGGAAGAATCCGATCCAGCCACGCGCTCGCCACCCCGGTGATCAACCCCAGCACGATCGCAATCCCGCCAATGAAGGCGCAGAGGACGAAGATGGCGATGATCATCGCCGGCAATCCCTCCAGTCCCACGTATTTTGGTGGGACCAGGGTGACATCGGCATCGAAGTTCACCGACTCCAGCAGCGGTTTCGCCTGGCTCATCGTCAGCCCGTGCACCAGAATGAGGAAGGGCCCGCTGCGCCGGATGACAGAGCCGTCGAGCTTGCCCAACTGGGGCAGCCGCGTACGCGCCATCTGCGGCGTGGGATAGGAAATGACCAGCAACTGCGCCGCCGGCGGACGGT
Source organism: Terriglobales bacterium (assembly GCA_050745425.1). Lineage (GTDB taxonomy): Bacteria > Acidobacteriota > Terriglobia > Terriglobales > SCQP01 > SCQP01. The sequence goes on from JBOGKK010000120.1 coordinate 3,167, forward strand.
TCGGCAGATTGTAACTTGCCAATGCCGTTTCCGCACTGACGTTAAAACCCACTTTCCCTGCGGGCAGCCAGGCACACGACGCCGCAAATGCGGCTGGGCCTTCGGCATAATGCAGGGAATTGGCGACTCGATCATCGCTGGGCAAGTACTGCGGCAAGCTGGGAATCGTCAGCGACGCTTCCGCCGAATCTGGAATGGCTGCCGCCAGATCGCGCATTTGCCGCTCCGTCATGGCCGTCACCTGGTCCATCTGCACTTGCACCAGCCAATCGCCGCGCGAAAACCAGATGTCGGTATTGCCTGACGCCGCCTGCGAATACTTCTGCCCGATGTCGAACTTATGAAAATTGGCCGGGCGAAAATAGGTAAAGGCCCCGTAAGCACCGCCGGCATCGTGGAAGCGGAAGCCCGCGATGGCGATTTTGCGGTTCGAGCGCTGATAGGTATCGCGCTCGAGCGCCTGCAATCCGTATTCGCGCATGGCAGAGGCAACCGGCGCCGGCAATTGCCAGCCGGCACGGCCGGCTACGGCACTGTGAATTTTTTGCCAGCCATCGAAATAGGCCGGCAGCGAGGCTCGCCCCGGCGCTTGCGACTGCGCCATGGCCAGGGCGCATCCACTCAGAAACAGCAAGATAGCCAGAAGGCGAACCCACTTCACCTCTTTAGTGTGGCACAGCCACTTTTTGCTGTTGCCGCCCTCCGCAGGCCGGGCGGCGGCCAGCCGTCAGCGCCGCATCCCGGGCGTCGGGGACGGGCCGCTGAGGGCGGCTGCGGAGGAACCGCTCAGCGAAAGAATATACGTGCGCAATCCCTGATAAAGCCCTTCGGCAATGCGCTGGCGGTAGGCGTTCGTACGCAGCTCGCGATCATCACTGCGGTTGCTCAGAAACGAGATCTCCGCCAGGATTGAGGGCATCCGGGCGCCGATGAGCACCACAAAGGGAGCCGTCTTTACGCCGCGATTGTCTTCGCCTGCGGCGCGGGCCAGGCTTCGTTGCACATCTTCGGCCAGCTCGTGCGATTCCTCGAGCTTGTTATTCAGCGCAATCGTCTTCAACAGGTGCGGGAGATCGTGGATGGCATCGCCGCTGCCGGCGTTCTCGCGTGCCGCCACGGCCAGCGCCCGCGGATCGCGCGTGAAGTTCAAATAGTAGGTTTCGACGCCGCGCGTATGGGCCGACGGGCTGGAGTTGGCATGGATCGATACAAACAGGTCGGCGTGCGCGGCGTTGGCAATCTCGGTACGTTTCTGCAGCGGAACAAACACATCCGCAGTGCGCGTGTACACCACATGCAGACCCAGCCGCCGCTGCAGGAGCTTGCCCAGGCGCAGCGTGACGTCGAGGACCACGTTTTTCTCGTCCAGATTCCCGTACCCGATGGTTCCGGTATCATGGCCGCCATGGCCGGCGTCGAGCACGACCGTGCGGATCTTGAGCCCAAGCGCGCGCGTCAGTGAATCGCGGCCATCGGCCAGCGGCTTGGCGGCTGGCAGCGGCGCCGGCGGCGGCGGTGGATGGGCGGCGGCGGCCCGCTTCGCATGCGCGCCGGTCAAGGCGATAATCAGGCGGTCGGGGTTGGGATAAAAGCCGCCGTGATCGGCATGCGCGCCCGGCTCCATCCGGATGACGATGCGTGTGGTCGAGCGGTTGTACTCGGCAACGTGAATGCTCACCACGCGGCCATCACCAACCCGCAGGCGGGCCGAACCGGTCTTGTCATGCGCCGGCACGCCGAGGCTGCTGATATCGAAATAAACCAGGTGGCGCCTGGGCAGGCTGCCATGGTGAAAGCGAGCTTTCCTCTGCAGCGAGACGACCACACTGCTGGTGTGTCCGTTGGTGAAGACCTGCACGCCGGCAATGTTGCCGATGCGCACATCCCATTGCCGTGATCGAGCGGCGGCGGTGGCTGCGACCGGCGCAGGCGGCGGCGCTGCGGTGGCGGCCGCAGCAGGCGCGGATGGCGCCAGCAGCGGGCGCGGCGGTGCGCTCGAGGGCAGCGGAGGCAGCGGATCATGGGCCAGCATGTACTCCGGCTCGGGCAGGCGCCGACCTTCGATTTCGCGCCGCGCCACGGCGACGCGCGGATCGGCGGGATAGCGCCGGATGAAATCACGCAGCCAGGTGTGGGCGCCGGATTTGTCGTTGATGTGATAAATTTCGATTTGCCCGAGAGCAAACTCGGCATTGCGCCGATAGCTCGTAAAAGGGGATACTTTCAGCAGCCCGCGCAGAATTTTGGCTGCCTGCACGTACGCGGCTTGATCGTTCAGATCGCGCGCCTTGGCTACGTTCAGGCCCGCCGCCTCAAAGCGCGCCGCAGCAGCAGCCGGATCTTTGGGGTTGCGCCACAGCGGTGGCAGCAGCGCCAGAATGCGGTCGTAGTCAGACGCCGTGCGCTGCGCCAGCGGTTTGCGCAGCACCGCCGCGCGCATGTGCTGGATATGGCTGAGCACCGCGGCAGCTTCGCTCCGGCGCGGAGCTTGCGCGCGCAACCCCAGCGCGCACACCAGTGCCAGCGCGCTCAGGCACGCAAGCAGGCGGGCATGGGAGGGGACACGCAACGTGCTTTCATTGTGGACAAGCCTGGTGCCGGGATTCAACGGAAATTGCGCCGGCATGGGTGACCGACTTGGTGCACGCGCGGCGCGTCCAGGAGCAAAAACAGCGCTGGCAGGTCTACCGCACGCCGATCGCGTGGCGAATGCGTTCCATCCGCGGCTGCGCCAGCGCACGAGCACGTTCGGCACCATGTGCGAGTACGGCCGCCAGCCCGGTATCATCCGCCATCCACTGCTGATAAAGCTGGCGCGGCTGCGCCAGCACCGTCTCCAACGCCTCTGCCAGCGCCTTCTTCGCCGCTGCCCAGCCCGTGCCCCCCGCTCGCAACTGCAGCGCCAGAGGTTCCGCCGCGGCCCCGCCCACGATATGGCGATAGAGCTGAAACACAGCCGCCGTTTCCGGTTGCTTGGGTTCGGCCACCGGGGTTGAATCCGTCTGGATGCGCATCACCAGCTTTTCAAGCGGCTTGCGCTCGAGAAACAAGGGCAGCGTATTGTCGTAGCTCTTGCTCATTTTCCGCCCGTCCAGGCCCGGGATGGTTTCCACTTCTTCCTGGATCAGAGGCTCCGGAACCAGCAGCAAGTCCCCGTAAGTGTGATTAAAGCGCTGGGCAATATCGCGGCACATTTCCACATGCTGTTTCTGATCGCGCCCCACCGGCACCACTTGGGCGCCAAAGGCGAGAATGTCGGCCGCCATCAGAACCGGATAGGTGTAAACGCCGGCGCTGACCTCACGCTGTTGCTCGGTCGCGGCTTTATAGGCATGTCCGCGGTCGAGTAATCCCTTGGCAGTAAAACAGCTCAATATCCATGCCAACTCCATCACCTCGGGCACGTCCGATTGCCGGTACAGCATCGCTCGGCCGGGATCAAGGCCCAGGGCCAGCCAGGTTGCCGCAATCTCGCGCGTATACTGCCGCAACTCACCGCCGTGGTGCAGCGTGGTGAGCGCGTGATAGTCGGCAATGAAATATAGGCATTGGTAATGCTGCGCCAATTCCAGTGCCGGACGGATCATCCCCAGGTAGTTGCCAAGGTGCGGATGCCCGCTGGGTTTAATACCGGTGAGCGCAATTTTCATGAATGAGCAGCCGGAAGTGGTGCGCCTGGCAGGAGTCGAACCTGCGACCTCTCGCTTCGGAGGCGAACGCTCTATCCAGCTGAGCTACAGGCGCTGATTGCTTCTTGGCTATTTTAGCGCATTGAGTGGCGAGGAGCCGTGGCGGTTCCGGAACGGCATGACGAAAGCACGAGGCCCGAGGTGGGGCCAACCGTTAGCAAAAGAGTAAACAACGGTTCAAAAAATGATTCATTCGACGCTTCGATTTTGCCGCTAATGTGAGTACAATCACAGGCAGTCGTACGAGAGCGTCACTGTGCCCTTGAGTGCCCACAAGTCTTTCGGCTCAGTCTTAAACATTAGTCGCAGCCACGTCTTGCTGACTCTCGGCATGGCGGCAGCGCTGCTGCTGCCGGTGAGCGCGCAAGCGCGCAGCCAGCGCCGTGGCCACATTCGCCGCGTCCGCTACACCCGCCAGACCTGGACTGCCAAACCGGTCGCCTACGGCCTGGGCGCTGACGATGTCACCGCCGGCGAAGATCCCGTACTGCGGCAAGCCGCGGTGCAGGCTATGGGCGATTTGAATGGAACCGCGGTCGTAGTCGATCCCAACACCGGTCGCATTCTCGCGATGGTGAATCAAGGGCTGGCTCTTTCAGCCCAGTATCAGCCCTGCTCTACTACGAAAATGGCGGTTGCCCTGGCCGCGCTCGATCACGGCGTGGTCACAGAAAATCAGCCGGTCCGCATTGCCCGTCATGACTCAGTGACGATGGTCAAGGCCATGGCCTATTCCATCAACGCGTACTTCGAGGCCCTGGGGCGCCGCATGGGCTTTGACGCCGTGACTGACTTCGAACGCGAGGTGGGCCTGGGCGAACGCGCGGGCTGGAACATCCCCGGTGAAGATCCCGGCAAAGTTCCCACCCAGCCCGGACCGGGCGGCGTTTCCAAGCTCAGCAGTTTTGGTCAAGGCGTCTATATTTCGCCGCTGCAGTTGGCGGCCCTGGTCACCGCCATTGCCAACGGTGGCACGCTGTATTACTTGCAGCATCCGACCACGCGCGAACAGGTGGCCGACTTCGTTCCGCGCGTCAAACGCCGCCTCAACATCGCTAATTTCACGCCCGTCGTCAAAGACGGCATGCTCGCTGCCGTCTTGTACGGCACGGCGCGCGGGGCGCGCCAGCCGGGCGAGCAGATTCTCGGCAAGACCGGCACGTGCAGCCGTGATGGCACCCGCTTTGGCCTGTTCGCCAGCTATCTCGGCATCGAGCACCCGCAAGTGGTGGTGGTGGTAATACTGCGCGGGAATGGCAGTGTTTCCGGCCCTCGCGCCGCCGATATCGCCGGCAGAATCTACGCCGCCTTCGACCGTAAAAACATCTTCAGCGCCGAAGCGCGTCCCTCCGCCTGGCCCGCCCTTATCCTTCCCTACGGCGGCTACTGAGCGCGGCGCGGGGCTGTTGGGGAATTACGGCGTGGCGCGAGGATGTGGCGGCGCTGCGGCACTTGACATTTCGTGTTTTATTCGCCTATAGTGCCAGCCATGGTGCTGACCAAGAGACAACACGAGGTGTTGACGTTTCTGCAGACGTTCATGGAGCGCGAAGGCTTCTGTCCGAGCTATGAAGAAATCGCCGCCGGCTTGCACCTGACTTCGCTGGCGACGGTGCATGCGCACCTGAGCACGCTGGAGAAAAAAGGCTACCTGCGCCGCAGCTTCAACCAAAGCCGCTCGATTGAGCTGCGCCGCCCGAGCACGCGCCGCAGCAGCAATCCGGGCGCGCTGCCGCTGCTGGGCCGCATCGCCGCCGGGCGGCCGGTCGAGGCCATCGCGGGCACGGATGAAATTTCCCTGAACGACATCACGCGCAATCGCGCCTGCTTCGTGCTCGAAGTGCGCGGCGAGAGTATGATTGACGACCATATCCTCGACCGCGATTACGTCATGGTCGAACGCCGCGAGCAGGCCGAAGATGGCCAGATCGTTGTTGCCCTGGTGGATGGAGTGGAGGCCACCCTCAAACGGCTTTATCACGAACCAGGCGGCATGATTCGCCTGCAGCCCGCCAATGAGCGCATGGCGCCCATCCGCGTTGCCGCGCGGCGGGTGCAAGTACAGGGCCGTGTGATTGGCGTGTTGCGAAAGTTCTGAACGACAAGTTCGAGTTGTGCTACAGTCAACAACACGCTCATGATCTCCGTTCCCGCATTCCGATTTAACTATTGGTATTACCGGACCAGCGGGCGGGATCTGCCTTGAGACCTCTCTAGTCCAGGCACACCAGAATCCCCGGCCCGCTGAAGCGAACTTCAGCGGGCCTTTTGTTTTTCAGGACCCTCATGTTGATCCAAATGCAACCCGATGCCAGCCCACAGCAAACCGGAAACGTCCGTTCCACCCTCGAGCGCCTGGGATATACCACCTCGGCGCTGGCGTATCTCGGCCCGTGTTATTACGCGGCCATACCGGGAGATGAATGTTCCGCCGTGCCTGAGCCCGGCCTCATTGCCCGCCTGCGTGCCAGCGGCGCATTGGCGGGCATCGCCGCGCTTGAACCGCTCGCCGGAGCCGATCTGGCAGCCCGCGCCCGCAAGCCTGCCGGCACCGAAGTCCGGGTCGGGAATGTTGTCATCGGAGGCCGCGCGATCGTGATCGTAGCAGGGCCCTGTTCGATAGAAAGCCGCGAGCAGTTGCAGCAAACCGCGCTGGCGGTGCGCGCGGCCGGTGCACATCTGCTGCGCGGCGGCGCCTATAAGCCGCGGACTTCTCCTTACGCCTTCCAGGGACTGGGCCGCGTAGGCTTGCAGTTGCTGGCGGAAGCTGGCTCCCGTGCGGGCTTGCCCGTCGTCACCGAAGTCATGGCGGCGGAAGACGCTGAAGTGGTGGCCGACTACGCGGACATGCTTCAGGTGGGCGCCCGCAATATGCAGAATTTTCCGTTGTTGAAGTGCCTGGGCAAGCTCGGCAAGCCGGTGCTGCTGAAGCGGTCTCCCAGCGCCACACTCGAGGAGTGGCTGGGCGCCGCTGAATATCTGCTGGCGCGCGGCAACGATCAGGTGGTATTGTGCGAGCGCGGCATTCGCGGCTTCGATCCCAACACGCGCAATACTCTCGATTTGAGCGCCGTGCCCGCTCTCCACGAGCTCACGCATTTGCCGGTTCTGGTCGATCCCAGCCACGGCACCGGACGGCGCGCTCTCATCCCTGCCGCCTCACGGGCTGCAGTTGCGGCAGGCGCCGACGGCCTCTGTCTTGAGGTCCACGTGCGACCGGAGGAATCGATCTCTGATCGCGAGCAGGCACTCGCACCGGCCGACCTGGAGGCCCTGATGCCCTCGCTCACCGCCATCGCCGCCGCCGTAGAGCGGGCACTGCACGCGGCGCGGCCACGGATCTCACCCGAGCGCTGGTTCCCCTCCGGCGACTATTCCACCACGTGCCGTGCGGTGTAGGTCTTGCGGTAGTCGATGGTGTATTTCAGCTTCTTGTGCTTCTGGTTGGTGATGACGAGCAGCTTGCCATCTGGCGCAATCAACTCGACTTTGATCTTGCGCGTGGTGCCGTCGAGTTTTTTATCCGTAGGCACGTAGCTCAGCAGATACTGGCTGCGCACCGTGCCGGCTATATCGCGGAACACGTCGGAGAAACCGCCGACGAAGCGCGGTTGATAATAGCGCCCGCCGGTTGCCGTGGCAAAGTACCGCATCTCGTTGTCGCCTTGCAGCAGGCTCATCTGCGACATGCCGGTGTAGCCGTTTTCCTCCAGCCACTCCTCCAGCGCGAAGCTCATGCTGATGCTGAAGATGGTGATGTTCTGCGTGGCCGCAATCTGCTTGCGGAGCTGGTCAAAATTCAGATGGCTGAAGGTATTGAGACCGGTAGCGATGAGAATGATCGTCTTATGGCCCTGCACGCCCTGCAAACGGTCAATCGTATTCGATAAGGCATCGAAAAGATCGCTCTCGCTGAAGTTGGCGAAATGCAATGAGGAAATCGCGTTCTGGATGGCACGCTTGTTGTGGGTAAAATCCACGACGATGGTGGGCTTGAGATCAAACGTCTCCAGCGCAACCCAATCCTGCGGCTGCATGGCCCCAGTGAAGCTGTACGAGGCCTGTAGGATGTTGTACAGCACCGGATACCAGGTGTTGTTGAACTGCACCAGCAGGACCGCCGTCATCGGCGCATCGGTGGTCACCTGGACTTTGTCGAGGGTCTGCTTCACCCCGTCCTCGTACAGCACAAAGTCCTTGGCAGGCAGATTGGGAACGAATTGGCCACTCCTGAGCTGTACCGACACCGGAATCTGAACTTCCGGAACGTTGACCGAGAAGCGGAACTGCGGCTTCTGGGCCTGCTTGAGCGTCTGCTGGGGCGGTGGCGGCGGCACCGCCGGGTTGACCGGTGTGGTCTTCTTCTTCGGAATGATCACCGGGCCCTGCTTGGGCAGTTGCTGCCCGAAAGCCGCGGCCACACCAAAGCTAAATATTAAGGCGAGGACAAGCACGGGATGGGCAGGCTGGCGATTCATAAAAAAGAGACTCGAACTGCTTACCTTGATCTTAAACCCGTTGCGCCTACAGCCGCTTGAGGGCTGCTTCGGCTTGCTGCCAAGCTGGAAACCGGCGCTCCTCCGCCTTGAACTCCGCGGAATGGACGCATCGCCGGCTGCCGCGCATGCGCACCGGAAAGCGCAGGTGCAGCATTTCATGGTAGAGGACGTATTCGAGCACAAACCGCGGCACGTGCGGCGCGTCGAACACGCGGCTGATCAGAATGGCGTTATGCGCCGGATCGTAGTGGCCGAGATTGCGCCGCGCCGCCGTTGCCGCCCACGCCAGGTGGGGACGTGCCATCCAGCCGGCAAAAAATCGCTGGTTAAGATCATCGAAAATCGCCTCCAGATGATAATGCTGCCCCTGTGGCGAGCCCAACTGCTTGCGCCCTCGCATTTGCCGGATCAGGTGCGTCTTGACTACGATCTCGTGCTGGCCCAGGAAGCGGCGATAGCGCGCATTATAGGTCTCGGGAATGGTCCGCCGGTAGAGCTTGCGCAGCAAAATGTGAGCGAGTGCCTCCATCACCGTCTCGGGCGCGGCTTCGAGCAAATCACTGATCCGGATCAGCAGCTTTCCCTGCCGCAACCTGATGGTGCTGTTCACTTGCGCAAACGGATAAAACCTGATTTCCATTGCCGGCAGCGGTGTACGCGGCTTGATCTCACGGAAGGCGGCTAGAAATGTCGGCTCCAGATCTCTCATTCGATGTATGGCGGGCTACCGGCTTACGCGGCTGCTTTTTTGCCAGCGAACGCCAGCGGCGGCTGGCCGGCACCGGCACGATCCTGCTCCGCATTTTGCAGGCTGTCGCGAGTACGATCAAGACAATTCTGCAATTCGAAATGATACGCCGCCAGATCCGCAGCCGACGATGAGGTCTGAATCTGCTGGAGCTCGGTGAACATGGCCTGTTCGGTTTGCATCGCCTTGCCGAGCACTTTGCCGACATTGTATTTCGGCTCACCGGGCTCGGGCGGAATTGCCAGATCGTCGGCCGCATCGTCAAGCTCCGGCAGAATTTCGTGATATTGCCGCAGCAGGGCGTAAAGCCTTGCCGAACGCCCGGGCGTCGCTCTGGGCGAGGCTCGAACCTTCTCAAAGCGCACGATTCGTTCCTGCGCGAACTGCAATAAGAGCGGGATGCGTTTGTTGAGCTGGCCGGCGGTGTTGCGGATCTGATCGGCTTCCTGAGGCGTAAGCGGATCGCGCCCCGGAATCTGCGCACCCAAGATCAGGCCGAGCCCCAGCAGCAGCGCCAGGCTCAGATCTAGGATTTGGGCGCGAAAAGCCATTGCAGTAACTCGTAATTCAGGTTGGTGAAATGCTCGACGGCAGCCTCGATTTTCGCCTCCTCGCGGAAATCGACCGCTGACTCCAGCCCGCGCAGGCCAAACGCAATCTTCTGGACGATTACCTCCACGTGTTTGATGCCATCCTTTTTCCCCTGCTGCGCCTCCGTGTGCAGCAGCGCACAGGCCTGATCGGCGTGCCGGCTCATGTGCTCCATATAGTGATCCGCGGCCGCCACATCGTGGTGGTTAAAGCCGCTGTTGACAACCTGATAATCCAGCGCGGCCAGCGCCGCCAGCGTCTCGGCGCGCTGGTGGCCCTGTTGCTGTTTCGCCTTGGCCTCAAGCTGCGCGTACTTTTTAACCCATGCCGGCTTGAGCCTGATGGCCGGTGCGGACTGAGCCAGGCAGACGGCGGGCACGAGTACCAGCATGAGAACCGCAACTGCAATTGCCCCGAGAAAGCGCATTGCCTACAGGATGCTGCTTTTCCACTGAAGTGACAATCTTATGCCGGCAACGGCGCCAAAACCTGTGCCAAAAAGGGTGCGGTCAACGACTTTTTGGCTTCGGAGATCATTTCCGGTGTCCCTTCGGCCACCAACTGGCCGCCACGGTTACCTGCTTCCGGCCCCAAATCCAATATCCAGTCCGCCGACTTGATCACCTCCAGGTTGTGCTCGATGACCACGACGGAACCTCCGGCAGCGAGCAAGCGCCGCAAGGCCGTAAGCAACTTCGCAATATCATCAAAGTGCAAGCCCGTGGTGGGCTCATCGAACAGAAACAGAGTGCGCTCGGCCGACCGCGGCTGCGCCAAATGGGCTGCCAGCTTCAGCCGCTGCGCCTCGCCTCCCGACAGTGTCGTCGCCGACTGCCCCAGGCGCAGGTAGCCCAGACCGATTTCTTCCAGCAGGCGCAGCGAGCGCACGATTTTGGGCTGGTCGGCAAAAAACTCCAGGGCTGCATGTACGCTCATTTGCAGCACCTGGTGAATGTTGCGCTCTTTATACTCGACTTCGAGCACCTTCGCTTGAAACCGCGTTCCACTGCATTCCTCACACACCAGCTCGACATCGGCGAGAAACTGCATATCGACCGTCACTACGCCTTCGCCCTGGCAGGTTTCGCAACGACCGCCGGGTATGTTGAAGGAAAAATGCCCGGCGCGCAGGCCGCGCCGCCGCGCTCCCGGCTGGCGGGCGAAAAGCTCGCGGACGCCATCAAATGCTTTCATGTATGTCACTGGATTTGATCGGGGCGAACGTCCGATGGGGGACTGGTCGACCAGTACCACATCACTGAGATGGGTGATACCGCTGATGGCGGCACAGCCGCTCCACTCTGGTCCGCTCTCAACCTGTTGCTGGTCTTCGCCGCTGGCGGTTTCCGCGCGATGGAGCACGCGGTGGAGGTTGTGGTACAGCACGTCGTGGAGGAGGGTGCTCTTGCCGCTGCCCGAAACGCCGGTAACGGCCACCAGCAGGCCCAAGGGGATTTCGACGTCCAAATGCGCGAGGTTGTGCGCGTGGGCATCCTGCACCGTCAGCACGCGCCGCCCCGGATGCTGCCGCTGCGACGGCACCGGAATCGAGCGCTCTCCGCGCAGGTACTGGCCGGTAAGCGACACCGGCGAGGCCGCCACTTCCTGCCACGAACCCATCGCCACCACAGCACCGCCCTGCTCGCCTGCTCCGGGACCCAAATCCAGCAGTTGGTCGGCCGCCCGCATCACATCAGGATCATGCTCGACCACCAGAATGGTGTTGCCGAGATCGCGCAGTTCGCGCAGGATGGCAATCAACCGCTGGGTGTCGCGCGGATGCAGGCCAATCGAGGGCTCGTCGAGAACATAGAGAGCACCCACGAGCTGCCCGCCAAGGCACGCAGCCAATTGAATCCGCTGCGATTCGCCGCCAGAAAGGGTCGACGCCATGCGATCGAGCGTCAGGTACTCCAGCCCCACCTTGCGCAGGAATTCCAACCGCCGCCGCAGTTCCTGCAGAATGGGTTCGGCGACGGTTGCTTGCGCAGGGCTGAGGACCAGGTTTGCAAAAAACTCGTGGGCACGCTCGACCGTCATCGCCGTCACCACCGCGATATTTGCGGTCTCGCTGCGCATGCTGCCCGAATGCAGCACCACGGCCAGGGCTTCCGGGCGCAACCGCGCTCCGGCACAATCCGGACAGAGCTCGTAGCCGCGATAACGGCTCAGCAGCACACGCACGTGGACTTTATATTTCTTCTTCTCGAGTAGGGCAAAGAAGCCGCACACGCCAGGAAACTTCCCTCCCCCCTGCCAAACCCACTGCTGCTGCTCGGGGCTGAGTTCGCGCCAGGGCCGGTTCAGGGGCACCTTGCACAAGGGCGCGAAACGCCGCAGGGCGTTGCGCCAGCGGGCCCCGCGCGGCGTGTTCCAGATCACGATGGCGCCTTGGTCCAGGCTGCGGCCGGGATCGGGAATCACGCGCTCGCGTGCGATTTCGCTGGAACGACCGAACCCCTGGCAGCGCGGACAGGCGCCGTAAGGATTGTTAAAAGAAAACAATCGCGGTTCTGGCGTTTCCACCGCTTGCCCGCAGTGCGCGCATTCCAGTCTTCCGGTCACACGCCAGCGCGGCAGCGCCAGTGCGCCTTCGTCGGCGGCGAACTCCAGCGCCGCTTCGCCCGCTTCGCGGCAGGCAGTTTCCAGTGCCTCGACCAACCGCGCCCGTTCTTCCGGTTCAATGCGCAAGCGATCGACAAGGGCAAAGACGGGTTTGCGGAAATTCAGCTCGAGCAACGACTCTGGCGTGGAGAACTCCACCGTCAGTCCGTTTTGCCACAAGCGGTTAAACCCGCGGCTGCGCAGTTCCCCAAGGCGCTGTTTGAGCGCAGCGCGCTTGCCCGCCGCGATCGGGAACAGTACCCAGCAGCGCCGCCCCTGCGCCTGCGCGAACAACCGTGCCGCCACGCTATCCACATCCTCGCGTTCGAGCGGCCGTCCGCACTGCGGACATTGCGGCGTGCCCACACGCGCAAACAGGAGCCGCAAGTAATCGTAAATTTCCGTCGCCGTAGCCACGGTGGAGCGGGGATTGCGTGTCGAGTTCTTCTGCCGGATGGCGACCGCCGGAGCGATGCCGTCAATGGAATCGACGTCCGGCTTTTCCATGCGCTCCAGAAACTGGCGGGCGTAGGCCGACAGCGATTCCACATACCGGCGCTGGCCTTCGGCATAGACGGTATCGAACGCCAGGCTGCTTTTGCCCGAACCCGACACCCCGGTCACCACCGTCCAGGCATTCAACGGCAGGTCAACATCGATGTTTTTGAGGTTATGAACGCGAGCGCCGTGGATCTGGATCGCTTCCGGCATGGTACAGAATCTTCCAGTTTAGCAGGTGGCTTCGCCTACCCACTGCACCAGCGCCTGCACCGCTGCCACCGGCGTTGCCGGCAGAATCCCGTGGCCGAGATTGAAGATAAAGCCATGGTGGCCGCGCGCCTGATGCAGCAGGTCCGCTACTCCGGCCCGCAGGACCGGCAAGGGCGCCAGCAGCAACGTGGGGTCGAGATTGCCCTGCAACGCCGGCGGATGCGGCCGGGCTGCCAGCCGCCGCCAGGCATCGGCAAGCGAAATGCGCCAGTCCAGACTGAGCACGTCGGCCCCGGTATCGGCGATCAATTCGAGGTAGCCCGTGGTTCCGGTTGAAAAATAGATCACCGGCACACCCGCCGCCTGCGCTGCCTGCACCAGACGTTGATTGTGGGGTAAAACGAATTGCCGATAATCCTGGGGCGCGAGCGCACCCGCCCAGCTATCGAAGAGCTGCAGCGCCGCCGCCCCTGCCGCCGCCTGCTCGGCTAAAAACCCCGCCAAACCAGAAACCAGCTTGCGCATCAGTTCGTCCCACGCCGCCGGCTCCTCCCGCATGAGCCGGTGGGTGTGCAGAAACTGCGTCGAGGGCCCGCCCTCGATCAGGTAGCTGGCCAGTGTGAACGGAGCACCGGCAAAGCCCACGACCGGCAACTCCGGCCCCGCCTGTTGCACGCACCGCCGTATGGCTTCGCTCACAAACTCCAGCGCCCCGTCCCAGGTCTCCGGCAAACGAGCAACGCTGGCTGCGGTGCGAATCGGAGGATGGATGGCCGGGCCCGCACCGGCCACGAAGTCGAAATGCAAACCCAAGGGTGCAGCCGGCAGTAGCAGATCGGCAAAAATGATGGCTGCATCCACGCCCAGCTTGCGTGCTGCCGTCAGCGTCACCTCAGCGGCCAAGGCCGGGGTGCGGCAAATCTCGAGCAGCGAATGCCGGGCGCGCACGGCCTGGTACTCTGCCATGTAGCGGCCCGCCTGGCGCATGAGCCACACCGGCGGACGGTCGACCGCTTGCCCCAGACACGCCGCCCGCAGCCGTTCCGCCGGGGTCACGACCGCTCCGTGGCCATCCGCTCGACCAGCCCGAGCACGCCGCTCACGTCCCGCGCGCGGGTGCGCGGGTTCATCACCACCATGCGGAACGAGCGCCGGCCCGCGAGAACCGTTGAGCTTAAATAACCGCTTCCGCTAGCATTGATGGCTTCTTTGATCGCCCAATGGCGGGCGTTGTCGCGCTGTACCGACCTGCCCTGATGGCGCAGCCGAAAGCAGAAAATATTGGCGGTTGGCTGATGCACTGGCTCCAACACCTGCGAGTGCTGGCAGTAGGCGTAGGCGGCCTGTGCCGCCGCGCACACCGATTCAGCCAACGCAGCGAAAAAGCGCGGGCCATAGGCCTGCCACACCAGCCAGACCTTCAGCGCCTCAAACCTTTGCGAACAGGCGAGCGCCAACGGCCCGACATCACCCACCGCGCGGCGCACAGGGCTGAACAAATACGGCGCATTCTGTTCGAATGCGCCGCGCAGTCTGGCGCCGGCGCGCACCAGTACGGCGCCTGCGGTGAGCGGCATGAACATCATCTTGTGCGGATCGAAAGCGACCGAATCGGCGCGCTGAATGCCGCGCAGTAAGGGCCGCAGCTTCGCCGAAAACGCCATGCCGCCGCCGTGCGCCGCATCCACATGCAACCATGCCCGCGTACCTTGCTGCCGCCGCAGCCGCGCCGTTGCGGTTGCAAAAGCTTCGAGATCGTCAAAACTGCCCGTCGCCGTCGATCCGCTGGTGGCGACCACAATGAAGTGCCGAAATCCGGCACGCCGTGCCCGGCGCGCGGTGTCGGCGACCGCGGCGGCATCGGTGCGCAAACTGGCGTCGAGCGGCAGCGGAAACACGCTGGCCGTACCCATGCCCATGATCCCAGCCGCCCGCGCCACCGAGTAATGAGTCTGCACGCCGGCAAGAATCGCCACCTTACCGGCGCCCACGCCACGCTCCCAGGCTTCGGGCGCAAGCGCCGAACGTGCCGCTTGCAGCGCCGTTAAATTGGCAAAGCTGCCGCCGGGCGTGAATGAACCTTCCGCGCCTGCCGGAACGCCGAGTAACTTCTTAAACCGGCTCATAACCTCGCGGTCCACCAGCGTGGCCGCTGGCGACATTTCCCATACGGCAATGCTCTGGTTCAGCGCCGCCACCACCGACTCCGCCAGTACCGCCAGCGGCACCGGAGCGCAAATCTGCTGAGCCATGGCGCGCGGATGGCTCTGGTGCAGGCTCGCTGCGCATAGCGCGCGCATCCAAGCCTTGATCTGCGCGGGCGAGCCACCAGTTCCGGACTTGCGCTTACGCAGAAGAGCTTGGGTGCGGCGGAGAAAATCGGGCGCCAACACCGGGCCGCGGTCACGGCACACTTCGCTGACGGCCATCGCGGAAAACGCCTGGCCAAACTCGCGCAAGCGGACAGGATTCCAAGCCTCAGCGATCCAGTCCCCAGTGGATTTTCCAGGCATGTGATTTCAATGATACCTTGGACGAACTTGCCGAATTTACCTCTAGCGCACGGCAGGATCGCGGAACTCGATGGGTTGCGAGCCGTTGCGGTGCTGGCCGTCATCTCGTTTCACTACACGATTGGAAGCGCGTGGAAAAACCCCTTCACCGGACTGGGTTGGGCTGGCGTTGACCTGTTTTTCGTTTTGTCCGGCTTCCTGATCACCTCCATCCTGCTCGCCAGCCGCGAGCGCCCGCGCTATTTTTCCACGTTCTATGCCCGCCGCACGCTGCGTATTTTCCCGATCTACTATTGCCTGCTGGCCGTCTACCTGATTGCGGCGGTTATCCTCGGCGGTCCGCAGTCGTGGACATACTGGACGATGCACGTGCTGTATTTGTCGAGCCTCGCCGCCTACTTTCATACCTGGCTTTTCAAGGCGCCGACGTTCGTCTATGCCGGCCTGGCGGTTTTGTGGTCGCTGTCCATCGAAGAGCTCTTCTACCTGATGTGGGCACCGGTGGTGCGCTGGGTGCAACCGGCGCGGCTATGGCCAATTCTCGCCGCCATCATCATCACTGCCCCAATTCTGCGTTTTGTCATTCATACTCACGCCTATCCCGAGTACGAGTTTCTGCCGGCCCGATTCGATAGCCTCGCCTGGGGCGCCGGGCTGGCGCTGCTGCTGCGCTATCGCAGCCAACGCCAGCACCCGCTGCCGCGCCGGCTGTGCTGGCTGGGACTGAGCGCCGGGGGCGCCTTTGTCCTGCTGGCGATCGCCACTGGCGGCAGCCGCGCCAATCTCTGGATGGCCACGTTCGGCTATTCGCTGCTGGCGATTTGCTTTGCCGGCCTGATCGGCTGGACCGTGTTGCGCCAAGGCAGCGATAACCTCCTCTGCCGCATGCTGCGTCTGGACCCGGCGCGCAAACTGGGAACGGTCAGCTACACCACCTACCTGATCCACTATCCGGCGCTGGCGCTCGTGGGCGCTGGAGCAACGGCGTGGTTCGGATGGCATTTGAGCTCAACGTTTTTCGGTGTAATGGGGCGCGACGCCGTCGCGCTGACGCTGGCGTTGGTGGTTGCGGGCGCCTCCTGGCGCTGGCTGGAGAGTCCGATCCTGCGCCTCAAAGACCGCTGGAAGCCGGCCTTGGGGCGTGTGGGCGAACCGGAAGCGGGGCGTATGCGTACAGTAGAGGCAGCCAGCGATTTATCGTAATATGCTGCGCAGTAGCTTGAGGACGAGGTTCCGACTATGTTCTGCAATCAATGCGGTGCACGGCTGGCCCCAAACGTGGCCTATTGCACTCACTGTGGTAAAGCGGCCGGCATCGCCGCGACCGCCCCGGTCGCGGCGGCCAACCCGGCGATGGGGCGGGTGACGAAACACCGGAATATTCTCGGTGTGCTTTGGGTCGTGGCGGGCGTGCTGGGACTGCCGGGCGGCCTGTTCATGATTGGCTTTTCCAGCTTTAATTCCTGGAGCTGGGGTTGGGGTGGACCGTGGAGCGGCATGCCGCATTTTCTCGGCCCCCTTGTAGGCGCTTTCGGTACCGCGCTGCTCGCCTATTCTGTCCTTACGATCATCGCCGGTGTAGGCTTGCTGGCGGCGCAAAGCTGGGCGCGGATGCTGGCGATTGTGCTCGGAATTATCCGCCTGATTAATATCCCATTCGGCACCGCGCTCGGCATTTACACGCTTTGGGTGCTGTTGCCCGACCAGTCGAACGTGGAATACGGGCAGTTGGCGGACCAGCGGGCGCGGGCGTAGAACCGGGTGGCACAGCCACTTTTTGCTCAGGGCGCAGTAGTTTGCGCGGCCTGGGCCGGTTGCAGGGCAGCTACCCAGGAGAGGATGCCCTCGGCGACGGCTTCGTAGCCGTTCTCGATCATGAGCATGTGGCCGCGGTCGTAGACCTGCAGTGGGCATTTGTAAAACTCAGACAGGCATTTTTGCTCGCTGAGGGGGATCAGGCGGTCGTCACTTCCACCAATGACCAAGCAGGGCGATGTGACGCGGCGGACATCGACGCTGACCAAGCCGACGGCCATTTGCATGGAGGCGCGGCCGGAGTCGGGCACATCGCGATGGGCAATGTCGGCGCGCACTTCGGGCGAGAGCCGATTGTTCACCAGACTGTCTTGCAGGGTGGAATCGAGCACAACGGTGCCGCCGCACATCGGCCAAACCACTTCCTGCCAAGGATGGCGCAGCAAGTGCCGCCACATGGAGCTGTAGGCGCGGCGGAACATGTGCCAGGGGGGCGCACTGGCCAAAAGTACATAGCCGAGTTCTTTGTGCGACTCTGCCAGTTTTTGGGCAATGAGTCCGCCCATACTGTGGCCGACGATCACGAATTTGCGTCCAATTTCGGCCATGGCCGCGGAGACCCACAAGGCATAGGTTTCAACGCTGTAGGTGCCCATGCGCTCGGCGGTAGCGGGGTCGGAGTCGTGGCCGTGGCCGGGCAGCTCAAGCGCGTAGCTGCGGTAACCGCGGTCGGCAAACCACGCCTGAAACGGCTCCCAGCCCCAGATGCCGCCGCCCAGACCGTGGACAAGCAACAGGGGAGGGTACTGCTCGGCGCCGTCGGGGATGGCGGTCAGGCAGTTGAGTTGTCCATACCGCTCGTGCTCGGTGTGCATCGGTGGTGGACTCCGGACTCCAGCGGCTACATCATACCGTGCTCTGCGCCCACAACAGCAGAAAAAATGTCATGGGGAGAGCCGTCAACCGTCTGCCTAGCTATGATGATGGCAGAGGTGACACCGGTGGCGCAAAGGGGGCTAAAATTTCAGCATGCGTGTCCATGCATTGGCTTTTGCGGCAGTCATGACTGCCGTAACCATGGTCGGGTGTCATTCCGCGTCCAAATTAGGGCCGAAACCGGCGCCGCCTGGCAATTACAGCGCCGATATTCAGACGGATCTGGGAACGATTACGGTGCAATTGTTCCCGAAAGCGGCTCCGTTGGCGGTCGGCAACTTTATTGGACTCGCCGAAGGGACGCAAAAATGGCGCGACCCGCGCACCGGCAAAATCGAGACCAACACTCCCTTCTACAATGGTCTGACGTTTCACCGTGTGATCCCGAACTTCATGATCCAGGGCGGGGACGCGATGGGCAATGGCACCGGCGACGGCGGCTATGCGTTTAAAGACGAAATCGTGCCGAACCTGACCTTCGCCCAGCCTGGGCGGCTGGCCATGGCCAACGCGGGCCCGAACACCAACGGCACGCAGTTTTTCATCACGGTCGCGCCCTACCCTTCGCTGAATGGCCATTACACGATTTTCGGGCAAGTGACCAGCGGACAGAAGGTGGCCGACGCCATCAGTCAGGTGCCACGCAACATGAGCAACAACCGGCCCCTCACGCCGGTCCACATCGTGAAGATCACCATCCATAAGACGGCCGCCACCACGCCGTAGCAGGGAGCTCGATCCATGTCCCCGACCGGCGTTGCCGTTGCATGCCTGCTGGCATTGAGCTTGAGCGCCTGGGGGCAGAAGGCCCCGCAGCCGCCAGTACAGGAGGATCCGCTGGTGCGGCAGCTCTACCGGCAGGCACGGCAGGCAACGGCATCGGTTCCCGCGCTGCTGGCGCCGGGCATGCTGAGCACGATTGCGCGCGATGAGCTGCGCCCCGGTCACAACCGCAGCGGCAGCAATCAAGTGGCGCTGACGGATTTCTCCTCCGCCTTTGCGCTGGCGCTGGCGCTGCCTTCTGGCATGGGCGATCCCGTGCTCGATCCATTGCGTGCGCAGATCAAAGCCGAGGTCGAGGAAGATGCCGTCGCCGAGCTGGCACGCCACCAGCAGGAGGATGCGGCGCTCGCGCTCACGCGCACCGCCGACGTTCCGCGTGAACCGCTCTATAGTCAATTGATTGCCGCGCTGGCGTACGGGCATAAAGATTCCCTGGATCGGGTTGAGTCCCTGGTGGATGAATGCGAGCGCGCCAGCGGCGCCTTCCCCTACCGCGGCGTGGCCGCCTGGTTGCGGCGCGAGGGAGGCACCGGGCTCGATCAAATGCTGCTGGTGCAGAGCGGTTTCCAGTGGGCCCGGCAGGAGACCAGACCGAGCCAGATCGAGCAAGCAATGCCGTTTCTTCTGGTCGCACATCAGAAGGAACCGGAACTCGATCAGGAGCTGGAGAACACGATCGCAGCGCTGTTGACGACGCTGAGCGCGCAACCGGTGACGTATGGCGGCACGGCACACAATGCCGTGCGCGGCCTGCTGAGCGTGTTGCGGATGCTCGATCCGGCGCAGGCGGCGCCATGGCAGCAGCTATGGCCACAGATCAACCTGAGCGGCGAAATGAGCGGCGGCGAACCCCGCTTCGGCAATGGGAGCATCCGGCTGGGTTTCACCCCAACGTTCTCCGCGGCTGTTACCGGTGTACCGGCACAGACTGCACGCATACAGCAATTCACGATCCTGGTGCACCGGGCCGAAAGCCTGCGCCGGCGTGATCCCGATCGGGCGTTGTCACGCGCCGGGCTGGCGAGCGGCATGCTTGATCAACAGCTCTGGCCGTCGGTGCTGCCGCTAGCGGTGCGTCTAGCGGCCCTGGAACAGCAATTGGGTGATGTCCATGATGCTGCCGCCCTGCTCGCAAGCTGCCTCGACGAGGCCGACCGTCAGGCCCGCGCCGTGGACGCCCAGTACGAGGACACTGATGCGGCAGCGATGGCTGCGTTGGCGGAGGATCCAAGTCGCGTTGGCGCACCCATCGTAGCGGCCTACAGCGAAGCTGCGCGCGTCAACTTTGCCGCGACGGCGGCGCACGCTGAAATCGCACAGTTCACGCTGCTGAAACCGCTGGTACTGGCGCGCGTGGCGCTGGACGGAGCGGTGGCCGCACGACGCAGACAGCAGCTGCCAGCCCGCCCTTAAGATAAAGCATGCGAGTTGCGGTGCAGGGAATTGCGGGCTGCTTCAGCGGCGCTGCGGCAGCGGTACTGGCGCCCGGAGCGGAGCTGGTCGAGTGCCAGTCGTTTGCGGACGTGTTCGCGGCGTTGCGGCGCAGGAGGGCCGAGTGCGCGGTGGTCCCGATTGAAAATTCCCTGGTGGGCGTCATTGCACCGGTGCAGCGGTTGCTGGCCGAGCACCCGGCGCGCCGGTTGGCGGAGCACACCCTGCCCATCGAGCAATGCCTGATAATCCCTTCGCAAGTGGCGATTGCGGAGGTGCGCCGTGTGCTTTCGCATCCGGTAGCACTGGCACAGTGCAGCCGCTTCCTGGCACGACACCCGGAATGGCAGAGCTCGACGTTTTTCGATACCGCCGGCAGCGTGCTGGAAGCGAATCGCCATGACGATACGGCTGCCATTGCCGGTGCGGCTGCGGCTGCGGCTTATGGCGCCCGAGTGGTGGAACGTGGCATTGGGGATCGCGAAGATAACGCCACTCGATTTTTGTTAATCGCGGGGGAACGCTGAGGCGTCAAACGAGGTTGAAGGTTCCAGGTTACGGGTGGCAGCCAATGTGCGTTTGCTATTATTAGATTTTATGAGTACACTCTAATCAATCTTATGGCCTCTTCGACTCGACTTCCTGAATTTCCAGCTGTGCTGCCTGTTTTGCCCGTACGCGACACAGTTCTGTTTCCGCATGCCGTGTTGCCGCTGACGGTGGGACGGCAATCCTCGGTCAATCTGATCAATGCTCTCGGCGAGGACAAGTTGATCCTGGTTCTGGCGCAGAAGGATGCGCACGTGGACGAACCACAGCCGAGCGATATGCACGCGGTGGGCAGCATCGCCATCGTGCACAAGATCGTGCGCCTGCCCAATCAGAGTCTGTTCATCTTCACCGAAGGCCTGACGCGATCGCGGGTGCTGCACTGGCAGCAGTCGGATCCATTTCTGCGGGCGCAGGTCGAGCAGGTCGAAGATCAAACGGCCGCGGCGGATTCCGAAACCGAGGCGCTGCAGCGCAATATCGTCGGTATTTTTCAGCAGATCGTAGCCCTGTCGCCGACGCTGTCGGACGAACTGCAGAGCCTGGTGGCCAGCATTGACGATCCGGCGCGGCTAACCGACTTCGTGGCGGCGAATTTGCCGTCGCTGGCCACCGCCGACCGCCAGGCGATTCTGGAGACTGCGGACGTGCGCCTGCGGCTGGAACAGGTGAACCGCCATGTCGTGCGCGAGCTCGAGGTGCAGCAGTTGCGCTCGAAGATCCAGACCGAGGTGCAGGATCAGGTGCAGCAGTCGCAGCGCGAGTACTACCTGCGCGAGCAGATGAAGGCGATTCAGAAGGAACTGGGCGAAGGCGACGAGACGCAGCGCGACAGCGAAGAGCTGCGCAAAAAGATCGAAGCGGCGGGCATGCCTGAGGAAGTCAAAACCGAAGCGCTGAAGGAACTGCAGCGGCTGGCGAAAATGTCGCCGGCGGCGGCGGATTACTCGGTGACGCGGAATTACGTGGAGTGGCTCGCCGTGCTGCCGTGGGCGCGCAGCTCGGCGGAAGAGATCGATCTGAACAAGGCGGCGGCCATCCTCAACGAAGACCACTACGACCTGGAAAAGGTCAAGGATCGCATTCTCGATTATCTGGCGGTGCGGCGGCTGAACCCGACCATGAAAGGGCCAATACTGTGCTTTGTAGGCCCTCCCGGGGTGGGCAAGACCTCGCTGGGGCGCTCGATCGCGCGCTCCCTGGGCCGGAAGTTTTTCCGGCTTTCGCTCGGCGGCGTACACGACGAAGCGGAAATCCGCGGCCATCGCCGCACTTACATCGGCGCGCTGCCGGGGCAGATCATTCAGGGGCTGCGCCGCGCGGATACGAACGACCCCGTCTTCATGCTCGACGAAGTCGACAAGATCGGACGTGATTTCCGCGGCGATCCCACCTCGGCGTTGCTTGAGGTGCTCGATCCGGAGCAGAACTTCGGCTTCCGCGACAACTATCTGGACGTGCCGTTTGATTTATCGCGGGTCTTATTCATCACGACTGCCAACATGCTCGACACCATTCCCGAGCCGCTGCGCGACCGCATGGAAATCATTGAGCTGAGCGGCTACACGGAAGAAGAAAAGCTGCACATTGCCTTCAAGTATCTGATTCCGAAGCAGGCGAAGGAGAACGGCGTGGATGAGGCACGCCTTGAATTTCAAAACGAAGCGGTGCAGCGCGTCATCCGCCAGTACACGCGGGAGGCGGGCGTGCGCGCGCTCGAACGCCAGATTGGCAGTCTGATCCGCAAGTATGCGCGCCGCATCGCCGAGGGCAAGCTGGCGCCGGGCGCAGAAGGCGAGAAACTGCCGATTACGCCCGAGATTGTGCGCGAGTTCCTGGGTGGTCCCAAGGTGCGCGACGATGTCGAGGTGGTCGAGCGTACACGCCGGCCGGGCGTGGCCGTGGGGCTCGCCTGGACGCCCACCGGCGGCGATGTGCTGTTCATCGAGGCCAATCAGATGCCGGGCGGCAAGGGATTTACCATGACCGGCCATCTCGGCCAGGTGATGCAGGAGTCGATGCAGGCGGCACTCACTTGGGTGCGCTCGCATGCGGCGACGTTGGGCGTGGCGGAGGACTTCTTCAAGGAGCACGACGTGCACATGCATGTTCCCGCTGGCGCCATCCCCAAGGACGGACCTTCGGCGGGCATCACCATGGCCACGGCACTGTCCTCGTTGCTACTGAATCAGCCCGTACGGCCGAAGCTGGCGATGACGGGCGAAATCACGCTATCGGGCGATGTGCTGCCGATCGGCGGCATTAAGGAGAAGTTTCTGGCCGCCAAGCGCGTGGGCATCGAACACATTGTGCTGCCGGCGGAAAACCGGCAGAACGTGGAAGAAGACCTGAAGCCGGAACAGCTCGAAGGCGTGGAACTGCACTATGTGCGCAACATGGAAGAAGTGCTGGAGTGGGCGCTGCCTGCTGCGGCGCGGCCGCAGCAGGCGCCGGCAGCTCAGGCGCCTGCCGAGGTGAGTGGTGAACGCTTAGTCGCCCGGTCTAGCTGAGCAGTTTGCCAGCAATGCCGGCGGCGGTAACGGCTTGGCCGGGCTGGCCGTCGCGGACATAGCCCAGAGCGAAACAGGCGGCGGAATCGAGTGGCGCCACGCTGGTCAGTTTTCCGGCGGGACGGCCGTTGGCCTCGACGCCAGCACCGGGCCCGACCGCGGCGGCAAAGTGAAATGCGCTCCAGTGGCGATGAACGGCGCCGCGGGCGCGGATACGCTCGACGATTTCCTGGCCAATGTAGCATCCCTTGGTAAAGCTGAGATGATCGAGCTGGCCGGTCTCCTGCGGCAACTCGGCTTCGGTGATGTCGGTTCCGTAGAGTGGCTGGCGGCTGAAAATACGATCCGGCTCCTGCGCCGCAGCACCGGCCGCGGTGGCAAGCTGCTGCAGGCGCGCCCACAGCGCTACGGCGGAGGCAACTGGCGCAAGGTATTCCAATTGCGCAACGCCACCCGGTGCGCTCGCCAGCGTCCAGCCGGATTTTGGGCCGGCAGCGGCGTGGCCTGCAGCGGGGACTGGTTTGCACCAGCCCGCCTCGACGGCAACTGTGGCTGCCCGGGCGCCGCGCAGCCGCAGACCGGCCCAGGCGGCGCTGCGATCTTCGATCGTCAACTTCGAAATAAACACGAAGCGGCGCAGGCGCTGCTCCAGGCCCTCACGCTGTGCTTCATCGGTGATCACCAGAAAAGCATCTGGCGCAATACAAACGACGTCGAGGCTGGCAAGGATATGCCCCTTGGGGTCAAGTTGAAAACCTGGAGCAAATTGACCGGGCTCGAGATCGCGCACGTTGGTGGTGATCATACCGTTGAGCCACTTGCGCGCCTCCGGGCCCTCGAGGGCCAGCACGGCGCGCCAACTCGCATCGAACAGCAGCAGTTGATGCGGGGGCCAAGCGTCAAATTGCAAGCCCGGCGGTGTACTGACGGCGATGCGGCCGCCGCGGTAGGGCGCCAGATCCGGATTGGAGCTGGCAAAAGGAGTTGTTTCCATCTTCTCTCTAGCGTGCATGAAGCAGGCAAATGCGGCAAGTGCTTGCTAATTAGCAAACCCTGGCGCTGCATGTGCAGATTCCGCCTTTGGCAGCCGCATACCAAAACGAAATCGTCTGTAATCTTGGACTTAACGGCGTGTTGGCAGCTTGGCAGGCCCGATATGAAACGCAATGCAACTAAGACAGCTTCTGGGCAACAGGTAGTTTTTACCACGACAAAATTTACGCCAGCTCGCTTTCGAACGCCGACAGCGGACCAGCGAGCTCACCCCAGCTCTGCGATCCCCTTTGTTTTGAGCAATTGCTATTTTCGGTGACACGCGGCGGCACCGGGCAAAAGCATGAGCACTTGCCCTTTTTACCAAGACTTCAGCACGGTGGCCGTTGATTTGCATAGTTAGAAGCAAAGCGCAAGCTACAAAGAAAACGGGCAAGAATAGAAACTCGATCAACGAAACCCGTCACGAAAGGAGTTTGGATGGCAACCCGAACGCAACTACAGTTGGAACCACTCAGCGGCTGTATTCACGAAAAGATGCTGCAATCCGAATACGAGCAGCAGCGGCGGCGCATTCACACGCTCTGCCGCTGGATGCTACACGATGCCAACGAGGCACTGCGCATGGAGATGCGCATCTTCATTGACGCCTGGAGCGCGACCGCTGGCGAGGAACGCGCCGGGGAAGACAGGCCTGGTTTTCCAGTGATCGATGACGACCGTCTGGCGGCGGCGTTTGCCTTGCACTTTCGCGGGTTGTTTGCCGGCGATAGCCGCGCCAGCGCGGGCGCAGAGGCGAAAAAAACGGTTGCGAGCACGGGACTGCGCGAGGCCGTGCGGCAATTGCCTGCCCAGCAGCGCCTGCTGTATCTGTTGCATGAGCTTGAGGGTTATCCGCCGGCGGTACTGGGCGAGTGGCTTGATTTGGACGCGGCCTATTGTTCGCAGCTGATCCATCAAGCGCGGCTGCGACTGCGCGATGCGGTGGCAGCTTGAGCCAATCGCAGGTACACTACCTGAATGAGCACTATCGTTGAATCCAAGCCGGTCGTGCCCGTCACGCCGGGCGAATACAAGGTGGCCGACTTGGCATTGACCGAGTGGGGGCGCAAGGAAATCAGCATTGCCGAGCTGGAGATGCCCGGCCTGATGTCGATCCGGCGCAAGTACGCGCCGGAGAAGCCGTTGGCGGGCGTGCGCGTGAGCGGTTCGCTGCACATGACGGTGCAAACCGCGGTTTTGATTGAAACCCTGACGGCACTGGGGGCGACGGTGCGCTGGGCGAGTTGCAACATTTTCTCCACCCAGGACCATGCCGCCGCCGCCATTGCCGTAACTGGCGTGCCGGTGTTTGCCTGGAAGGGGGAAAGCCTCGAGGACTATTGGTGGTGCACCTATCAGGCGGTTTCCCACGCCGGAGGGCTGGGGCCGCAACTGATCGTCGACGATGGCGGCGACATGACGCTGCTCGTACACCGCGGTTACGAGCTCGAAAACGGATCGGACTGGGTGAAGTCGCCATCGGAATCGCACGAAGAAAAGGTCATCAAGGACCTGCTGGTGCGGGTGCAGGGCGAGGATGCGAAGCGCTGGCACAACATCGTGAAGGACTGGCGCGGGGTTTCCGAAGAAACCACCACCGGCGTCCATCGCCTGTACAAGATGCAAGAGGCAGGCTCACTGCTGGTACCGGCCATCAACGTGAACGATTCGGTTACGAAATCGAAGTTTGACAACCTCTACGGCTGCCGTGAATCGCTCGCCGACGGCATCAAGCGCGCCACCGACGTGATGGTGGCGGGCAAGGTCGCCGTGGTATGCGGCTATGGCGATGTGGGCAAGGGCTGCGCGCAATCGCTGCGCGGGTTTGGCGCGCGCGTGATCGTCACCGAGATCGACCCGGTCAACGCGCTGCAGGCCGCGATGGAAGGCTTTGAGGTGGCGACGGTGGAAGACACGCTCGGCCGCGGCGACATTTACGTCACCTGTACGGGCAACTGCGACGTGATCCGCATCGAACACATGCGCAAGATGAAGGATCAGGCGATTGTGTGCAACATCGGCCACTTCGATAACGAAATCCATGTCGACGCCCTGAACGCCGCCAAGGATGCCACCCGCACCAACATCAAGCCGCAGGTCGATCAGTACCGCTTCACGGACGGCCACAGCATATTCCTGCTCGCCGAAGGGCGCTTGGTGAATCTGGGTTGCGCGACGGGTCATCCCAGCTTTGTGATGAGCAACAGCTTCTCCAACCAGACGCTGGCGCAATTGGATCTGTGGCGCAACCGCGACACCTACAAACCGGGCGTCTACACGCTGCCCAAGAAGCTCGATGAAGAGGTCGCCCGCCTGCACCTGGAAAAAATCGGCGTGCGGCTCACTACGCTGTCGGCCAAACAGGCAGCCTACCTGGGCGTGCCGGTCGAAGGCCCGTACAAGGCCGATCACTACCGCTACTGAAGACAAGGTTTTGTGGACAGAGTGGCTCAGCGCATCCTGGCCGCGGCGTGTTTAGTCCCAAGTAAAGGTGGTGCGTATGCGCGATGGGCGTTCAGTCCCGAGTAAGGGTGGTGCGAGCCGACAGGGCCCTGCTTTGCGCTGCGCGCTACGCAGGGCGCTAACCGCGCGGGGAGCGCGCGGTTAGCGGTTCCGATCCCAGAGGAGGCGGAGGCCGGTCAGGGTGAGGTTCTCATCGCAGAGGGCAAGGTGGCGGGAGCCGTGCGCGATGAGAGACGCGAGGCCGCCGGTGGCGATGACCTGGGTGGTGGCGCCCACCTCGGCGCGCAGGCGTTCGATGAGTCCATCGACCAAGCTGAGGTAGCCGTAGTAGAGCCCCGATTGAATGCTGCCGACGGTGGTGGCGCCAATCAGCCGGCCGGGGTCGCGGATCTCGACGCGCTGCAGGCGTGCGGTGCGGGTAACCAGGGCCTCGGCCGATATCGCCAGGCCGGGGCAGATGATGCCGCCACAGTATTCGCCCTGCGCGGAAACGACATCAAACGTGGTCGCCGTTCCGAAATCGACGATGATGAGCGGCCCTCCGCAGGCGGCAAAGCCGGCGATGGCGTTGGCAATGCGGTCGGCGCCGACATCGGCGGGGGAATCGTAATGAATGGGCATGCCGGTTTTGAGTCCGGGGCCGACGAACATGGGTTCGAGATGGAAGCTCCGGCGCAGCGCGGCCCGCACGGTGGCATCGAGCGGCGGCACGACGGAGGCCACGATCGTGCCGGTAATCGATGGGGGCGCGATGGCGTGGGCGGCCAGCAGTCCATTCAGCGCCAGCGCGAACTCATCCGCCGTCTGATGCCGTGCGGTGGTGAGCCGCCACGACGCCTGGAGGCGTTCTCCGGCAAACAGCCCGATGACGGTGTTTGAGTTACCAATGTCGAGCGCGAGTAACACACCGTCATTGTCGCATGGCGGCTGCGCGGTGATCCGCGAGCTCGCGGTACAGGGCAATGGTCTGGCCGGCAATGGCGCGCCAACTGAAGGTGGCTTCGACGCGGGCGCGGCCGGCGCGGCCCATGGCCTGCTGCCGCGCCGGGTCGGCGAGCAGATCCGCGAGCGCGGAGGCGAGATCGCGAGCGAACGCGGGCGGATTGAGCGGCGCGTTGGTATCCGGGTCCTGAGCGGCCGTCACCAGAAGCCCGGTTACACCCGGCACGACCACTTCCTTGATGCCGCCGGTTGCGGTCGCCACCACCGCGGTTTCGCACGCCATGGCTTCGAGGTTGATGATGCCGAAGGGCTCGTAAATCGAGGGGCAGCAGAACACGGCGGCGTGGCTGTAGAGCTGAATGACCTCGGGCTTGCTGACCATTTTCTCGATCCAGATCACACGCGGATGCGTGCGCTGCAGGGCAGCGACCTTGGTGCGCATTTCAGTCGCGATTTCTGGCGTATCGGGCGCACCGGCACAGAGCACAACCTGGGTGTCCACAGGCAGGTGATGCACCGCGTCGACGAGATGCGTCACGCCCTTCTGCCGCGTGATGCGGCCGACAAACAGGATATAGGGCCGGGAGCGGTCTACGCCAAAGGCATCGAGAAATTGCGTGCCGCCGTCGCGGCGGTATTCGTCCAGATCGATGCCGTTGTAAATGACGCGAATGCGCTCGGGATCGAGCGCTGGGTAGGCGCGTAAAATATCGGCCTTGGTCCCATGGGAAACGGCGATCACCGCGTCGGCGCTTTCGATCGCGGTTTTTTCCATCCAGGAACTCATCTGATAGCCGCTGCCCAACTGCTCGGCCTTCCAGGCACGCAGGGGTTCGAGGCTGTGGGTGGTGAGCACAAACGGCACATCGAAGAGCTTTTTGGCCCAGAACCCGGCCATAGACGCATACCAGGTGTGGGTGTGCACCACGTTGACCCCGCGCAGGTTCTGAATGGAATCGAGATTCACGCTCAACGCCTGCAGAGCACCGCGGAATTTCTCTTCGGTGGTGAGCTTCTGGCACGGCTCGTGGCCGATGACGGTCAACTGGCCGGAGCTACTGTGCTGCTCGCCGAAGCAATGAACTTCCACATCGATGCTC
>JBOGKK010000121.1:0-4634 GCA_050745425.1 Terriglobales bacterium
AAGCTGCAATTCCCCGGCCTGACCAACAACTGGACCATGCCGGTCGCCAACCGCATGGATATGGAGCTGACCGGCATGAAAACGCCGGTCGGACTCAAGATTCAGGGCCCCAGTCTGGCCGGCATTCAGGCCCTGGGACAGCAGATGGAGCAGATTCTGGCAAAGGTTCCAGGCGTAACCTCGACCTTTGCCGAACACGTCGCCGATGGGCTTTACGTCAACGTCACCCCGCGGCGGAACCAGATGGCGCGCTTCGGACTGAGCGTGGCCGCGGTGCAGCAGGCAGTCGCCAGCGCCATCGGGGGCAAGGACGTGGCGGAAACGCTCAACGGACGGCAGATCATCCCCATCGACGTCCGCTACGCACGCGATTACCGCAGCGATCTACCCACACTCGCAGACATTCAACTCACCACGCCCGGCGGTGCACAGATTCCGCTGTCACAGGTGGCGAGCCTTTCGATCTCGGACGGGCCGGCCATGATCCGCGATGAGGATGGCGCTCTCACCGGCTATCTCTTTCTCGAAACCTCCGGCTCCGACTACGGCTCGCTGGTGGCGCGTGCCAACCGCGCTCTCGATGCGCAACTCAAGCTGCCCGCTGGTTACCGCTTTCAGTGGTCGGGCCAATCCGTGCTGGAGCAGCGTGCCGACCGGCGCCTCGAGCTGGTGATCCCCATCGTGGTGTTCATCATCTTCCTGTTGCTGTATTTGACCTTTCATTCGGTCGCCGAATCGGCGATGTTGATTATCCCGACGCTGTTTGCGCTCAGCGGCGGTCTCTTGCTGCAATGGTGGCTGGGCTATCCGTTCAGCGTGGCGGTGTGGGTGGGCTACATCGATCTGTTCGGGATTGCGGTGGAAACGGCGGTGGTCATGCTGGTCTACCTGCGCGAGGCCTATGACGAGCGCAAGCAGGCCGGCCGTGGCAGTTTGGAAGATGCCGTGATGGCGGGCGCAGTGCTGCGCCTGCGGCCCAAGCTCATGACGGTGGCAGCCGTGTTGGCGAGCCTGATTCCGATTCTGGTGGAAACCGGCATCGGCTCGGATGTGATGAAGCCGATCGCCGCGCCCATCGTCGGCGGTATGGCAACCTCAGCGATCAACGTGCTGATTCTGGTGCCGCTGCTCTACTTCCTGCTGCGCCGGCACAACGAGCGGCGGACCGCGGCAAACGGCTTCCCGCCAAAGGCGGAGCCGCGGCCTGGGTTAACGTAGAGGAACGTGACGCCCGCAGGCTTACAGCCGCTGCTCAGCCTGTTTCTGCTGTTTGTCGCCGCCAAAATCGGCGAGGAGGTATTCGAGCGTCTCCACCAGGCGGGATTGGTCGGGCAAATTGTCGCCGGCTTCATCGTCGGCCCCGGTCTGCTGCACTGGGTGCATCCCTCCTCGACGCTGGATTTCATGGCCGAAGTCGGTGTCATTTTCCTGCTCTTCGAGACTGGCCTCAAAACCCAACCCGAGGAGATGACCGAGCACGGTTTCATCAGCGTGGGTGTTGGCTTTTTCGGCGTAATCACGCCACTGATTCTGGGCTGGGCTTTTGCTGCGTCGATCGGCGCCAATCCCGTAACCGCGCGCTTTGTCGGCACGCTGCTGGTCGCCACCAGCATCGGCATCACCGCAAAAATCCTGACCGACTTCGGGGCACTGACCACAACCTTCGGCCGTGTGATCCTGGGCGCCGCCGTGCTCGACGACATCCTCGGCCTGCTGGCGCTGTCGATGCTCACCAGCTTCAGCACCGCCCACTCGCACTGGCTCAATCTCCTGCTGACGGTCGTTTTCGTGACGCTGTTTTTTGTCGTCGTGCTGTTCCTGCGGCGAAAAGCATTTCCGCGCTTGCGGCCACGGCTGGGCAAAATGCGCAGCGCCGCACCGCAATGGACATTTGCTCTGATTCTTCTGCTGGGGTTTTCTGCCATGTCCGCCTACATTGGCCTGGCGGCCATCATCGGCGCCTTTCTCGCGGGCTTGTTTGTGAGCGAGTCCGAGGAAATCGCTCCCGCGCTGCGCGCCAAAGCGGATGCGGTGAGCAGCTTCGTCGTCCCGTTTTTTCTCGCCAATATCGGCCTAAAGCTGAGCCCGGCCGCCCTGATCCGTCCCCACGATCTGGAGTTGATCGCGGCGCTCACGCTGATCGCAATCGTCACCAAGCTGTTTGCCTGTGGGATCGCGGCCCTGCCGCTGGGCCGCCGCTCCGCCCTGCTCGTGGGCTTGGGCATGATCCCGCGCGGCGAAGTAGGCATCGTCGTCGCCAACGAAAGCCTCCGCATTCCCGCCATCCCCAACGCTTATTACTCGATTGGCATTGCCATGGCGGTGCTCACCACGGTGATCGGGCCCATCCTGCTACGCTTGGTACTGCGCCCCGACCGACCGCTGGCGGGCGCCGCCGCACCAGCGCCACCATCCGCAGGCGCCGGCCCCAGCTAGACCAGCACGCCCGCGCCCGCAATCGCATCGTTTTTGAGTGCGGCCAGCGCCTCGTTGGCCTGAGAGAATGGAAACGTCCGCGTGTGCGTGCTCACCCCGGCGCGATACGCTTCCTCCAGGAATTCACGCCCGTCGGCGCGAGTGTTGTTCGCCACACTGCGGATGACCCGCTCCCGGTAGAGCCAGGAATAATCGAGCGGCGGAATCGGGCTCATGTGGATACCGCCCAGCACCAGCGTGCCCCCGGGCGCCAGCGCCCGCAGCGCCGGCGGCACCAGCTCGCCAGCAGGCGCAAACAGTAGCGCCGCATCGAGTGCCACCGGCGGCGGCGCCGCCGCCTCACCCACCCATGCCGCTCCCAGCTCCCGTGCCAACTTCTGATGCCGCTCGTGATCGCGCGTGCAGACATACACCTCGGCGCCGCGCGCACGGGCGATTTGAATGGCGATGTGCCCGGCCGCGCCAAATCCGTAAATTCCCAGCCGCGCCCCCCTCCAGGCCCCGTCGGCAATGCCGCTGCAGCGCAGGCAGCGGTAGCCAATGATGCCGGCGCACAACAGCGGTGCCGCCTGCACGTCGCCGAGGCCTTCCGGAATCGCGTAAACGAAATCAGCCGCCGCCAGCAACGCCTCCGCGTAGCCGCCCGCCACCGTCCAGCCGGTAAATTCCGCCCGCTCGCAAAGATTTTCGCGGCCGCTGCGGCAGAACTGGCAGACACCGCAGGTGTGGTGCAACCATGCTGCCCCCACGCGCTGGCCCATCCGCCATTTCCTCACCCCGGGACCCATGGCCGCAATCTCGCCCACGACCTGGTGTCCCGGGATGATGCCAGCATGACGAACGGGCAGTTCGCCTTCGACAACGTGCAAATCGGTGCGGCAGATGCCGCAGGCGCGCACTCGCACCAGCACCTCGCCAGGGCCTGGTACAGGTTCCGCTATCTCGACTCGCTGCAACGGCTTTTGATCGACAGGCCGCGGATGTGGCAATATCCAAGCTTGCACTCTGATATTCCCTCTGCCCCTATCATAGAGGCCCGCTTCCAGCGCGTCGTCGATATCATGCGCCGCCTGCGCGCGCCTGATGGCTGCCCCTGGGATCGCGAGCAGACCTTTGATAGCATCCGCGCCAACACCCTGGAAGAAACCTACGAGGTGCTGGAAGCCATTGCCGCGCGCGACTGGGAGGGCTTGCGGGAGGAATTAGGCGACCTGCTCCTGCAGGTTCTCTTCTACGCCCAAATGGCCGGCGAGGCCGGGCGCTTCACGCTCGATGCCGTGCTGGACGAGCTCGCCGAAAAACTCGTGCGCCGCCATCCCCACGTGTTTGGCGCAGCAAAGGCCGCCAATGCCGACGCCGCCCTCGCACGCTGGAATGCCGTCAAAGCCGCCGAAGGCAAGCGCGACGACCACTCTGCCATGGCCGGTATCCCGCGTGCGCTGCCGGCTCTGGCCGAAGCCCAGAAAATGGGCCAACGCGCCGCACGCCTCGGTTTTGATTGGAATCACGCCGACGAGGTGTGGCCTAAGCTGGATGAAGAAATGGCCGAACTGCGCCAGGCTGAGACCCACACGCATCGCGAAGAGGAACTCGGCGATCTGCTGCTCACCGTCGTCAGCCTGGCCCGCCACTACGGACTGGATGCCGAAGCGGCGCTGAAGCACGCCAACCAGAAATTCGCGCGCCGCTTCCGCGCCATGGAGACCATGGCGCCGGCGGCCGGACAGCGCACAGCGGAGCAATGGGAGGAGCTATGGCAACGGGCGAAGCACGAAAAAACACCGGAGTAGAAGCCGAAGTGGTCATCCGGGCGTTGGATACCCCTGCGGAAATGGAAGCCTGCGTGAACCTGCAGCGTCAGGCATGGGGGTTTACCGACCTCGATTTGATCCCGCGCCGTGTATTCGTCGTCGCACGCAAGATTGGCGGCCAGGTCTTGGGCGCATGGGAGGGCGAGCACTTGGTCGGCTTCAGCATGGCGCTGCCGGGACACCGCCCCGGGCAAACCTTCTGGCACTCCCATATGCTGGCCGTCGCCGCCTCGCACCGCAACCAGGGACTCGGGCGCCGGCTCAAGCTCTGTCAGCGCGAGGCTGCCCTGGCCCAGGGTATTGATCTGATCGAATGGACGTTCGACCCGCTGGAAATCAAGAATGCGTATTTCAATTTGAGCATCCTCGGTGCCGTTAGCCGCCACT
>JBOGKK010000122.1:0-23033 GCA_050745425.1 Terriglobales bacterium
AACGATGATGGCGGCCAGGACATGGCCGAGTATGCCATCATGCTGGGCGTCATCGCCGCTGTGGTGATTGGCGCAATTACGCTGCTCGGAACCAACATCTCGACCGAGATCAAGAACATCGCCGGCAAGGTCATCGGCTCGTAGGCCCGGCCGATGCTCTGGCACGCATTCGTGCTGGCAGCGGCGCTGGCAGCGGCAGTCGGGGATCTGGGCTGGAGACGGATCTCGAAGTGGCTGTCGTTGCCGGTGGCCGCGGCTGGTCTTATCGATCACGCCCTTGCCGGTGGACTGGGCGGCGCCCTCGCCGCCATGGCTCTGGGTCTGGCGGTGGGAGCTTTGCTGCTGTACATGGGCGCTATAGCCGGCGGCGATGCGAAATGGCTGGCGGCACTGGGCGCTCTGATGGGATTGCGGTTATGGTTCTGGAGTCTCGAATTCGGGTTGCTGGCCGCGGCCGCGATGGCACCGGGACAAATGGCGCGGCGCGGGCGGCTGGGGTTGCTGTACAACGACCTGGGAGAGATCCTCGCCGGCTGGCGGGAGCACGGACTCCAGGCACAGTCCGAGCATTGCGTGGATACGCCGGGAGCGATCACGGCGCCCTTTGCGCTGGCGATGTTTGCGGGGGTGGTATGCGCGCTGTGCCTGCTCTGAGAGTAACGGGGCGCCGGCGTCAGGGCGGGCAAACGCTGGCAGAGATGGCCATCGTGCTGCCGCTGCTGGCGCTGCTGATTTTTGCCGTAATCGGGCTGGCGCGGCTGGCGAACGTGAACGAAGCACTGCACAATGCCTGCCGCGAGGGAGCACGCTGGTCGGCGATTCCCGATGCCACCACGGGGGCGCTGCCGTCGTCGAGCGACATTACTAGCCGCGTGCTGCAGTACGCCGCCGACGACGGCATCACGCTGACGGCGGCTGAGGTGACGGTAGATCAGGATGTGTTGCAAAGCGAGGACGGCCTGGCGACGACGTTCAGCCAGGTGCAGATTGCCTATCCGTTTCAGTTTCTGACACCGATGATGGCCGATCTCGTGCCCACGCTGACTCTGCATCCGCAGGCGGAAATGCGCAATGAGACGAATTGACTGCAGCGGGAGACAGCGCGGAGCGGAGCTGGTGGAGTTTGCCATCACGCTGCCGTTCCTTGCGATGTTGCTGCTGATTGTGGCACAGGTGGCGGGAGCGGTATCAACGCAGCAGGTGCTGTCGAACGCGGTGCGGGAGGGGGCACGGTTGGCGGTGGTGCCCGGTGCCTGGGGACAGACAGCGGCGGTGCAGGACCGGGTAGTGGCGTATGCGGCGGCGAACGGGATCACGCTGGCAGCCACGGCGGTGACGGTGAATCAGAACGAGCTGGTGAGCCCGGTGGGCGGCGGTTGCAGTGACCCGGCGGCGCCATGCATGAAGGCCTCGCGGGTGAGCGTGAGCTACGAATATCCGCTGTCGCTGCTGCTGGGCAAGACAGTGCAACTGGGCGCTGCGGTCGAGATGAGGAACTTTTATTGATATGAAGCGCAAACGATTGTTCGGATTGGCGGTGGTGGCGCTGGCACTGGCGGCGCTCGTGAGCCTGGCGGTAAACCGGCTGCTGCGCGGACACGCGGCAATCGCCGCACCGCCGGCGCGAGTCGTGGTGGCGGCAGCGAAGGCGCTCAACGTGGGAGCCGAGATGCAACCGCAGGATTTGCGCCTGCTGCGGCTGCCGCCCCAGGCGCTGCCGGAGCACGTGTTTACCTCGGTGAAACAGCTGGCTGGACGGGTGCTGACCTCGGCGGTAGTCCCAAATCAGGTGATTGTGGGGGAAATGGTGGCGAAGCCGGGCGCGGGCGTGGGTCTGCCGCCGCTGATTCCGCCCGGGATGCGGGCGGTATCGGTAAAGGTCAACGACGTGGTTTCCGTGGCCGGGTTTGCGCTGCCGGGCACCCATGTGGATGTGCTGCTGACGGGCAATCCACGGGCGAACAGCAATCCCGCGGATGAGACAACGGTAACGCTGCTCAAGAACGTGCAGGTGCTGACGGCGGGCCAGCAGTTGGAGCAGCGGAACAATGGGAAGCCGGACAAGGTCGCCGTAATCACGCTGCTGGTGACGCCGGAGGGAGCGGAAAAGCTGGCGATGGCGGACGGGTACGGACACTTGCAGTTGGCGCTGCGCAACCCCCTCGACGATAAAACGGAAAAGACGCAGCCGCTGCGCAACGCGAGTTTGTATTTCGTGCCGCGGCCGGGGGCGCGGCGGCGGATGGCCGCGCGGCACGCCGATCCACCAGCCCCGCAGACGTGGACGGTGGAGATGATCAGTGGGAACCATCAAACGTCGGTGAAGTTCACCGCAGGGGGAGGACGCTAAATGAGCCGGAGACAGATTCGTTGGTTGCGGGCGCTGGTGCACGGGATCGTGGCGGCGCTGGCGCTGCTGGCGCTGAGCGGACTCAAGATCGCGGCGGCTCAGACGCTGGAGAACCAGCCGGCCGCGGTGAACCGGCTGCACTTGCAACCGGCCGCAGAAGGTCTCGAAGGGCAACTGCGGCTGGTGAATCCGCTGGCGGCGCCGGCCGCGCCGATCCGGCAGGTGGCGCTGCCGGCGCGGGTGCCGGTGGCGCGGGCGTCCTGGCCGGCGTCCTCTTGGAATCCGCTCCTGCTTATGCAGGCATGGCGCGTGGCGACGCAGCCGGCGCCGGCAGCGGTGGGGCAGCCGGCGGCGAAGATCGCGGTGGCGCTGGTCCACACTCCGAAACTGCCGCCGTCTGCGGCCGAACCTGCCGTCAGCCGGGCAGCGGCGTTCCCGGATCCGCAACCGGCGGGAGCGCCGGTGGACCTCCGCCTGACAACCCACCACAGCCTGCTGGTCAACAGCCCGGTGGCCCTGACGCGGGTTTCGATCACCGACACAACGGTGGCCCAGGCGGTGGTGGTTTCGCCGCACCAGGTGTTGCTTCAGGGGAGGGCGCCGGGCGACGTTTCGCTGCTGTTGTGGGATGCGAACTCGGACGCGCGTACCTATACGGTGCGGGTCCAGCTTGACCCCGAACCGCTGCGGGCGGAGCTGCGGCGGCTGTTCCCTGCCGACGCCCTGAGGGTGGGCGCCAGCGGCGATGCGCTGGTGATATCCGGTACCCTGCCGGACAAAGCAACGGCCACGCGCGTGCTCCGGGTGGCGCAGGCATTCAGCCGGAACGTGGTGAACGATTTGAACGTACACGTGCCTTCGGATCCGGGGCAGGTGCTGTTGCAGGTGCGGTTTGCCGAAATTGACCGGAGCGCGGTCTCGCAGTTTGGGGCGGATTTGGTCTCGACCGGAGCCGGGAACACGGTGGGCTCGCTGGGGACGGGGCAATACGGCGGTGCGAGCAGCGTGGTGACGCCGCCACCGACCTCGTCGAGCAACGCCCAGGGTGTCTCGTCGTTGACCGGCAAGGCCGCCACCGTGGCGCTGACCGACCTGCTGAACGTGTTTCTGTTCCGCAGCGACGCCAACCTGGGCCTGACGCTGCAAGCGCTGGAGCAGAAAAACCTGCTGCAGATTCTGGCAGAACCGAACCTGGTGGCGATGGATGGCAAGGAAGCGAGTTTTCTGGCCGGCGGCGAGTTCCCCTTTCCCGTGGTGCAGGGGCAGGGCGCGATCAACAACGTCACCATACAGTTCAAGCCCTTCGGCGTGAACCTGCATTTCAAGCCCACCATCCTCCCCGATGGAACTATTGATCTGCAGGTCTCGCCGGAGGTGAGCGCGCTGGATTTTTCCAACGCGCTCACCATCTCCGGGTTTTTGATCCCGGCCCTGAGCACGCGGCGGGCATCGACCGAGCTGGAATTGCGCAGCGGGCAGAGCTTCGTGATCGCCGGGCTCATGGACAACCGGCTCACGCGGAACGTATCGAAGATTCCGGGATTGAGCGACATTCCGATCATCGGCAGATTCTTCACCAGCCACAACGACAACAAGACGCGGACGGAACTGATGGTGATCGTGACCGCCCGCCTGGTGCACGCGACCAACACCCCACCGCAACCGCTGCACATGGTGGAACCATTTCTGAACTCCAGGAAGTTTGACCGCAACGGAGGCGGGCGATGAAGCGGATGAAGCGCAGGCGGCGGCAGGAGGGCGTGACGGTGGTGTTGATGGCGTTGGTGCTGGTCGCTCTGTGCGGGATGGCGGCGCTGGCGGTGGACGTGGGGCTGCTGCTGAGCGCCAAAAACGCGACACAGAATGCGGCCGACGCAGCGGCACTCGCGGGAGCGTTTACCTTTCTCGATCCGGCGAACGCGCAGCCGGCAGCAGCGCGCAACGCCGCGATAGCGATAGGCGGGATGAATCCGATTCTGGAGCAGAACGCCGTAATCGCGGCCGCGGACGTCAGCGTGGATACGGGCTCGCGCGAAGTGACGGTAACGGTTGAGCGCGCGGGCGCGAACGCGGTGCCCATGTTTTTTGCCCGGGTGCTGGGCATTGATTTTGAGAATGTGGCAGCGACGGCGACGGCGGTGGCCTCGCCGTATGCGACGGGCTCGGCGTGTCTGCGGCCGATTTTCGTACCGAACACGATTCTGAGCAGCGAGGCGCCCGCACAGGCCTGCACCGACGGCCAGACGATTTTGGGACCCGACGGGCAGCCGAGTGCCTGGCTGCGGCAGAACCCGCAAGTAATCGGTGCGCTTGAAAGCCTGCGGCCAACTAAACCCAGCGGCGCTCTGGCGCCGAGCCAGTTTTATTCGCTGGATTTCGGATCCGGGGCAAGCACCTACAGTTGCACGCTGGGTTCGCAAACGCTGCTGGACTGTGGCGTCAGCCCCGGCACGGTGAGCTGTGGCAGCTCCTATCCGACGGAGAACGGCAACATGGTGGGACCGACGGAGCAGGGCATCGGCACCCTGATTGGCGCGGCGCCGGATACATGGCTGGGTCCGGGCGCCTATGAAAGCGCCAGCGGGAGCGTAACCGATACCAGCCCGCAGTTGGTCGTCGCGCCGGTGTGGGACAACTGCAACAACCCCATCGGGTCCGGAAAACAAACGGTCACGATCTCGGGTTTCAGCAACTGGTTCATTCAGGGGATGAGCGGGAGCAACGTGACCGGCTATTTCGTGAACGCCGCCGGGTGTGCGGGCAGCGGCGGGACTGGCGGCGGGGCGGGCTACGAGGACGCGAGCTTCGGAATACCGGTGCATCTGGTGCACCCAGGGCAATAGGCAACACGATGGCGACAAATTTCACGGTATTCGCGGCCGAAGAGAGCGAACGCAGGCAACTCGAGCGTGCGCTGCTGCAAGCCGAAGGCAGCACCCTGGCGGGCCCGACTCTGGCGACCCCGCAGCCGTTCCTTGGCGGTGATGCACTGCAACGGCTGGTGCAGGCACAGGCGCCGGAGGCGGTGCTGGTGGCCCTGCCCGAGAACGGACCGGGCATGGACGCGGCGTGCGCGCTCATTGCCTGGCTGCGTAGCCATTTTGCTCAGGCGGCGGTGATGGCGGTGGGACCGCTGGAGCCGTCGGTGATGATCGTGGCGGCCATGCGTGCCGGTGCCTGCGAATATCTGGAACGTCCGCTGCGGGCGGAGGCCTTGGCGGAAGCGGTCACACGGGCGGCAGGACAGAGGCAGGCGCTGGTGCGCTCGCACGTGCGGGGCAAGCTGTTTGCGGTGCTGGGGGCCCGGGGCGGTTCGGGTGCCACAACGGTGGCGGTGAATCTGGCGCTGGCGCTTCAGGCGCAGCGGAGGAAAACCGACGCGCCGGTGCTGCTGGTGGATGCAGCGCCGCTCGGGCACGCCGCGCTCCATCTCAACCTGAAACCGCAATTCAGCCTGACGGATCTCGCCGACCACAGCAGCCGGTTGGATGCCGCGCTGCTGCAAACGCTGCTGACGCGCCACAGCAGTGGCGTGGATCTGCTGGCGGGCCCCGCGGCGCCCCTGGCGGCCAGCGCCGGCGACGCCGCGCCGGGCGGCTGGCTGGAGCTCATGCTGACGCTGCGGCCGCTGGTGGTGGTGGATCTTTCGGCGCGTTTGGACGCTCTCACGCAAGCGGTGCTGGCGCGGGCGAGCCGGATTCTGCTGGTAGCGCAGACGGACATGGTAACCCTGTGGAGCGCAGCCAAAGTCCAGCAGTATCTGAACCGCACCGAACGGCTGCAGATGGAAATGGTGTTGAACCGCCAGGGAGCGGCGCCCGCGGTCGACGACGAGGCCATCGCCTCGCTCACCGGCACGCCCGTACTGTGGAAATTCCCGAACGCGCACTCGGCCCTGATGCGCGCGATGGAACACGGAGAGCCGGCGGCGCTGAGTGCGACCAGTGATTTGGGGCGAAGCTTTCGCGGCCTGGCGGCACTGCTGCTGGGGCGCCCGGCGGAGCGGCGGCGCTGGCTCCCGTTTTTGCGGCCGCACGCGGTACACGGTTGATGTACAGGAGATAAACCATGGCTTTGGCAGTTCCCGTAAGCGAGCAGCAGCACCTGCAGGGCGTGAAGCGCCTGTATCACCGGCGCGTCCTGGAGCGTCTGCACTTGGAGCAGTTGGACCGCATGCCGCGCGACGCCGCGCGCCAGGAGGTGGTGTCGCTGATCCGGTCGCTGCTGAGCGAAGAGAATGTGCCGCTCTCGCTGGTGGAACGGGACGGGCTGGTGCAGGACATTTTGGACGAAATTTTCGGATTTGGGCCCCTCGAGACGTTTCTCAAGGATCCCGACATCAGCGACATCCTGGTCAACCGCGCCGATCAGATTTATGTCGAAATAAAGGGGCGGCTGCACAAATCGGAGGTGACGTTCCAGGATGATGCGCACCTGCTGCGCATCATCGACCGCATCGTTTCGCGGGTGGGGCGGCGCATCGACGAGAGTTCGCCGATGGTGGATGCGCGGCTGCCAGACGGATCGCGTGTGAACGCGATCATCCCGCCGCTGGCGCTCGATGGGCCGTGCCTTTCGATCCGGCGCTTCGGGAGCGAACCGCTGACGGCGGAGAAGCTCGTGGAACACCAGGCACTGACCCCGGCGATGCTGGAGTTTCTGCGCTGCTGCGTGGTGGCACGGCTGAATATTCTGATCTCCGGGGGCACGGGAGCGGGCAAGACGACGCTGTTGAATGTGCTGTCGGGCTACATCCCCGAGCACGAGCGCGTGGTAACGATTGAGGATGCGGCGGAGCTGCAACTGAAGCAGGATCACGTGGTGCGGCTGGAGACGCGGCCGGCGAACGTCGAGGGCAAAGGAGCCGTCCGCCAGCGGCAACTGGTCGCCAACAGCCTGCGCATGCGGCCCGATCGCATTGTGATGGGCGAGTGCCGCGGCGAGGAAGCAATCGACATGCTGCAGGCAATGAATACCGGCCACGACGGTTCGCTGACGACGATTCACGCCAACAGTCCGCGCGATGCGCTGGGGCGGCTGGAGACGATGGTGAGCATGGCGAATCTGAACCTGCCCGAGCGCGCCATCCGGCAGCAGATTGCCTCGGCGCTGCAACTGGTGGTGCAGCTTTCGCGCTTGTCGGACGGGACTCGCAAGCTGCTCAGCATTGCCGAAATCACCGGCATGGAGGGTGAGGTGGTCTGCATGCAGGAGCTCTTCCGGCTTGAGCGCGAGGGGTTGAGCCCGACAGGCGCGGTGCGCGGGCGCTTCCGCGGCGCGGGAATCCGGCCGCACTGCGCCGACCGGCTGGCGGCGGTGGGGCAGAAATTCAACCCCGCCTGGATGGAAGAAGTGTTTGCGGTGGGAGGGGACTGAGCGGCTATAGGTTATAGGGTGCACGAGGTCGAGGCATGATCTACATCATTATTTTTGCGGTGGTCGCGATACTGATTTTTGGCCTGGGTCTGTCGTGGAACCAGGGCGATCGCCGGGTGCAGCAATTGCGCGAGCGCTCGCTGCTTGTGGAAGAGGCGGAGCAGCGCGAATCGCGCAACAGCCTGGCGTTGATCAAGGACGATTTGCTCAGCGAAATACCCGCGCTCAACCGCTGGCTGGGGCGCATGGGACGAGGCACGGCGCTGCAGCGCTGGCTGCGGCAGTCGGGCTCGGCACTGCGGCCCGGCAAGTTTGTGCTCGCCAGCGTGGGCTGCGGCGTCCTCACGGCGCTGGTGCTGGCGCCGTGGACGCCCTGGTACGGGCCAGGCGCGGGGCTGATCGGCCTGCTGCTGCCCTATGCGTGGGTGCGGCGGCGGCGCGGGAAGCGTCTGGCCGCCTTTCAGGCGCAGTTTCCGGAAGCGATTGAGCTGCTGGTGCGCGCCAGCCGCGCCGGGCACCCGCCGGGTGCGGCGCTGGAGCTGATCGGCACGGAAATGGCGGAGCCGATCGCAGGCGAGTTCCGGGAGGTGTTTGATCAGCAGCGCTTCGGCCTGCCGCTGCGCGACTGCCTGCTGAATCTGGCGGGGCGGGTGCCGCTGGTGGACGTGCAGTTTTTCGCAACCGCGATGATCATACAGCGCGAGAGCGGCGGCAACCTGGCCGAAATGCTCGAAAAACTGTCGCACCTGATCCGGGAACGCGTGAAGATTCAACGCGAAGTCAAAACCCACACCGCTCAGGGGCGGATGACGATGTGGGTGCTGCTGGCGCTGGCGCCGGTGATGCTGGTCGTGATGCTGTTTCTGAACCGCACGCTGACACTGCCGCTGTTTTTCGATCCGCTGGGGCGCACGATGCTCTTCGGTGCGGCGGGGCTGCAGATCGTCGGCGTCTTTCTGCTCCGGCGGATTGTCACCATTGAGGTATAAACGATGTCGACCACGGTAATGACGCTGGGTGTGTTTGCGGTCGTGGCACTGATCATGTTCGCATTGGGTGCGGCCTGGATGGCGCGCGGCAACGCCAGCGAGCGCCTCCGCTCGATGCTGGGCGAGCCGCAGGCGCCGAAACCGAAGCTCGCCGAGCGCCTGCGAACGACGCTGGAAAAGGCCATGAGTCCGGCGGCGCGGATGCTGCCGTTATCGTCGAAGGAAGTCTCGCAGACCCGGCGATGGCTGACGCAGGCGGGGTATCGCGAGCCCCGGCACGCGCGCTTTTACTTTGGCCTGCGGGCCTTGTGCGTGGGTGCGGCGCTCGCCCTGGTGCTGGGTTTGGGGCTGGAGCGGCAATCGCCGCTGCTGCTGCTGGCGGCGCCGGCGCTGGGCCTGGTGCTGCCGCGCTTTGTGCTGAAGCGGAAGATGAAGGCGCGGGCACAGCGCATCCGGCTGAGCCTGCCGGACGCGCTGGATCTGCTGGTGATCTGTGTGGAAGCGGGCCTGGGGCTGGATCAGGCGATGGTGCGCGTGGCGGCGGAGTTGCGCCCGGCGCATCCGGATTTGTGCTCGGAACTGGAGCTGCTGGGGCTGGAATCCCGGGCGGGCGTGCCGCGGACGGACGCCCTGCGTCATCTGGCCGAGCGCAGCGGCGTCGATGACCTGCGGGCGCTGGCGGCGGTACTGATCCAGACCGACCGCTTCGGAACCAGCATCGCGCAGGCGCTGCGGGTACACTCGGATGCGCTGCGCACGGAACGGCGGCAGCGCGCCGAAGAAGCGGCGGCGAAGTTGAGCATCAAAATGCTGCCCGTGCTGGCGTTGTTTGTGTTTCCGGCGGTAATGGTGGTGATCCTGGGACCGGCGATGATTTCGCTCATCCGGCATCTTGGCCCGCTGCTTGCGAACTGAGGAGACGATGGGGGCGATAACCTATCTGCACGCGGTCAATCACACGCGCCAGTGCACGCTCGCGCATGAGGTGCGGCTGGCGGACGGCTTCTTCTCCCGGCTGTGCGGTCTGCTGGCGACACCCGCGCGGCAGTTTGGTTCCGGATGCGGACTCTGGATCCGGCCCAGCCGGGGCATTCACATGTGGGGAATGCGCTATCCGATTGACGCGCTTTACCTCGACCGGCAGAACCGCGTGGTGCATGTGGAACGGGAGTTGCAGCCCTGGCGCCTGGGCGCGATCCGGCGCGAAGCCGCGAGCGTACTCGAGCTGCCGGCGGGAATGGCGGCGCAGACGCAGGTGGGCGACGCGATCAGGCTCGGGCTCCCCTGAGCTGTTAATCCAGTGGCGAGCAGGTGGTATTGGCCGTTATCCAGGCGAGGTATTCCGGGCTGGCGTCGAGCACCGGCACCGCGAGGATCTCCGGCACTTTATAGGAATGCAGGCGCTGGATCGCCGCCGCCAGCGGCAGGAAGCAGTCGCGCTTCGATTTCAGCGTCAGCGGCACCTCCGTGGCCGTCTCCACCTGATCCTGCCAGCGATAACGTGAGCGTACCGGTGCGCCGATGGTGGCGCAGGCAGCCAGGCGCTGCTCGATGACGGCAGCGGCAATGCGCTCGGCCTCTTCGGCGGATGCGCAGGTCGTCGAGACGAGAATGGCATCAATCATTATGGTCTCCGCTGATATTTACGGTTGTCGGTCACTTACGACGCTCCTCGTTGCCGCACATCTGGTACACTGTCGTGTTTTGCTGCACGAATTCGAGGACACCCTATGAAACTTTACACCTCTGGTATCTGCACGCTCGCTCTGTGTGCCTGTGTTTATGGCATGCCGGCGCTTGCGTCCCCGTTGCAAGCCCCGGCGCACTCCGAACAGAAAACTCACGCCAACGTCACACCTCCCAAGGCGACCAAATCCGTCACCCATGGCAGCGTTACCGTCGAGGGCTCGCGCATTGACTACACGGCCACCGCCGGAACCATCATTCTCAGCAATCGCTACGGCACGCCCACCGGCAGCATTTTTTATATCGCTTACACCAAGGATGGCGTGAGCGATGAGAGCCAGCGCCCCGTGACATTTTTCTACAACGGTGGCCCCGGCTCCTCGACCGTCTGGCTGCACATGGGCGCGTTTGGCCCGAAACGGATCGCCACCAACGATCATACGCACACGCCGCCTGCACCCTATAAGCTGGTGAACAACGATTACAGCCTGCTCGACGCCACCGACGAAGTCTTCGTCGACGCCATGAGCACCGGCTACAGCCGCATCATCGGCAAGGACCAGGGCGGCGCCGGCACGTCAGCGCTTTTCTACGGCGTCAATCAGGATGCCAAGGCGTTTTCCCAGTTCATCATGAAGTACATC
Source organism: Terriglobales bacterium (assembly GCA_050745425.1). GTDB lineage: Bacteria > Acidobacteriota > Terriglobia > Terriglobales > SCQP01 > SCQP01. The sequence continues at coordinate 11,046 of JBOGKK010000122.1, forward strand.
GGCGAGAACAATCGTTGGAACTCGCCGAAGTACCTCTATGGCGAAAGCTACGGCACGGTGCGTTCCGAGGTGCTGGCCAACATGCTCGAACAGCAATACGACATCGACCCCAACGGCGTGGTGCTGCAATCCGCCTACACCGGAGAAGGTTCCTTCGGTTCCGACACCGAATTCGAAACCGACCTGCCCACCGAAGCCGCCGTCGCCTGGTATTTCCATAAAATCCCGAACCAGCCGAAAGACTTGCCGCCCTTCCTGGCGCAAGTCGCACAGTGGGCGACGCACCAATACGCGGTCGCCTTGCTCGCTGGCAACAGCCTGAGCACGAGCGATTTCAATGCCGTCGCGGAAAAACTCCACGAATACACCGGCCTGAGCACGGCCTTCATCAAGAAGGCGAACCTGCGCATCAGCGAGGGCGAATTCCGGCACGACCTGCTCGGCGATCAGGATCAGACAGTGGGCGACCTCGACGGCCGCTTCGCCGGCCCCAGCATGAGCCCGCTGGGCCCGAGTGCAGCCTATGATCCGCAATCGGCTGGCATCAGTGCCGCTTACGTCGCCGGCTTCAACATGTACGTGCATAACACCCTCAAGTACGGCCGCGGCGAGACCTACCGCCCGGAAGCCTACAACATCGTGACCGGCTGGTCGCACACCGGCGGCCGTTCGCGCTTTGGCCGGGGAGGCCGCGTGGACCCCGGCGCCGATCTGGCCAGCGCCATGAAATATAATCCCCTGCTGCGGGTGGAGGTGGATGCCGGCTATTTCGACCTCAACCTGCCCTATTACGGCATGGTGAATTCCGTCAACCACCTCGCCCTCCCCAAGGATTTGCAATCGCATATCCAGTTCAAGTACTACTATTCCGGTCACATGATCTATGTGCATGTTCCTGCGTTGAAGAAACTGCATGACAACACGGCGGCCTTCATTCACAGCACGGAAGGCGGGCAGCAGTAGCAGCAAGAGTTTGCTGCCGGAGTGATGCCATGGGGCCGCCTCAGCGGCCCCATGTACTCTGCGGATACTCCCTGTTGCCGTCCGCAAGACCTGTGCCTAGAGTGGATTAGGCGCAGTTATGCAACTCTTCCACAAGCCCGGCGGACCTGCCCAACGCCGCCATCCCGTCGGCCACGTCCTGCGTCTGGCGCTGGTAGCCGTACCCCTGCTCTGGCTGGCGCAACGCGCCATATTTGGGACGAATGGCTTGCGCGCGCTGTGGCACACGAGCCAGCAATACGAGCAGACCATGGCCCAGGTGCATACGCTGGAGGCACAGAACCGGACGCTGAACCAGGCCGTCCACCAGTTGCAGACCAATCCGGAGAGCATCGAAACCATCGCGCGCGAGCAGCTTCATCTGACCAAGCCCGGTGAAATCGTCTACACCTATCCGGTGAAACCTAGTCCCGGAACGGCCGCGGCTTTCCTGCACCCCTGAGCGGGCTAGCGCAGTTCCAGACTGGCTATGGCCCGGCGGATCGATCCTGTGCGGCTCTGACATCAGGAAGAGCCGCTCGTTCTCTCCCGAAGCGGACTACACCAAGTCTGGAACTGCGTTAGCGCACAACGCCGGCGAGCGGCGACGACGCGGTCGCGTACAACTTGGGCTGCATGCGGCCCGCGCGATAGCCGCGGTGACCAGCTTCGACCGCCAGTTTCATCGCCACCGCCATCTGCTCGGGATCGTCAGCCGCGGCAATGGCGGTGTTCATGAGAATGCCGTCGGCGCCCAGCTCCATGGCTCGCGCGGCGTCGGAGGGGCACCCCACGCCTGCATCCACGATCATCGGTACGGTGGTAATGCGTTCGCGCAGGATGCGCAGCGTTGCCATGTTCTGCAAGCCCAATCCTGAGCCAATCGGCGCCCCCAGCGGCATTACGGCTGCCGCGCCGGCATCGATGAGGCGCTCCGCGGCGACCACGTCATCGTTGGTGTACGGCAGAATGATGAAACCTTCTTTCGCCAGCACGCGCGTGGCTTCAATCAACGCCTGCGTATCGGGAAACAGCGTCTGCTGATCGCCGATCACCTCCAGCTTGATCCACGCATTATCCAGCGCCTCACGCGCCAGCCGCGCCGTGCGGATCGCTTCAGCAGCGGTGTAGCATCCGGCGGTATTCGGCAGCAGCGCCACTCGGCTGAGATCGAGGTAATCGAGCAGATTTTCCTTGCTTCGGTCGGTTACGTTGACGCGCCGCACCGCGACCGTCACCATCGCGGCTCCGCTCAGCTCCACGCAGCGTGCCGTCTGCTCCATGCTGCGGTACTTGCCCGTCCCCACCAGCAGCCGCGATGCGAACGAGCGCCCCGCAATCTGCAATCCTTCGAGAGATGGCATTTCCATAGTCTCTATTTTAGCGTTTCGGTTTGGGCTGTGGCGCGGGCGCCGGCTTCGAGTGCTGCAGCATGGCCACCAGCGCCTGCAGTTGCGACGGCGTCAGGTTCTTGAAGTCGGGCATGACCGTGCCGGGCGAGTACTTCGCCGGGTCCCTGAAGTGTCCGATGAGCCAGGCGTCCGTGCGCCCACGCGTGCCTTCAATCGACAGGTCCGGGCCCACATCGCCACCCTTGCCGTCGTACTTGTGGCACATGTAGCAATCTTCCTGATTCAAAATACGTTTGCCGTATGCGATCTGCTCGGCCAGCGTGGCCTTGCCCGGTTTTGGCGCTGCCTCCGGGGGCTTGGGCGCCACCAACTGAGCCAGCTTGGCATCTTCGTCCGGCGTCATTTTCGGCAACGCATGGACGTAGCGCGCCAGCTTCCAGATGTCTTCGCTCGAGAGCATGCTGTGCCAGCCCGGCATGCCCGTCAAGCGGATGCCGTTGTTGATGATCCAGTAAAGCTCAGGGTCCTTCCACGCCTGGACGTGAGGCGAGGTCAAGTCCATCGCCGGGGGATTCATGGCCAGTCCCAGCGGATTCTGCGACTTTCCGTCGCTGCTGTGGCACAACGCGCAATGCGCCAGAAACACCTCCCGGCCCTGCGCCAGCGTCAGCTCCGTATCGGGCGTCGGATTCTTCTTGTTCTCCGCTTCCAGCGGAATCACCACATCTTTGGCGGCGTTGGCCAGCCGCGTTTCCAGCCCCGAGGGCTTACCGCGCGCGCTGCAACCGATGGCCAACAGAAGTAAAGCCAGCAAAAACGGCAGAAAAATGTTCTTGTTCATCGTTCTAGTGCTATGGTGGCGGGAACCATGCCCGGAGGTCCACCCTTAATGAGACGCACGAGCATCGCTTTGTATTCGTTTCTTATCGCGCTGACAGCTCTGACTGCGACTGCCGTCGCACAAACCGCGTTCATTCCCGTCCACTGGAATGCCAGAACCAATGTAGTTGAATTGACGCTGACGCCGCAACGCATGCAGCAGGAATTCCTGCGCTTCACCGGTCTCGATGGCGGCGTGGGTTCGCTCGCCGGCGGAGGCGACCGCGGCAGCGTCGGCCCCACCTGCGTCTGCCGCTTCGAGCGGATGGGCAACAAGGTACTCGTCCTCCAGGTCAATCTCGGCTTCCGTGCCAGCCACGGCAGCGCCGAGCTGAAGCACTCCATTGCCGACAGCTTCCCTGAAGCCGTGCTCGCATCCATGCCGATCCTTTCCGCCCGCGAGGGCACGCTTACCGTCAATGCCAACGCGCTCATACTGGCCGACACTACGGGCGAAGCCCGCCAACTCCAGCGCGCTTCGCACGGCGCCGCCTGGCGCTTTGATGCCGGCCGCAGCGGCCTCGTGGCCAGCCACACCCACGCCTTCCCGGAAAACACTGAAACCGAGGCGCTGCTGACCTTCACCTCCGCTCAAGGCACCGCTTCCACCGCCTCGGTGCGCGGCATTATTACGGTCAAGGTACATCAGTCTTTCGTGCAGCTTCCCGCACCGGGTTACAAGCCGCGCAGGTTCGACCCGCGCGTCGGCTACTTCACGCAGAACTTTGAAGATTTTTCGCAACCCTATGACCAGCCACTGATGCAGCAGGTGATCGATCGCTGGCGCCTGCAGAAGAAAGACCCCGGCGCCGCGGTCAGCGAACCGGTCAAAGCCATCACCTTCTACCTCGACCAGTCGATTCCCGAGCCCATGCGCTCGGCCATCCGCCGCGGCGCGCTCTGGTGGAATCAGGCCTTTCTTGCGGCCGGTTTCAGGAATGCTCTGGTGATTAAGGATCTGCCGCTGGGCGCCGACCCCAACGATTTCCGCTACTCGACGATTCAGTGGACCAATCGCGATGGCCGCGGTTGGTCGGTGGGCCAGGGCCAGGCGGATCCGCGCACCGGTGAACTCCTGCACGCCGTCGTGCAGCTGGATTCCTACCGCATGCGCACCATGCACCACTACTGGAACGCGCTCATGCCCTACAGCGGCCAGAGCCTGCAGGCGGGCGTGCGCGATGCGGCGCTGAACACGTTCGCCGGCCTCGATGGCATGGACCCGCATCTGACGCAGCGCGAAGTCATGACGCGCCGTATTTCCCTGCTCGCCTGCCACGAGATGGGCCACGTGCTCGGCCTCGCCCATAATTTTCTGGCCTCGACCTACGGCCGGGGTTCGGTCATGGATTATTTCCAACCGCGCGTGACCATCCGGCCCGATGGCACCGCCGACTTGTCCGATGCCTACATGCAAGGCGTGGGCAGCTACGACAAGCTCGCCATCGCATGGGGCTACGAACCGGCCGCAAAGCAGAGCGCCACCGTACACGAAATGATCGCCAAGGGCATCGTGTGGGGCAATAGCCAGGACGCACGCTGGAACTCCTACGACGACGGCAAGGATCCGGTCGCCTGGCTGCGCACCGTCGTGCCCGTGCGTGATGCCCTGCTCAAGCACTTCGGGCCGCAAATGCTCCGCCCTGGCCAGCCGGTTTCGATTCTTGCCGATCGCTTCGCGCTGGTTTATCTGTTCCACGAATACGGGCTCGAAGCCGCCCTCAACGTGATTGGCGGCGCAGAAATTCCGCCCACGCTTGCCGGCGATGGCCAAGTGCCGATCACCATCTGGCCCGAAGCGGGACAGCGTGCAGCCTTACGGCTGGAGCTGGCGGCGCTGGCGCCCAAGGAAATGGCGATCCCGCCCAGGCTCTGGCGCGAGCTGGCACCGCTCGAAACCCGCAACCCGGTCGAGCGCATCGAACGCTTCCACTCCTCCTCGGGCTACCTCTTCGACCCCTTCGACGGCGCACGTGCCATTGCCGCTATCGTGGTCAACGGTCTGCTCAACCCGCAGCGGCTGGAACGCCTCGAGACCATCCGGCAGGAGAACCCGGGCGGCAACGACTTGTCCGCCAGCGATGTCATTGACGCGCTGCTCCATCGGGCCTTTGCCGCTGCAGCGGCCAGCAACGGCTTGCAAAACGTGGTGCAAGTCACGGTGGCCGAAGGCATCATGAATCTTGCCGCCAACCCGCAAGCGCCCTCCCCGGTCGCCTCCGCCGCCTGGGCGGGCGTGATGCAGTTGCAAACGATCCTCGGGCAGGCCGCCACGCCCGGCGCGACGGACGCCACCCGCGCGCGCCTCGAAGCCGAAGCCACGCGCTTCATCCGCAACCCGCATGCATTCACCCCACGCACACTGCCCACGCCCGCGCCCGCCGGCCCGCCTGTCGGCGGCGGCCTCTAGTTCGATGCGCTCCTGCCACACGGTTCTCGCCATTCTGCTGCTGGGCACGGCCGTAGCTGCCCAGTCGCTGGTGTTGCACGCCGGCTGGGAAGTGCAATCGTCGGCCAAGGTTAGCGCCACGCCGCAGGCCATCTCACAGCCGGGATTCACCACGGCGGGCTGGCTGCCGGTTACGGTGCCCTCGACCGCCTTTAACGCCGCGGTGGTCAATCATGTGGTGCCCGATCCGGACTACGGTATGAATCTGCGCCAGGCGCCGGGGGTTGATTACAAAATCGGCGTCAATTTCACTCATGATGAAATCCCCGCCGACAGCCCCTACGCCGTGCCCTGGTGGTTTCGTACTGAATTCACGCTGCCGGCGGCGGATCATGGCAAGGTCATCTGGCTGGATTTCCACGGCATCAACTACCGTGCCAACATCTGGCTCAACGGCCACGAAATCGCCAACCAGAAGCAGGCGCGCGGCACCTTCCGGCGCTTCGAGTTCAACGTCACTGGCATCGCGCATGCGGGCCGCAACGCGCTTGCGGTCGAAGTCTACGCACCGCGCGAACGCGACCTTGCGATTACCTTTGTGGACTGGAACCCGATGCCGCCCGACAAGGATATGGGTCTGTGGCAAAAGGTCGTGGTCCGGAGCAGCGGCCCGGTTGCCATCCGCCACACCTGGGTGCGGACCAAACTGGACCTACCCTCGCTCGCCGTTGCGCATCTCATCGTGGCGGCAACGCTCGTCAATGCGACCGATGCCGAGCAGCACGGCACGCTCCAGGGTTCAGCCGCCGGGCACACCTTCCGGCGCGCCCTCACCCTCGCACCGCATGCGCGCCAGATCGTGAGCATCCCTGTCGCCATCCACCATCCGGCACTGTGGTGGCCAAACGGCATGGGCAAACCCACGCTGCACGCGCTGCAGCTCGTTTTCACCGTTGACGGCGCCGTCAGCGACCGCAGCGTCCAGCAGTTCGGCATGGATGAAATCACGGCAGCAAAAAACGCTCAGGGCTCGGAGCAGTTCACCATCAACGGCCGTAAGGTGTTCGTTCGCGGCGGAGGCTGGACGCCCGACATGCTTCTGCGCGACGGCCCCGCCAAGTGGACCGCAGATTTCAAATACGCCCGGCTGCTCGGCCTGAACACCATCCGCCTCGAAGGCAAGCTCAGCGACGACACGTTCTTCAATCTCGCCGACCGCTACGGCATCCTCATCATGGCGGGCTGGTGCTGCTGCGATCACTGGGAGGAATGGCCGCGCTGGAAAAACGACGAAGGCAAGATCTCGACCGCGTCCCTCCACGACCAAATCCAGCGCCTGCGCGGCCACGCCAGCGTGCTGGTTTGGCTCAATGGCAGCGACAACCCTCCCCCGGCGCACGTCGAGCAAGCGTATCTCAAGGTCGAGCACGCGCTCGACTGGCCGAAGCCCATTCTGTCGTCGGCGTCGGGCAAGCGGGCGCAGTTCAGCGGAGCCTCAGGCGTCAAGATGACTGGCCCCTACTCCTACGTACCGCCCGTGTACTGGCTCGCCGAGCCCGAGCACGGCGGTGCGCGCGGCTTCAACACCGAAACCAGCCCCGGCGCGGCCATCCCGCCCATCGCCAGCCTCAAGCGATTCATCCCGGCCGATCATCTCTGGACCGCCGCTGGCCCCAATGACCCCTACTGGCTCTTTCACGCCGGCAGCGGTAACTTCACCAACCTCAATCGTTACCTGAAACCTCTGGTGGCACGCTACGGCGCGCCCACCAGCCTCCAGGATTTCGTCTGGAAATCCGCGGCCACCTCCTACGCGGGCGAGCGCGCCATGTTCGAGGCCTTCGGCCGCAAGCAGGGCGAAGCCACCGGCGTCATTCAATGGATGCTCGACAACGGCTGGCCCTCGCTCATCTGGCATCTCTACGACTATTACCTGCGTCCCAGCGCTGGTTTTTATGGGGTTGAGCGCGCCAACGAGCCGTTGCACATTCAATACTCAAAGTTCGATCGTGCCATCAGCTTCGTCAACCACACGCTGGCGCCCAGCCCCAGCTTGAACGCCAGCGCCATCGTGGCCAATCTGCAGGGCAAGACCATCTATACCCACAGCATGGCAGCGCAGACCGGTCCGCAATCCAGCACCGATCTCTGGACGCTGCCGCATTTCGCCGGGACGGTCTTTCTCGAGTTGAGGCTGCGCACCGCTCGCGGCAAGCTCATCAGCCGCAACTTCTACTGGCTATCGAACAAGCCCGATACGCTCAACGTGAAAGCCGGCACCTGGTTCTACACCCCGGAAAGCCAATACGCCAACTTCACCGCTCTCGCGCACTTGCCGCCCGCGCGGGTCTCGGCCCGCGCCGTTTTTCATGGCGCTTCCGCCATCGTACACCTGCACAATTCCGGTCCCGGCGTTGCCCTGCTCGTACACCTAAAAATCGTCAACGATAAAACCGGCCACGAACTGCTGCCGGTCTGGTGGCAAGACAACTACGTTTCGCTGCTTCCCGGAGAAACCGCCGCCATTGCGGTCAAGTTCCCTGCGCAACAGCTGCACGGCGCCCGGCCGGCGCTCCGCATCGAGGGCTGGAACGTAGCGAAGCGGGCCGCCGCGGTCAATTGATTTCGAAGGTAACGCTCACCACCAGCGAGCCGTGCTGATAGCCGGGCGGCAGCGGGAACCGCTCGGCTGCCGACATCGCCTGCACGGCGCTGTAGGCCATGTTGTTCACCTCGACGGAGTCGGCGCGGTGCAGGTAGTGAATCGAGTCGATACGGCCACTGCGCTCGACGGTCATGGTGACGGTGACTTTGATGCCAGCCGGCAGCACCGGGTCGCGCGGCTGCTGGTTCCAGTAGTATTGCAGCCGGTCGCGCAGGTGGTTCACCCAGTCGGTGTACAGGCTGCCGAAGTTGGCATCGCCGAACGACACGCCGCCGCCGCCGCTGTTGCCCTGCGCCGCGCTGGTCGCCGGAAATGAAACCCGGCCCCCGGCGCCGTAGTTCACCCGGTGCTGGTGTTTCAGAGGATCCGCCCGCGCGAGTTCACGAGCCTCCGTTTCGGCCTGCTTGCGCGCCACCGCAATCGGGTTGTAGGCGGGCAGCGCCACGGAATGCTTTGGTGCCCGCGGGCGGCGCACCGGCTTGGAAACGCCCACGGCCGGCAAGTCGTTGGCCAGCCGGTTTTTGGTGGGCGTCACCACCTTGGACGGGATCGGTATCGCCCCGCCCGGCAGTCTGCTCACCATATCCACCTGAATGCCCGCGGCAGCGGTGCCGGGGTGCTTGCCGCCCAGCGGCAGATAATGGCCCAGCCAGGCTCCGTACACGAGAACGAAGGCAAGCACAGCATGCAGGCAAAGCGAAAAGATCCAACTGCTGCGGCTGGTTGTCTGCGCTGGCGAAGACTTCATCGCGCGTTCACTTCTTGCCGCCCGAAGGCGTATGGTCGTAGGGGTGCGTCACCATCTGGACTGTGGTCATGCCGCCGGTGTGGATAGCATCCATCACGCGTGCCAGCACGCCCCAGGAAACGTGCTCATCGGCGCGCACGTAGATTTCCTTCTGTTTCGTCACCGCGCCCTGCTGCTTGAGATCCTTTGCAATCGTGTTCAGATTCGTCAGCGTGCTGCCAATGTAAACGTCCCCGCTGCGGTCCACCGAAACCACCAGCAGGTTCTTGGTCAGCGACCGGGTGTTGTGGGTCTGCGGCAAAGTGAGCTGGATGCTCGACTGCACCACGGGTGCGGTGATCATGAAGATCACAAGCAGCACCAGCATCACGTCAACCAGCGGGGTCACATTGATTTCCACCAGCGGTGCGCCCGCGCCGCTCTTGATCGAGGCCGCCACTAGCGCCCCCCGACCGTCACGCGGTCATTTTCAGCGGTGAGTACGTCCTGAGCGCGCGTGGTGAACTCCAGCGCACACTCTTCAATCGAGGTGGATTGCTCGCGGATGCGGTGAACGAACTGGTTGTAGGCAATCAGCGCCGGAATGGCAGCGAACAGCCCGGCCGCGGTCGTGATCAGAGCTTCGGACACGCCCGGGCCGACCGCGCGCAGCGTGGCCGTGCCGGCGTTGCCGAGGTCGTAGAAGGCGTCCATGATGCCCCACACGGTTCCAAAAAGCCCGATGAAGGGGCTGGCCGAGGCGATGGTGCCGAGCCAGCTCATGCGGGATTCGAGCATGGTGACCTGATCGCCAATTTCGGCGCGCAGCGCGCGTTCGACGCTGGCCAGGTTGCGACTGCCGTTGGGGCGAAGCTGGCGTTCGAGCTCGTCAAAGCCGGCCTCAAAGACCGAGACTGCCGGGCTTGGCAAAAAGGTTTCCGAGGCGGCGTGCAGCTCGCTCAGGCGCCCGGTTTTGTAGAGGGCGCGAAGAAAGCTGTGGGTTTTGCGGCGCAGCAGGCGGAACTTGTGCCATTTGTCGTAAATAATAGTCCAGGAAAAGATGGACAGGATCACGAGGATGGCGAGAATCACCTCCGCGACGACGCCAATGTTGGCCAGCATTCCGGTAACAGCAGCGCCAGGAGCGATCAGGCACAAAATAGTCAAGTGGACTCCTGTTCCTTCGGTCCTCTTTCGGGGACCGGGAGTGTGGATAGCTTAAAAGTAGCATGCTTGCCAGCACCTACGTACAAAACGGTATGCTGGTGGACTCAGGACCATGTTGATTACCCTTCAGATCGAAAACTACGCCCTCATGGAACGGGTTTCAATCGGCTTTGGACCGGGCCTGAACGTGCTGAGCGGGGAAACCGGGTCGGGCAAATCGATTCTGGTGGACGCGCTCGGGCTGTTGCTGGGCGAGCGGGCGGAAGCGGGGGTGATCCGCAGCGGCGCGGCGCAGGCGACGGTGACGGGCAGCTTCGATACCCCATTTGCAAGCCCGGCGGAAGCCAGCGCCTGGTGTGACGAACACGGCTTGCCGGAACTGGAGACTGCCATCCGGCTGCGGCGCGAAATTGGGGCCGGACGGAGCCGCGCCTTCATCGATCACCAGGTCGCGACGCTGGGGCTGCTGCGCGAGTTGGCGCAACGGCTGGGGGACATCCACTCGCAAAACGAGGCGCTGGTAAGCTTCACCCCGGCAGCACAACTCCGCCTGCTCGACCGCTTCGCCGCGCTCGAGGGCGAATCCGCGGCGACCGGCGCCGCCCACGCGCGCTGGCAGGCGGCCAGCGAGCGCCTGCGGGAGGAACAGGCCGAACAGCAACGGGCGGCGCAGCAGGCCGAGCAGTGGCAGTTCCAGGCGGCCGAAATTGACGCGATCAAGCCCGAGCGCGGTGAGGATGTCCGCCTCGAGCAGGAGCGCCAGTTGCTGGCCAACGCCGAACGCGTGCGGGCTGCGGCCGAAGCCGCCTACGCCTGCCTCTACGACGCTCCCGAAGCCGCGGCCGCGCAGCTCAAGACCGCGCAAAAGCAGCTTCAGGAGTGGCAGCGTTTTGATGGCTCCGTCGCGGCACTCAGCGAGCGCCTGGGTGCCCTGCGGGTCGAGGTGAACGATCTGGCGCAGGAAATCCGCGGTCTTGCCGATCGCGTGCGCGCCTCGCCCGGCCGCCTGGCTGGCATTGAAGACCGCATCACCGCTCTCAACGGCTTGCAGCGCCAATACGGCCCCGGTCTGGATGCGGTGCTCGCGCACCGGGAGCGGCTGGGCGAACATCTGGACGGGATCGCTCATGCCGCCGAGAGCACGGCGCAGGCGCGGGAGCAAGCCGCGGCCGCCGAGGCCGACTACCACGGCCTCGCTACAGCCCTCAGCCGCAAGCGGCACAGCGCCGCCAAACAATTGCAAAGCAAGCTCGAAGCCGAAGTCGCCGATCTGGCGATGAGCCTGCGCTTCGAGGTCGAATTTGCCGCGGATCAAACCTGGACGGCCGGCGGCTGGGATCACATTCGCTTTCTGGCGTCGACGAACCCGGGGGAGCCGCTGCAACCGGTTGCCGCCATCGCGTCCGGGGGCGAGCTCTCGCGCCTGCTGCTGGCGCTGCACCTGGTGGCGGAGGCCCGGCAGGCGCCGGGCCACGCGGGGGTGCAGCGCACGCTGGTGCTGGATGAAATTGACGCTGGTATCGGCGGCCGCGCCGCCGCCGCGGTGGGGGAGAAGCTGCGCCAGCTCGGCGAGCACTATCAGGTGCTGTGCGTTACACACCTGGCCCAGATCGCCTGTTGCGCCTCGACGCATCTGCGCGTCGAAAAGCAGGCGGCCGAAGGCCGGACCACGACGCGGATCGTGCCGCTCGAGGGCGAAGCACGCACCGCCGAAATCGCGCGCATGCTGGCCGGCAACGCCACCGATCCGACCGCCCTGCGGCACGCCCGCGAGCTGCTTGAGCGCCGGCCGCCTACGCGTCGCGATGCACGGAGCCGGGGCTAAAGG
>JBOGKK010000123.1:0-10467 GCA_050745425.1 Terriglobales bacterium
CTTACCCAGAACGCCGCCAAGCTAAAAACATCCCGCGCCTGCCTCGCGCCGGTTCCAATCCGCTGCCAATTCCGCCCCGCTGGCCTTTGTTCAACAACCTCCTAACGAAGAGAAGGAGGTTGCCATGACACTGCAGGTAGATCGGGATGAACTGGAGACGTTACGGTTGCATTTAGTGCAGATCGGACCGGACTACTGCGGCGCCAGCGAAGTGATTCGCGCGTTTTTGACGCTGCACGGCTATGGCATCTCTCCGGCGGCGGCGCACGACGCGGCGGTGGAGTTCGGCCGGCAGGGGTGCTCGCTGGATTCGATCACGAAGACGCTGAACCAAGCGGCAGCGGTCAATTGAGGGGATAGAGGCGACGGTTTACGGCCTGGGGCCGTAAACCGTTTGCCGGGAAGAATTATTCGCTGCTTTCGCGGCGGGCCTTTTTGCGGTTGCGTTTGCGGGCGAGGGCTTGTTTCAGGCGCATCTTTTCGCCGGGCTTCAGGTAGAAGCTGTGGCGCTTGACGTCTTTGATGATGTCTTCCTGCTGCACCTTGCGTTTGAAACGGCGCAGAGCATTTTCCAAAGATTCGCCTTCTTGCAGGCGGATTTCTGCCAAATCAATCACCCCCCATCCTTACCAGTGTAGCTTGCCTGCCAAAGCCGATAAGCTTGGGCGCGGGAAATGCCGTGTTGTCGCGCCCAGAGATTGCGTTCCGCGCGCGTGGCCGGCGGGGGAGCCGAGGATGGGGGAGGAGCCGGGGACGGGCCGGCAATCAGGGTAAACTCGCCGCGGGGCGGATGGGAGGCAAAGTGCACGCTGGCGCTGGCGACGGTGCCGCGCAGGAATTCCTCATGGATCTTAGTCAACTCGCGTGCGACGAGCAAGGGACACGGCGCGCCCCAGACGCCGGCCATGTCGGCGAGGGAGGCGAGAAGACGGTGCGGTGATTCGAAAAAGACCAGGCACCCGGGCCAGCCGCGGTATTGTTCGAGCAGACGGCGGCGCTGGCCGCTGCGGGCGGGCAGAAAGCCGAGGAACGCCACGGGCAAGGTGGCGCCGATTTCGCAGCCGGCAGCCATGAGCGCGGTAATCGGGGCGGAGGGGCCGGGCAGGGGAACAATGGGGACGGCGGCGGCAGCGGCCAGAGCGACAAGGCGGGCGCCAGGATCGGAGAGCAGGGGTGCGCCGGCGTCGGTGATGAGGGCAATGGATTCGCCGGCCTGAAGGCGGGCGAGAAGGGCGGCGGCGCGCTCGGCTTCTTTTTCGCGGTAGTAGCTGATGAGCGGTTTCTGAATGCCGTAGTGGTCGAGCAGGGTGCGGCTGTGGCGGGTATCTTCGCAGGCGATGGCGTCGACTTCGCCCAGCACACGCGCGGCGCGCACGGTCAGATCTTCGAGGTTGCCAATCGGGGTAGCAACGACGTAGAGCGTGCCGGGAGCGCTCATTTGCCGTCCATGGCGAGGTTGGCGAGGCGATCGGCTTCGCGGTTCTGCTCGCGGTAGACGTGGGTGAGGGAGAAGGAGGGGATTTGGAGGGCGAGGCGGCGCGCTTCTGCAAACAGGGGGCGGAGGTTGGGGCTTTTCACCGCGTAGCGGCCTTCCATCTGGCGGACCAGGAGTTGGGAATCGGCGAGGATACGGACCTGCTTCGCGCCATGAGCAATGGCATAGCGCAGAGCGGCGAGCAGGCCGGAATATTCGGCGAAGTTGTTGGTCTGGTGGCCAACAGAGGCGTAGATGCGGTCCAGGACGGCGCCCTCGGGGTCACAGATGACCACGCCATAGCCGGCGGGGCCGGGGTTGCCGCGTGAGCCGCCATCGACGTGAATTACAAAATCAGCGGTCATTGCGGCCGGGGAGGACTAATTGTGGATGACTTCGGCTTCCATGTAGAGGATGCGGCCGCAGCTTTCGCAGATGAAGAGGCGATCGGAGTCGAGGGTCATTTCCTGCAGAAATTGTGGACGCAGGCGGACGCGGCAGCCGCCACAGGCTTCGCGATCGACGGCGGCAAGCGCCTGCTTGCGCATACGCAGGACGCGGTCGAAGCGCAGCAGCCACTTCGCTTCGGCCTGGGCGCGAAGGGCATCGCGTTCGGCGGCCAGGTGCGCGTGCTCGGTGCGAGCGGCGGCGGTCTGGGCGGCGGCGGCGGCACTTTCGCGCGCGACGTCCTTTTCCTGGATCTTGAGCTCGGCCTCGGCGGCGGTGGTGGCCCGGGCCAGGGAGTCGGACTGCTCCATGATCTCGAGGAGGCGCTCCTCGTGCTTGCCGATCTGGCCTTCGACAAAGGTGATTTCGTCGAGCAGCGCTTTGTATTCCTGGTTGGTTTTTACTTCGCTGGAATGACTGCGGATTTTGGTGATCTTGGCCCGCAGATCCTCGATTTCGCGTTCGACCTGGCGGCGTTCGCTCTGGCCACTATCCTGAGCGGCTTTGGCCTGATCGCGCGTTTGACGCGCACCGCTCAGTTGAGCGTCTATGGCGGCAACCCGTTTGGGCAGGTCTGCGATTTCTCTGTCCAGCTCCTGCAGACGCTGCTCCCGCTTCTGTACTTCCAGCAGGATCTCAAGATTCTTTTGCATTGGACTTAATTAGAATACCACTCTGCACTGATAGGATAAAGTTTGCTCCATATGGAATCCGTGCGGGACATTTTGCCGGCGCTGATGAGGCAGGGGGGAAACCGGCCGGAGGGTGAGGCGCTGCCGGCGGCGGCGGCGGGCGCGCTGGCGTGGAAACTGGCGGCGGGAGAGGAGTTGGCGAGCCGGGCGAGGTTTGCGGACTGGCGCGCGGGGGTTTTGCTTTTGCAGGAGGCGGATGCGGCTACGCGGGCGCAAATCGAGAGTGTGGCGCCGGAACTGCTGCGCGCACTGAACCGCATGCTTCCGGGCGGGAAGCGGATGCAGGCGTGCCGGCGCATTGCCTTTTTGCCATGAACGTGAACATCAGCGATATTGCCGCGCTGGCGGCGCTCGACCTCAGCCCCGCAGAAGGTGCCGCCATGGAGCGCGATCTGGCGTCGATCCTGGATTACATTGCGCAATTGAGCCGCATTGTGACCGAAGGGGTGGAGGCGATGGCGCACCTGGGGGCGCGGCTGCAACCGGCGGAAGCCCAGAATGAGGAGCTTACCTTGCGCCGCGATGAGGCACGAGCGGGGTTCAGCCCGGCGGAGGCGCTGGGGAACACGCCCGCACAGGCGGGGGGAATGTTCGAGGTGCCGAAGATTGTGGAGCGGGGATAGCGCGATGAGCAAGCCGGTGGCGACCATTTCTTCGGTCCGTACCGCCATCGCCGAGCGCCATACTACGGCGGTGGAGGTGGCCGCGGCGGCCTGCGACGCCATCGCGGCGCGGGACGCGGGGCTGAACTCATTTTTAACGGTATGCCGCGAGCGGGCGCTGAGGAAAGCGGCAGAAATCGACCATCTGGCAGATCGCGGCGATCCGCTGCCGCCGCTGGCGGGAGTGCCGATGGGGATCAAGGATGTGCTGTCGACGCGCGGGGTACGCACCACGTGCGGCTCGAGGATTCTCGAGAACTATATCGCGCCGTATGACGCGACGGCGGTGGCGCGGCTGGAAGCGGCAGGCGCGGTGGTGATTGGCAAGACGAATTGCGATGAATTTGCGATGGGATCGAGCACGGAGAACTCGGCGTTTGGGCCGACGCGGAATCCGCGCGATGCGGAGCGCGTGCCAGGCGGGAGCAGCGGCGGCAGCGCGGCGGCGGTAGCGGCGGATCTGGCGGTGGCGGCGCTGGGGACAGATACGGGCGGGAGCATCCGGCAGCCGGCGTCGTTTTGCGGCGTAGTCGGGTTGCTGCCGACCTACGGACGGGTTTCGCGCTACGGTCTGGCGGCATTTGCCTCCTCGCTCGACCACGTGGGGCCGCTGACGCATTCGGTGCGGGACGCGGGGCTGATCCTGAAGGCGATTGCGGGGCGGGACGAGCTGGATTCGACCAGTGCAGAGGTAGCCGTGCCGGATTACGAGGCGAGCCTGGAGGAGCCGATTCGTGGTGTGCGCATTGGGGTGCCGCGCGAGGCGTTTGCGCAGGAGGGACTCGATGCGGAGTGCGCGGCGCGGGTGCAGGAAGGGATCGAAAAACTGCGCGGGGCAGGTTGTGAGATCGTGGAGGTGAGTCTGCCGCATCTGGGCGCAGCCATAGCGGTGTACTACGTGCTGGCGACGGCGGAGGCGAGCAGCAATCTGGCGCGCTACGACGGCATCCGCTACGGCGTGCGCGCGGCGGCGGAGAACCTGAACGAACAATACCGCCGCACGCGGGATAAGGGGCTGGGCGCAGAGGTCAAGCGGCGCATACTGCTGGGCACTTACGTGCTGAGCGCCGGCTACTACGACGCCTATTACCGCAAGGCGCAGCAGGTCCGGACGCTGATTGCGCAAGATTTCGAGCGGGCGTTTGGCGCCGTGGATTTGATCTGCACGCCGACGACGCCGACGACGGCATTCAAGCTGGGGGAAAAGACGGCCAACCCGCTGGAGCTGTATCTGGCCGACATCTTTACCGTGCCGGCGGATTTGGCGGGGATTCCAGCGATTTCGGTGCCATGCGGTCTGGCGCACGGGCTGCCGGCGGGATTGCAACTGATGGCGCCGCCGTTTGCAGAAGCGCGGCTGCTGCGGGTTGCGCATCAGTTTGAGCAAATGTAGGCAGGCACAGCCTGCCTTTGCCGGGAGCTCCGTGCCCGGCGCTCCCAGTGGCCGCTCCTCCTTGGCCGCTTCCGGTTCGGCCGGCGCAGACTTGACATTGGCTGCCGGGCGATTCCATGATGGGGCCAATAATGCGCTGTGGAGCAGAATCAGACATCGACCCGCAAGGTGATAGCAGGTCTGAGGCTGCTCAAGGCAGGAGGAACGTCATTGGCACGCATTCGGGGCAAAGTGAAATGGTTCAACAACGTGAAGGGCTATGGGTTTATTGGCCGTGATGGAGGCGACGACGTATTCGTCCACTATTCGGCGATTACCCAGGAAGGCTACAAGTCGCTGCAGGAGGGCGACGAAGTAGAGTTCGATATTACGGAAGGCAAGAAGGGGCCGCAGGCGGAAAACGTCAGCCGGGTTGAGGCGTAACAGCTTTGAGGGCGGCCTCGAGGGCGAGTACCTGATCGAGGAGGCCATCGAGGCGGGCGAGGGGCAGGGCGTTGGCGCCATCGGAGAGCGCCTGCGCGGGGTTTTCGTGTGTCTCGAGAAACAAGCCATCGACTCCGGCGGCGACGCCGGCGCGGGCGAGCACTTCGATGAACTGAGGCATGCCGCCGCTGGCATCCCCTTGCGCGCCGGGAAGCTGCAGGCTGTGGGTCACATCAAATACGACGGGCACGCCGAAGTCGCGCAAGATGGCGAGCGAGCGCATGTCGACGACGAGATTGTTGTAGCCGAAGCTGGAACCACGCTCGGTGAGCCACAGCTCAGCTTCGGGGCGGGCGGCGCGAGCTTTTTCGAGCGCACCTTTCATGTCCCAGGGGGCCATGAACTGTCCCTTCTTGATGTTGACGATGCGGCCGGTGCGGGCGGCGGCCTGAATCAGATCGGTCTGGCGGCATAAAAAGGCGGGAATCTGGAGGACATCGGCGACTGCGGCGGCGGCATCGACTTCGCTGAGCTGATGGACATCGGTAAGGATGGCAACGCCGAGCTGGCGCTTGATTTCGGCAAGCACGCGCAGGCCGGCATGCAGGCCGGGGCCACGGAAGCCGCGCACGCTGGAGCGGTTGGCTTTGTCGTAGCTGGCCTTGAAGATCAGCCGCAGACCGCGGGCGCGGGCACGGCGCACCAGCTCGGCGGCGAGGCCGAGCGCATGCGCTTCCGATTCGATTACGCAGGGACCGGCGATGAGGAACATGGGGATTACAGGTTACAGGTGGACGACGGCGGCGGGAGTGGTGCGGTCGCCTGGGGTGGTGGCCACGGCACGGGCGGCACCGACGAAGGCGATGAACAGGGGGTGGGGCGCGAGGA
This sequence comes from Terriglobales bacterium, assembly GCA_050745425.1. Taxonomy (GTDB): domain Bacteria; phylum Acidobacteriota; class Terriglobia; order Terriglobales; family SCQP01; genus SCQP01. The sequence goes on from JBOGKK010000123.1 coordinate 5,980, forward strand.
GGCGGGATTTGAATTCGGGATGGAATTGGCAGCCGAGGAACCAGGGGTGAGAGGCAACCTCGACAACCTCAACGTAGACTTCATCGGGGCTGGAGCCGGTGACGGACATGCCGGCGGCATTGAGTTGGGGTTCGAATTCGCGGTTCATCTCATAGCGATGGCGATGGCGCTCGTGAATTTCAGCAGTGCCGTAAGCGGCGGCGGCACGCGAGGCGGGCTGCAAGACGCAGGGCCAGGAGCCGAGGCGCATGGTGCCGCCCATTTCTTCCACGCCGAGCAGTTCGCGTAATTTGTAAATGACGCGCTGCGGCGTAGCGGGATCGAACTCGCTGCTGTTGGCCTCGGCAAGACCGCAGGCGTTGCGGGCAAACTCAATCACCGCGCATTGCATGCCAAGGCAGATACCGAAAAACGGCGTGCGCGACTCGCGGGCGTAACGGATGGCGGCCAGCATGCCTGCGATGCCACGCGTACCAAAGCCGCCGGGAACGAGAATGCCATCGGCGGCGGCAAGGCGCGTGGCCACGCTTTCGGGAGACTGGCCTTCGAGGCTTTCACTTTCAACCCAGTCGACCTTGAGGCGCAAGCGGTGAGTGAGAGCGGCGTGCACGAGAGCTTCTTTTAGACTCTTGTAGCTGTCTTCGTATTCGACGTATTTGCCGACGACGGCGATGCGCACTGCGCCCTGCGGGTGCTCGAAGCGGTCATTCACATCGTGCCAGGGGCCCAAATTGGAGGGAGGTGCGGGCAGGTGGAGATAGCGCAGGGCGAGCGCGTCGAGGCCCTGCTCGCCGAGCAATACCGGGACCTGATAAACGCTGGGCGCGTCCTTGGCGGTAATGACCGCGTCATCAGCCACGTTGCAGAAGAGCGCGATTTTGGCGCGCAGTTCGGGCGACAGGTAGCGGTCGGTACGGCAGAGGACGATGTCGGCCTGGATACCGATTTCGCGCAGCTCACGAACGGAATGCTGGGTGGGCTTGGTTTTGAGCTCGCCGGCGGCGGCGATGAAGGGCACGAGGGTGAGGTGTACAAAGATGGCGTTTTCGCGGCCGACCTCCTGGCGCATCTGGCGGATGGCTTCGAGGAAGGGGAGCGACTCAATATCGCCGACCGTGCCACCGATCTCGACGATGGTGACATCGGGTGGGGCGCCGGCGGCGCCGGCGGCGACGCGGCGGATGGCGTCCTTGATTTCGTTGGTGACGTGAGGGATGACCTGGACGGTCTTGCCGAGATAATCGCCGCGGCGCTCTTTGGCAAGAATGGTTTCGTAGATGCGGCCGGCGGTAACGTTATTGAGACGGCTGAGGGTACCGGAGGTGAAGCGCTCGTAGTGACCCAGATCGAGATCGGTTTCGGCGCCATCGTCGGTGACAAACACCTCGCCGTGCTGAAACGGACTCATGGTGCCGGGATCGACGTTGAGGTAGGGGTCGAACTTCAGCAGGGCGACTTTGAGGCCGCGGCTTTCGAGCAGGGCGCCAATGGAAGCTGCGGCAAGGCCCTTGCCAAGAGAAGAGACAACGCCGCCGGTTACAAAAATGAAGCGGCTGCCGTTGCGGTCGGGCACAAGAGATTATAGCGCGGGAGCGAACCGGCTATAATGAAGGGCGGAGTGGGGCTGTGGCGCAGTTGGGAGCGCGCTTCCATGGCATGGAAGAGGTCAGGGGTTCGAACCCCCTCAGCTCCACCACTTACGAGATCTAGAGCAAAAACAGCGTCGGTGTAGCAAGCTTCGGGCGATTGCGTGCGGCTTTTCCTGGGGTCAAAGCCGCAGGCGGTACGGTCGGCGATGCTACAGCAGAGCTGTTTTTGCTCTAGCCTTGCGATAGACGAGCGCGGAGGAGCGCGAGCAGGCGCGGGATTTCGGTGGGCTTGGACAGCACTTCGTCGGCCTGGGCGCGCACTGGTGCGGGAATCTGGTCTGCCGCCACGTGGCCGGAAATGACGACAATCAGTGACTGCGGCGTGGTTGCGCGCATGGCGGCAATGACGGCGTGGCCGTCACCGGGCATGCTGAGGTCGACGAGCAGGGCGTCAAAGTGCTGCTCGTGCAGGCGGGCAATGGCCTCTGAAACGGTGGTGGCGGTCACAGGCTCGAAGCCGCTGGTTTCGAGGATTACCGCCATGGTCTCGGTCAGACTGGGCTCATCATCCACTACGAGCACCTTGGCTGTCATAGGCAACTAGATGCCACGAGCATCTAAAAAAAAGAGATGGCCGACAGTCGCATAAGCAACCAGGAGATGCGCCGGGAGATGGAAGCGCGACGGCTGGAGATTGAAAGCGCAAATCAGGAAATCAGGGCGTTGAGCCAGCACCTGCGGCAGATAGAATCGCGGCTGGAGCAGAGCAGCGAGTACGTGGCGTCCGTCATAGACGCGCTCAGAGTGCCCACCGTGGTTCTGGGCCCGGAACTGGAGGTGCGGGAGGCCAATCAGGCGTTCTACCAAAGCTTTCAAGCTGAGCCGGCGACGGCAGTTGGCAAGCCGCTGCGGCAAAGCGAAGGAGCACATTGGGAGGTGCCGTGGCTATTCGAGGCACTCAATCTGGTGCTGCGCACCGGCGCGCCGCTGACTGGGTTCGAGTTCGAGATGGCCGAAGACGGAAGCAACGGACGACGCTGGGTGGCGGCGAGTGCGAACCGGCTGGAGGTACCGTGCGAGCGGATGCTGGTGTGTTGTTTCGAGGACATCACGGCCCGTAAGCGGGCCGAAATGCTGTTGCAGACGCGGCTGGATCTGCTGGGCTCGACCTCGGCCGCGCTGGCGCTGCTCGACGCCAATCAGCGCATTCTTTATGTCAACCCGGCGCTGAACGCGATGAGCGGCTATAGCCGCAGCGAATTGCTGGGACAGAACGTACATCAGAAGCTGCACGCATTCCATCGCGGCGAGAGTGCGTACAGCCGCGCGGAGTGTCCGATACTGGCGGCGCTGCGCGGAGGGCACGAAAGCAGCGGGGAGGAGCTGTTTCGGCGCAAGGATGGAGGGTATTATCCGGTACGCTGGCAAGCACGGCCGATTCACACGCCGCGGCCGGGGATGCGGCTGCTCACGCCTTACGCGGGCGCGCTCGAATTGCACGATATATCGGGGGAACGACAGGTATTGGATACGCTGCTGGCATCGCAAAAGCTGGCAGCGGCGGGGCAAGCGGCGGCGACTATCGCCCACGAGATCAATAATCCATTGGGCGCCATTGGCAATGCACTGTTTGCCATGCGCAGTCTGGTGGAGAAACCGGAACCCGACCGGGCCCGCGTAGCCGCCATGATCGGGGTGGCGCAAGCGGAAATGGAGCGCGTCAGCCGCATCGTACAGAGCACGCTGGGACTGTATCGAGCGCCCGAAGCTGCCCAGCCCGTCGACGCCGGCCAGTCATGCCAAAGTGCGGTGGAATTATTGCAACCGCGCATTGGAGAAAAGCACATTCAACTGCGGCAGCGCCTGCGGGCGCATAACCGGGTGGTTCTGCCGCCAGGAAACTTGAGGCAGGTTGTCGTCAACTTGCTGAGCAATGCCCTGGAAGCGGTGGACAGCGGCGGCGTGGTTTGCTTGGCAAGCTACGACGCCGGCACAGGCGTGCGCATATTAGTCAGCGACAATGGGCCGGGAATTGCGAGCGAGGTGCGGCGCCGTATTTTTCAGCCGTTCTACACGACGAAAGGGAGCAAAGGGACGGGATTGGGATTGTGGGTAGCGGTCGAGATTGCCAAGCTGCACCACGGGCGGCTGCGCGTGAAGACCTGCACGAGCCAGCCCTCCGGAACCTGTTTCGCCCTGACCCTCACTCCGCCGTGAGAAGGACGCGGACGAAGGCGTCTTCTCCGCCAGCGCCAGCTATGCGGCGTGCGCGGAGTTGCAAGCGGTCGCCGTTGCGTTGAATGTCGACGACAGCTTGCGGTCTGGTTTTCAACTGTGCGAGCGCGCTGCGCTGCCAGGCCGTATCGCCGTGACCATCGCCGAAGCGGGCCGTGAAGAGGGCGTTGGCGTGGGTCAAACCAGCGCCGGGAGCGAGCAGAGCTGCCGGGTGGGGAACCAGAGCGACGAGCGCGGCCAGGAGCTTATCGTTGAGCTCAGCAAGATTGCGGAGCTGCCGGACGACATCGGTATCGGCAAGGACAATCACCGCACCGTCGACGCTATTGTCGGGACCGCGATGGGGATGGAGGCGGAGCTCGTAGTAATGGCCGCCGGCATCGTGGATTTCGCTGAGCTGGGGCTGGGATTTGGCGAGCACGGCCAAGGCCAACTGATCGAGATCGCCGGCCAGGGGGATCCCCCAGCGGATTTCGTTGATGCGGCGGCCAATATCACCGGGGACGAGGCGGAGGCGGCGCTCGGCGGCGGGGCTGTAGCGGCGGACGCGTAACTCGCGGTCGATCATGATAAAGGCGATATCGACGGCTTCGATCAAATTTTCGAGGTCGCTGCCGAGCCGATGCTGCTCGGTGTTGCTGTGGCGCAGTTCCTCATTGACGGT
>JBOGKK010000124.1:0-1866 GCA_050745425.1 Terriglobales bacterium
ACCCCTCCCGATCCAGATGTGCGACGGCTCATCGAGCAATACCCCAGGGGACTTCGAGACACTGCTGGGCAAGTGCAACGCGCATGGTCGCAGGAAGTTTGTCGAGCTTGCCGAGCTTTTCCCCGCCGAGGTGCGCTTCGTGCTCGAGACGCTGCGGGAAGTCTATAAGACCGATGCCAAGGCACGGACTCGCCAGATGAGCCCTGGGGAACGGCTGCGACTGCACCAGCGTGAGAGCGCCCCGCGCATGGCGGCGTTGAAAGCGTGGATGGACCGCCAGCTCACCGAGGGCCTCATCGAGCCGAACTCGCGGCTCGGGGAGGCGATCCGCTATCTGCAAAATCACTGGGAGGGGTTGACACTTTTTCTGCGGGTCGAAGGCGTGCCACTCGATAATAACGTGGTTGAAAGAGCGCTGAAGCGGGCAATCGTGCATCGGCGCAACTCATTGTTCTACAAGACCCTCAACGGTGCGAAGGTCGGCGATCTGTTCATGAGTTTGATTTACACCGCAGAGCTCAACGCGGTCAATCCGTTCGAATACCTCATCGCCCTGCTGCGCCACCCGCTTGAGCTCGCCGAGCGACCGAGCGAGTGGATGCCCTGGAACTTCCACTTGACCCTCGCGCGCCTGCAGGTGGGCCCGGACCCACCGGCACAGTGAGCCCGGGCCAACGGTCAGCTCGCGCTACACCCCCCGGGCTGAAGCGGGATGCGCCGCCACATCGGGGCCGCCTGGGCTCGCTGCGGATCCCCGCCCCAGATGAGCGCCGAGAACTCATGCGCCAGCAGCTCTCGGCTGACCGCCCCGGCGCCCGTCGGCCAGTGCCTGAATCTCCCCGCGCTCAGGCGTTTGCTCGCGAGCCAGAATCCTTGCCCGTCGTATACCAACAGGCGGATCGCCTTGCCCGAGCGGGTGCGGAACACGAACATCGTCCCATCGCCGGGGTTGGCCAATAGCACCGAACGGCACACCTGCCCCAGCCCGTCTATCCCACGGCGGCCATCGACCGCCTCGATCGCCACGAGCACGCGCATCTGCGGGGTGATCTGGATCATGACCGCGCTCCAAAGCCCGCGCGACAAAGTCCCAGCACCACCTCGGTAGCAGCCCCGGCGGGCATCTGCACGGAAAGCTGCTGCCCGCCCGGTCCCTCCAGAACCAACCGGCAGTCCCCACCGGCGCTCAGTGCGCCGCTGAGATCCACGAACTGCATCGGCGAGGATGGCCTCCTGGGCCGGCTGGTCCGCGCCTGCCCGGACCGATCCGCCGCCGCACCGCTGAGGCGTTTGAGCTTGTTGTACTCGAGCCCCAGCACCTGGCTGCTGCGGTGCACTCCGTGCCGGCGCGCCAGCCTTGCGGCCGCAGCCCACGCCCATCCTGGAAGGGCCTTGCCCGGCTCGCTACCGCGCCGATGCTCATCCAGCCGTTGCCGCAGACGCACCAAGTCCTGCGGTTGCCCGTTCTCGCTCGTCTTGCTGCCCATACGTTCCTCCAATCGCCCGAATCGGGCGTGGAAGAAACGCTATCAATACCGACCGCCCTCGGTCACGCACGCGTGCCGGAAGCACAGAAGCGCCGGGATAAACCGGCATCGAGCAGAGGATGAAAGAGCCTCACATTGAAGGTCTAGCAAACCACGATGACCCCGAGTCATGTCTCGGTACCCGCAAGGGTACCGGGGAAGCGTTGACAGGGGCACACGCAGGTAGAGTATTGAGCCGCGAAAACAGGTCTAACCAGGGTGCCGACGCCGTTGTACTGAGCGGAAGGCCACATGCGGATGCGCGAGAAAGCGAGCGCACTCGCGACCCTGCGCGGTCGAAGGCCTCTGACATGCGTGGAAACTCGATGCGCGAGAACCG
>JBOGKK010000125.1:0-21013 GCA_050745425.1 Terriglobales bacterium
GAACGACGCGCGTGCGTCGTTCACCGTTGTTTGCCGGGGGCGGACCGCCACTGCGTGAATTTCGCGGCCTGCCGCGCCGACTTGGCCCACAGTGTCAACGGTGCGGCCCCCGCGAATTGCGCAGCAGCGCCACTTCGGTAAGGCTAAACACTGCCGTATTGACGCCGATGCCCAGCGCCAACGAAAGCACGATGACAATGGACAGCACGAGCGCGGCGCAAATCTGCCGCCAGCCGTAGCGCAGATCCCGTAGCACGTCGTTCATACCCGGGCATATTCCGCCGGGCCACAACACGACGCAGCATGGGCCGTGTGTGGCATACACTGAATAGTAGAAACCCCTTAGACTTGGAGGAACCGATGGCTTTTGAACTTCCCGCGCTGCCGTATGCACACAACGCCCTCGAAGCCGTAATTGATGAAACCACGATGCACCTGCATCATGAGAAGCATCACGCCGGCTACGTCAACAACCTGAACGCTGCCCTCAAGGACCACGCCGATCTGGCCTCGCTGTCGCTGGAGGATTTGCTGAAGGGCATCAACTCCAAAGTGCCGGAGGCGATCCGCACCGCGGTGCGCAACAACGCCGGTGGGCACTCGAACCACAGCATGTACTGGAAGATCATGAAACCGGGAGGCGGCGGAAAACCGCAGGGCGCGCTGGCGCAGGCGATCGACAAGGCATTTGGCAACTTTGACGGCTTCAAGACCAAGTTCAACGAGGCGGGCACCAAGCGCTTCGGCTCGGGCTGGGCGTGGCTGGTATTGAAGAGCGGTAAGCTGGAAGTGATTTCGACCGCCAATCAGGACAGCCCGATTATGGATGGCGCCTATCCGGTCATGGGCAACGACGTCTGGGAGCATGCCTACTATCTGAAGTACCAGAACCGCCGCGGTGATTACCTGAACGCCTGGTGGAGCATTCTGAACTGGGACGAGATCGGGCGGCGGTTCACCGAAGGATCAAAAGCCTAGGTGCTATACTCGGCGCGTGTTTGAAGAACTGCCGGGGTCGTTTGGGACGATATTGATTGACCCTCCGTGGCGGTTTATCAACCGCACCGGCAAGGTAGCACCCGAGCACCGGCGGCTGCGGCGTTACGCCACGCTTTCAACGCACGACATTGCGGCGTTGCCAGTCGGCAAACTGGCAGCGCCGCATTGTCATTTATACCTATGGACGCCGAATGCGCTGCTGCCCGATGCGCTGGAAGTCATGCAGGCGTGGGGGTTCACCTACAAGACCAATCTGGTTTGGTACAAGATCCGCAAGGACGGGGGACCAGACGGACGCGGCGTGGGATTCTATTTCCGCAATGTCACTGAATTGCTGCTGTTTGGCATCCGCGGGCGACAGCGTACGCTGGCGCCTGCGCGCAGTCAGGTCAACATGCTGATCAGCCGGAAGCAGGAACACTCGCGCAAGCCCGACGGGGTATACGAACTGCTCGAGCGCTGCAGCAGCGGACCATATTGCGAGCTTTTCAGCCGCCGGCGCAGGTCCGGCTGGGCGCAATGGGGCGACGAAGTCGACAGCGACTCTGCCGGCCGCGAAACCTACGCCGTGCCTTTGTAAAAGCCGCCGTCGATTAAGAGATTCTGGCCGGTGATGTAGCTGGCGCGGTCGCTGGCGAGGAAGACGACGGCATCAGCGAACTCGCGCGGTTCGGCCAGGCGGTGGAGAGCCGTGGCGCGTGTCCAATCGTCATAGGCGGCTTCGTTGGGGATACCTTGCGCGAGGGCTTTGGTACGGGCAAGCTCGACCAGGCGGGCGGTGCGGGTGTAGCCGGGGCAGACGTTGTTGACGGTCACGTTGTAAGGTCCGTATTCGTTGGCGAGGGTGCGTACCAGGCCGGGGACGGCACTGCGGACGGTGTTCGACAACACCAGGCCATCGATGGGCTGCTTGATCGAGACCGAGGTGATGGTCAGGAAGCGGCCCCAGCGTGCCTGCTGCATCAGAGGCAGGGCGGCTTTGGCGAAGCTGACGTGGCTGAGCAGATTCAGTTCGACGGCGGCGCGCCATTCCTGCATCGTGGTCGTGGCAAAGGATTTGGCGGGAGGGCCCCCGGCGTTGGTGACGCAGATGTCGAGGCGGCTGAACTCGGCATGCGCTGCGGCAACAAACTCAGCGACGGCTGCGGCGTCGGTGACATCGACGGCACGGGTGAACACGCGTACGCCATGCTGCGTGCGGATGGCTTCGGCAGCATCTTCGAGCCGTTGCAGGTTGCGGGAGCAGAGCGCGAGATGCGCGCCTTCGGCGGCCAGGCCTTCGGCTACGGCGCGGCCGAGGCCGGCGCTGGCAGCGGCAACCATGGCCACCCGGTCCTGCAAGCCAGTATTCATGCGTGCATCTCCTCAAAGCGGCGGATGGCAGCTTCGTGCTGCAGGGTGAGGGCGACGTCGTCGAGGCCTTCGAGCAGACAACGTTTGCGGAAGGGATCGATTGCGAACTGAAGCGGCTCGCCGGCGGCGGTGACGGTTTGCGAGGGCAGTTCGACGCGCAGGGATGCAGCCGAGCGCAGGCGCTCGACCGGCAAGCGGACCGGGAGCAGTCCATTCTTACAGGCGTTGTTGTAAAAGATGTCGCCAAACGAAGGTGCAATCACGCAGCGAATGCCGAAATCGAGCAGCGCCCAGGCGGCATGCTCGCGGGAGCTGCCACAGCCGAAGTTTTCGCCAGCCACGAGAATCTGCGCTCCCTGGCTTTCCGGGCGATTGAGCACAAATTCTGGCTGTTGGCGCCAGGCGTAGAACAAGCCACGGCCGAGACCGGTGCGTCCGGTGGTCTTGAGGAATTGCTTGGGAATAATCTGGTCGGTATCGACGTGGGCGCGATCGAGGACGATCACACGGCTTTCGAGCACAGTAAATGGAGTCATGACCACTCTCTTACATCGACGAAATGCCCGGCGCAGGCGGCCGCGGCGGCCATTTCCGGGCTGACCAGATGGGTGCGGCCGCCGGCGCCCTGACGGCCTTCAAAGTTGCGGTTCGAAGTCGAGGCACAGCGTTCGCCGGGGCGGAGAATATCGGGATTCATGCCGAGGCACATGCTACAGCCAGGCTGACGCCACTCAAAGCCGGCTTCGGTGAAGACGCGGTCGAGGCCGCGCTCTTCGGCGGAACGGCGCACGGCGGCCGAGCCGGGCACGACCATGGCGCGCACGTTGGCAGCCACGTGGTGACCACGAACGACAGCGGCAGCGCGTTCGAGGTCCTCGAGGCGTGCGTTGGTGCAGGAGCCGATGAAGACGCGATCGATGGCAATCCCGCGGATGGCCGTCCCTGGACGCAGATCCATGTAGGCCAGTGCGGCCGCCTGAGCCGGCGACTGGGGTGCGGGTATGACGCCGGTGATGGGCGCGACCATGCCGGGGCTGGTGCCCCAGCTTACCTGCGGCACCACGGCGGCGGCGTCAAACCGCAGCTCGCGGTCAAACACCGCGCCCTCATCGGTAGCCAGCGCGAGCCAGGCCGCGGCGGCGAGGTCGAAGGCGGCTCCCTCGGGCGTGTAGCGGCGGCCGCGCAGATAGGCGAGGGTGGTGGCGTCAGGGGCGATCATGCCGGCGCGGGCGCCGGCCTCGATCGACATATTGCAGACCGTCATGCGCTCTTCCATGCTGAGCGCGCGGATTGCCGCGCCCGCGTACTCAATCACATGGCCGGTGGCGCCATCCGTGCCGATTTGCCCGATGAGGTACAGGATGAGGTCCTTGGCGCTGGTACCGGGCGGCAGCGCGCCTTCGACCGTGAGCCGCAGCGTGCGCGGCTTCTGCTGCCAGAGGCATTGCGTGGCAAACACATGCTCGACCTCGCTGGTGCCGATGCCAAACGCCAATGCGCCAAACGCGCCATGGGTAGCCGTGTGGCTGTCGCCGCAGACGATCGTCATGCCCGGCTGCGTCAGACCCAATTCGGGCGCCATGACGTGAACAATCCCCTGCTCCGGGCTGGCGAGATCGAACAACGGCACACCGAATTCGCGGCAGTTGGCTTCCAATGCCTGCAGTTGGGCACGGGCCTCATCGTCGACAATGGGCAACGTGCTCCGTGCGGCATCGGTGGGAACGTCGTGGTCCATGGTCGCAAAGGTTTTGCCGGGACGGCGCAGGCGGCGGCCAGCAGCGCGCAGGCCGGTGAAGGCCTGCGGCGAGGTGACCTCGTGAATGAGGTGCAGATCGATGTAGAGCAGATCAGGCTGAGCCGCCGGCGAGGCGACGACGTGGCGGCGCCAGAGCTTTTCGAATAGCGATTGGGGTGCCGGCATTAGTTTTTCAGTGGCTGCAACAGTTGCGTCATGTAGTCGGCTACGTCCAGATTGCGCAGCAGCTGCGGCGCCTTGGGACCGCCGTGATAGTTGATCAGGCTGGTTTTGAAGTAGCTGTCGTTGACCACGAGCAGGGCAATCGGGCTGGTATTTTGCGCGCTGGCGATGACGGCATCGGCCAGGCGGGCGGGCGTGTAGACGCGCTGATTCACGCCCATCACTTTCATGCCGGCAACGACGCCAGCTTTATAGGCGGGCGAACCCACGACGGAGTCGATCACGCGCCCATCGGGAGCAAGCTGCAGGCCGAGGGAATACTCCAGATTGCCGGCGCCTGCAAACGGCACCATCAGCACATACTTCCAGCCGCTGGCTGCGATGCCGCCAAGCGGAGGGACGGGTGAGAGCGAATGCAGACGTTTGTGAAAAAAGGAAGCCCAATCGTATGGCTGAACCTGGTTCAAGGCGGCGCAGAGCTGATCGAAGGTGTAGGGCTTGAGCTGGGGGCCGAGATTGGGTCCACCGTAGAACCGGTGGAGAAAATCCTCGATCGATTTGCTGCCGTGGCTCTGGTCGTGAATGATGGTGGCGACTTCGAGCCAGAGCAAGTCGCCTTCGTCGTAGTAATCGCTGCCACGGCGCCAGTTCACCCACGGACCGCCGTTTTCAAACATGCCCGGGATGGAAACGGCGGTATCGAGCAGCGGCTTCCAAGTGCGGCCCGGGCGGCCAGGACCAAGCTGAGCGGCGATCGTGGCGAAGAAGTTGCGGAAGTCCTGATCGCTCCACATGCCCGCACGTGTGGGCAAAACGTGGCCAAGAAAATCCGTCAGGCCTTCATACACCCAGAGAAGATCGGTCTGCATGGGCGCTTCATAGGGCGCCGAAGCCAGATCGGCCGGGCGGCGGAACTTGCCGTTCCAGGAATGCACGTACTCATGCGAGAGCAGGAACCCGACCTCCTGAACTCCGCCGGGCTCGAGCATGATGCGCTCGGGCAGGCGGCTATCGTCGCTTTCATGATGCTCGAGACCGAAGTGAGCGACGTAATCGCTGAGGGTGAGCAGGAAGTGATAGTCGCGATAATGGCGGCTGCCGAAGAGCAGGCCTGCCTGCTCGACCAGATTCTTCATGCCGAGGATCAACTGCGGCGGCACAGCGAGGTCGTCGGGGTTATCGGCAGCAATATCCCACTCGTGGTAAATTTTTTCACCTGGCGGAGTAATGTTGATCTTGCGCATGTACGCGCCCGCCAGCACGGGCGAATCGATGAGCAGGGTCAGCGAAGCAGGCTTGAAGTTGATCTGGTTGCCGGACTGATTAGCGACCGGAAGCGCGGTGCCAAACTGCCAATCGGACGGGATCAGCAGCGTGGGATCGACCATGATGGTGTGGGCGTCAACGCCGGCGGGATAGAGCAGGTTCTGGTTCCAGTTCAGATCCACGAGCCTGGCCGTAGCCGACCCTCCGGAGGTGTAATCGCCCGAAGTACTTTCGATATAGTCAAACGTCACATCGAGCTGGCTGACGCCCTGGGGAATATCCAGGTGAAACGTGAAGACGTCTTTGAGGTCGCGGTGCCAGGGGATTTCTTTTCCGTTGGCGCTGAAGTGCAGGCCGGTGACATTGCCGATGGGGCCATCCGGCTCGTGCTCGCCGGGAATCCACTTTGGGTAAAGTAAGGTGAACGGCCCGGGCTGCACCGGAATCGCCTCGCGCGTGTAGAGCATTTTGAGGGGCGCGTGCGAGGCATCCACAGTAAGTTGGATCGGGGCCTGCGCGCCCGCAAGCAGCGGGCAAGCGGCAAAGGCCAGGACGGCAACTGGCACGCGGAACCTCTTGAGCGTTGTTATCATGGGTTGTTCTCCCGGTTGGGCCGAACCCCTATAATCGCATGGTGGTTGTCGCATCAGTGAGATTCCTTGCGCCGGCTTGGCTGCAGCTACTTCCTGCCATCGTGGTGGCCATCGCGGTAGCAGGCGGGCTATGGCTGGCCTTCTGGTCACTGCACCGCTGGCTGCGGCACATATTGCCGCAGCCGGAAGCGTTACATCTGACCCGGAATCTACTGACCGTGGCGGCGATGGCGGTGGTGATTCTGGTGCTGCTGCGCGGAGAGGGCTGGGGCGCTCCGCACATCACGTGGCGCTCACTCAGCGATTGGGCGATGGGGCCGGGCATCCACATCCTGTTTATCTTTGTGGGCGCGTTTGTGGTGGTGCGGGTGACCGATCTGCTCATCGCACACCTGCAGCACGTGCTCTCGTCGCCGGAGATCGAGCCGCGCAACTGGGTCGAACGGCGCAAGCGGATTGAGACCGCCGGGCGGCTGCTGCGGGGTGTGGCCACGCTGGTGATTGTGGGCATTGCCATACTGATGGCGCTGCACGAAGTACATGTCGATATCACACCCATATTGACCGGCGCCGGAGTGGTGGGCGTGGCCGTAGGCCTGGGCGCACAGACGGTGGTACGCGACCTCATCGTCGGCGTATTCCTGATCCTCGAAAACCAGATTCGCGTCGGCGACGTGATCACCATCAACGGCAAGACGGGACTGGTCGAGGCGCTGCGGCTGCGGATCATTGTGCTGCGCGCCGAGGATGGCGCGGTACACATCTTCCACAACGGTTCGATCAATGAATATGCGAATTTGACCAAGGATTACTCCTACGCGGTCCTGGACGTAATCCTTCCGTTCCAGGCCGACCTGGAGCGCGCCAGCGCGGTCCTCGTGGACATTGGCAAGCAACTGGCTGCCGACGACGGCTTTTCAGCGAAGCTAGCCGGACCACTGGAAGTGCTGGGGGTGGAAGCGCTCAGCGGAACGACGATGTCGGTGCGCATCCGGCAGCGCACGGTCCCCATGGAACAGTGGGCCGTTGATCGCGAGCTGCGGCGGCGCATCCAGCAGCGGTTCCAAAAAGATCAGATTGCGCTGGCGGCAGGCAACTGAGCGATGCGGACGCTGTGGGAGAAACGCGGCGGCGCGGCCGGGAGCGGAGGACTGACGCCCGCGCTGCGCAGGCTCTATGATGGCGACCTTGCAATTCCGGCGCGGCCGCGGCCTTATGTCTATGCGAACTTTGTTGCCAGCGTCGACGGCGTGGTGAGCTATGGCATTCCGGGCGCAGCCGGCGGAGGAACGATCAGCCGCGGCGCGCGAGGCGATCGTTGCATCATGGCCCTGCTGCGCATGACGGCCGACGCGGTGATTGTCGGCGCAACCACGCTGCGCGAGGCGGGGCCGAAGGCGCTTTGGGATCCCGCAGCCACGTATCCGGCTGCAGGGACCGCTATCCGGCGCTGGCGGCGCCAACAAAACATGCCGGAGGTGCCGTTGCTGGTCGTGATCAGTGCCAGCGGCCGCGTGCCCACACATTATGCGGCGCTGAGCGGGCCCGCGGCGCGGGCGCTGGTGATCACGTCGCAGGCCGGAGCGGCAATGCTGCAGCATCGGGTGCCTGTACGCCCGCTGGCGGCTGGCGAGCGGCGAGCGGCGCCAGCGGCGATCGTTCGTTTGCTGTGTGAGGAATTTGGGGTACGGACGCTGCTGCATGAAGGCGGCCCTACGCTGCTGGGCGAGTTCGTGCGCGCGGGATATCTGCACGAGTTGTTTCTCTCGGTAGCGCCGAACCTGGCCGGACGCGACGCGACGGCCCCACGGCCCGGCCTCATCAACGGCGCTGCTTTTCTACCGCGGCAGGCGCCCAGCCTGGAGCTGCGCAGCCTCAAGGCCGAGGGGTCAATGCTGTTCCTGCGCTATAAATTCAGGAAGGAATAGGGTCGGCAGCGAGACTGAGTTCGCGGCGCAGGATACGGGCATCGAAGGGGCTGCAGGCGAAAATGTGGCCGTCTCCGCAGTCAACGGTCGGCACCTTATATTTGCCCTGATTATGTTCGGCGACCCAATCGGCGGCGCCGTCGACTTGCTCGATTTTGATTTCTTCAAAGGCGATGCCGTGATCGGCCAGGAAACGCTTGGTGCGGTGGCAGTCAGGGCACCAGGTGGTGGTGTAAAGCTTGAGCATGGGAACGGTTGTCCGTCGTCAGTTTTCAGTAGCCGGAAAATTCTTCGGTGCGGATGTCATCGTCATCGACGCCTCCCGAGTGGAGCGTCTGGCGCACGGCAACGACCATACCGGGAGGGCCGGCGACGAAGTACAGAGGCTCGTGAGCGTCCTTGAGGTGCTCGGACATGAGCTTGTCGTCGATCAGGCCGCGGGGGCCCTGCCAGGGACGCGAGGATTTTTCCATTTCGGACATGACGGCAACGCAGGTGAAACGAGGGTTTTGCTCTTGCAGCGCCAGCAGATCGTCCAGAAAGGCGGCATCTTCGGGGCGGCGGTTGCCGTAAAACAAAACAATGCGATGTCCAAGCTTGTGATGGGCGGCATGGCGGGCCATGGAACGGAACGGCGTGATACCGATGCCGCCAGCCAAGAGCACGATCGTGCGGGTGTCGCGGTTGGGGAGGGTGAAATCGCCGAACGGACCAGCCAACTCGACGGCGCCACCCAGAGGCATGTGGGCGAATTCGTTTTTGAAGGCGCTGCCGCGCATGCGCGTGGCGACCAGCAGGTCATCGGCATCGGGATCGTCGGCAAGCGAGAAGGTGTGGACGTTACCGCCGGGAACATCGTCTTTGAGCGCAGGCAGGGTCAGATCGACCGTTTGCCCCGGGCGGTAAGTGAAACCAGCCGGTTTTTCCAGTCGAAACGACGTCGTGCCCTCCGCCACGGACTGGCGATCCAATAACCGGCTCGTGCTCATGCAGCCATCCCTTTCTTGAGTTTTGCTTCCAGATACTGTTTGAGAACCACGGCGTTGTTGTGCTCGGTGTCATGCGAGCTGAAGATCAACGTCAACGTGCCGTGGCGGGCAGCCGTGAGCAGAGGGCCCAGTTGCGGCTCACGGGTGCGCAGTTCGGCGGCATAGCGGCGCTGAAATTCGGCCCACTTGGCAGGATCGTGACTGAACCATTGACGGAGTTCGGTGCTGGGGGCGGCTTCCTTGATCCAAGCCGCGAGCGGCAAGTCGGTCTTCTTGATGCCGCGGGGCCACAGGCGCTCAATCAA
Source organism: Terriglobales bacterium (assembly GCA_050745425.1). Taxonomy (GTDB): domain Bacteria; phylum Acidobacteriota; class Terriglobia; order Terriglobales; family SCQP01; genus SCQP01. The sequence continues at coordinate 9,355 of JBOGKK010000125.1, forward strand.
AACGCGAGCGCCATCGCCGGCGGCGGGCGCTTCATAAGCACGCTTAAGCTGAATCACAGGCAGTCCTCCCGCGGCCAGGCGAGGGTGAGGAGAAACGAGCTGTCTTCGAGAGCCTCGACATCGTGGTGCAGCTCGCGATCCAGCACCAGCACGTGGCCAGCGGGCAAGTCCTCGGCGCTTGCAGGCAAATGCAAACGGATGTGGCCGCTGAGCGTATGCACGGTGATGCGGGCGGCGGTGCGATGCTCGGGCAGGCGGTCACCCTTGCGGATGGCAACCAGCACGACGCGCAGATCCGGGTGCTTGACGAGCGTCGTGGAGCTGGGGCCTTTGCTGCCCCACCAGGCGTCCTGCTGCTTGAGGTGCTCGACCTCGGCAGCAAGGTGAAAGCGCAGAATGGGTGCTTGCAATTGCGCACCAATCTGGTCGTGGCCGACCGGTCGCGGCGGAGGATCCTCAGAACTGCGGCTCGCCATATTCATAGTTTACGCCTGCGATCCAGGGGGCGGACCAGCAACCACGCGCCCAGCAGTGCGAGCGGCAAAAATTCCAGAGGTGCCAAGTCCTGACCAAGACTCCTGGGCGCGAACGGTCCCAGACTGGATGCGGGCAGGCCACTGAGAACACCGAGGGCAGCAAGCAGCGCGTAGAAAACGGCGGCGACACCGGGCACCAGCAGGAGAAAACCCAGGGTGGCGCGGGCGGCGCGATGATGGCGGGCGGCCCAGATGCAGCCGAGCACGGCACCTGGCAGCAGCCAGATCGTGCCTCCGGTCAGGCCGAACACGGTGCCGGCGAGCAGCAAGACCAGGCCCAATGTGGCCATGCGATCGAGCACCAACACACCGATTACCGCGGTGAAAGCAAGCAACGGAACCAGGATGCGATCAAAACTGGCAAAGGCGGACGGCGTCAGGACAGACAAGACGTCCGGTTGAGCCAGAAACCAGGCATACAGAATGGTCAGAACAGCGCCCAACAGCGTGGCAAAGGTGGTCACGCGGAGCCAGAAGTCGCGCTGGTGGGACTGGAGGTGAGGGCGTAGCGGTGGCGGCAACGGCAAGGTTGCGGCTTCGGCTGAGGAGCCAAAGCGGCGCCGCAGCGCAGGCGCGGTATCGTCGCTGCCGGATTCGGGCGCAAGGGGCATTCCAGACTGATTTTAAGCTGGGGCGAGGGCAAGCTACAATGGACTGCGATGGCACGTATCCGACCTTTTTCCGCCTACCGCTACGACCTGAGCCGCGTCCGCGCCGCTGACGTTCTCACCCAACCGTACGACAAGATCACCCCCGCCATGCGGCAGAGCTATCTTGCCGCCAGCCCATACAATCTCGTGCGCGTCATTCTGGGCGAGAAGAAGGAAGGTGACACCGAAAGCGACAACGTGTACTCGCGCGCGGCCAATTATCTCAACACCTGGATCGAGCAGGGAGTTTTGCGCGCTGACCCCGAGCCGTCGATCTATGCCTATACGCAGCAGTTCCGGGCGCCGGAGGCGGGAGACAGCTACATTCGCCGCAGTTTCATCGCTCTTGGCGGCCTGGAAGACTACGACCATCGCGTCATCCACCGCCATGAGCAGACGCTGAGCGGCCCCAAGCAGGATCGCCAGGCGCTGCTGCGCGCGACTCGAACGCACTTCGGACTCCTGTTCATGCTTTACAGCGATCCCCATCAGAAGGTCGAGATGGAGATGATGGGGCGGGCACAAAACCCGGTGTTGGAAGCAACTGACGAGTACGGCACGGTGCACCGGCTGTACCGTGAAACCGACGCCGGGGTGATCGAGCGCCTGCAGCACGCCATGGCTCCGCTGCCGCTGGTAATCGCCGACGGCCACCATCGCTATGAAACCGCGCTTGCCTGGCGCAACGAACAGAACGCCCAGGCTCCGCATCGCAAGGATCACCCCTGGGACTGGGCGATGATGACCTTCGTGAATCTGGATGCTCCCGGCCTGGTGGTGCTGCCGACGCACCGGCTCATCTACGGACTGGCGAACTGGGACGCGGCGGCGGTACTCACCAAGCTGCATCAGTATTTCAGCGTGGATGACACTGGGGTCGGGGTCACCGAGGAACAAGCGGCGAGGCGCATCCGGCCGCTGCTGGCGGCTGCCGCCCAAAAAGGCCCGGCGGTCGCCGTGGCCCTGGCCGGGCATCCCCACCTGATGCTGCTGCGCCCGAAGCCGGAACTGAACCTGGAAGCGCTGTTGCCGGAAGCCATGCCGCAACAACGAGCGCTGGACGTGGTGCTGCTGCACCGGCTGGCACTGGATCTGGCGCTAGGCGTGACGCCGGAGATGGTGCGCGCCGAGCAGCACCTGCGTTATGTCAAAGAGCCGGCGGAGGCACTGCAGTCAGTAGCCGCAAAGGCCGCGCAGGCGGCATTCCTGCTGCACCCGGTTTCGGCGGGAACGGTGCGGGACATCGCTCTCGCCGGCGGCGTCATGCCGCAGAAGTCGACAGACTTCTTCCCCAAGCTGCTAACGGGACTGACGCTGCAACGGGTGGGGTAGTCCCGCATTACCGATGCTAGCTACTTAAAGCTGGCGACGGCGGCAGCTTCGTCGTCGAAAACGTCGAAGACGGTGAGTAGCTTGGTGATCATCAGCAGCTCGTGGAAGCGCTTGGTGATGGCGGCCAGTTTGATATTTGCGCCCTTCGAGTTTGCGGTGCTGTACAGGCCCACCAGCGCGCCCAAGCCGCTGCTGTCGATGAAATCGACATTGGCCAGGTTAATCACAATTTTGGTCGTGCCATTCGCCAACAGACCCTTAACGCTCTCGCGCAAGTCATTGGTCTCCTGGCCGAGAATGATGCGTCCGGCCGCTTCAACAACGGTCACGCCTGCAACGGTACGGGTGGTGAGTTTCAGTGCCACACTAATCTCCCTGTCTTGAGCAAGTCAAACGAATACAATGTGCCATTAGACACCACCCAGCGGTTCGGGTCAACCGCTATTGTGGCTTACCGCTTTTGACACCGGCTGCTCCCGCGCCGGAAACGTTGCGGCGCGCAATCATTTCCTGACGTATGGCGGTTCTGTCCTCTTGACTGAGATGGGCGCGAAGGGCGGGGAAAATCAAGCGTTCTTCCAGTTCCAGGTGGTCGCGCCAAGCTTCGTCGAGCCTTTGGGCCGCAGCCGCGGTCGCGGGTGCCGTTCCGGGATGCTGCTCCAGTGCTTCCCATTGCGGCAGCAATTCGGCGATGATGCGGTCGATGCTGACATGCTGGTCTACCATAGCCTGATTGGCATCGGCCAAATCGCCGGGCGGGGCGGCGGCGCGCAGGCGCGGGTAAACGGACTGATTTTCATCGGCCTCGTGCAGAGGTAGTGCGACTTTGTAATAGCGATACACGGCCCGCGCCGCCGCCGGGATCTGATCGCTCGGAGCCTCTGGTTCGGCAAGGCGCCGCGCCATAGTGGTGAAATGGCGGATACGGCAGTGACAACCAAGCAGCAAGTCAATGGCGTCGCTGGTGTCGCCTTTGCGCAGCGCATCAGCCAGACTGGCAGCCGCCGCGACGGCGCCCTGAGCGCGGATTTGATTCAGCATGATTCCAGTTTAGAAGCAAAGCCCGTATTGGTGTACCACGATACGAATGGGGCGTGCGAGATCGGGCTGGCTACGGCAAGCCTGGTTCCGCGGTGGCGGCGCGCACGCGCTGCGCGGCCCAGCGTTGCAGGCTGGCGCGATAGAGCGGAGGAAACTCGGCGCCGGGGCGGCGCGATTGAATCAGCTCCATGGCATCGTCAGGATCGAAGCCAAGCTCGCACAGGACGGCGGCAGCAGCCAGCGGACCGCGATGATAGCCGGCAGCGCAATGCACATAGAGTTTCGCTTCCGGCCGTTGCAGCGCCCGGAGGGCGAAGATTGCTGAGCAATCGAAAAACGCGTCGGATTTGGGTTGGAAGTCGTCCTCGACCGGATTCCACGCAACCTCGATGCCAACTTCGGCAGCGAGTTCGGTATCGTCAAACTCCGATTGCGCGTCGATGATGTGGGTGAAACCGCGGCGCGACAGCTCCATCATCGCTTCCAGGGTCCATACTCCACCTCCCACCGCCAAGCGCCGGTCTAAAATGTAGTGAAGATCCACGCACCAATCCATAACGGCGGCGGACAACTTTGCAAATGCCCGCTTCGCAGTAGATGCAGCCGCCGCAGGACGGGCTGCCAATTGAGTTTTGCGCTAACGCCGGCTGCGCTTGCGAGCGGGTTTTTTCGCCGCAGGCTTGCGCGCCGGAGGGCGCTTGGCGGCAACCTTTTTGGTGGTCCGCTTCGCCGCGGCCTTCTTCGCAGGTTTCCTCGCCGCTTTCCTGGCGGCCGTTTTACCGGCGGGTTTTTTAACTGCCGCCTTCCTGGCTGCCGCCTTTTTAACTGCCGGTTTTTTCGGGGCAGGTTTCCGGCTGGATTTTTTTGCCGCCGGAGCGGGGCGCTTGCGCGCTTGTGCACGCGCTTTGGGCGGCGTGGGCAAAGCAACCGCCGGCGCTGCTACAGGTTCTGGGGAGAACACGGGCATGGCCGCGGTGGTCTCGGTGAGCACGGCAAAGGCATCGAGTTCATCGCCTTCGTCATCGTCAAAGCCGGCGGTTGCATCATCGCCAAAACCAAATGGATCTTCCGGATCGCCGGCAGCCGAATACCGGAGATGAAGAGACTCGTCATCGCATCTCATACTTCCTCCTCGTTTCCCAACTTCTGGCTACTGCTTCGTGTACACGCACATTCTGGCAAGTCCCAAGTTCCTCCGCAAGTCGGCACACAGTTCCGGGGCTAAAACTTTCGCCGCAGCACCCGATGCGGCAGCGCCAGTGGCATGCCCGGCGGCGGAGCATGGGTGGCGCTGAGATGGTTGGCGCGCTGCAATTTCCGTTCGCTTATGTGGTAACGGTGCGCCAGCTCGCGCCAAGTCTCGCCTCTTTTCACCCAATGCAAACGCCAGTACACCCGATCCGGGGCGGGGATGGCAGCCATGCCCTTTTCGTAGTGCCGCATTGTCCCTCTTGGCAGCTTCAGTGTGTAGTGCTCGGGCACCAGGTCATGCAAGAGGGCCGGATTTAATCGCTCCAGGTCGGCTACCGTAACGCCGGCGCATTCGGCAGCCAGGCGCAAATCCTCAGGTGCGGTGATTTTCACTTGGTCAGGCGAGTAGGGCGGATCGGGATCGGGGCTGGCAATGCCATATTCACTCGGGTTTTGGGCAATCAGGGCGATGGCCAGGATAATGGGCACGTAGTTGCGCCAACTGCGCGGCAAGATTCCGGCTTTGTAGAGCTTGAAATAATCGGCATAGCCGGTTCGCGCCACGATTCTCTCGATGGTGACTTCCCCGGTGTTATAGGCCGCCATCGCCAGGTACCAATTGCCAAACAGACTGTAAAGCGATTTCAGGTGCTCGGCAGCCGCACGCGTCGACATGATCGGATCCATGCGCTCGTCGACCCAGTGGTTACGCTTCAGGCCGTAGCCCTCACCGGTGAGGGACATGAACTGCCACATACCGCGGGCACCAGCACGCGAGGTTAATCTAGGGTCAAAACCACTTTCCAGTTGCGCGAGGTAAATGAGGTCGGTGGGAATGCCATCCGCGGTGAAAATTCTGTCGACCATGGCGCGGTAGCGGCCGGCACGGCGAAAGCCCTGCAGCAAGTCACTGCGACCGCGAGTGGTGAAATAGTGCACGTAGCGCAAAACGGGATCGTTGACGGTCAACGGGAGCTGGCCACGGCGCTGCCGGGCGAGTGCCACACGCGCTTTGGCCTCGAGGCGCGCCTTAGTGGCGGGATCGAGAGGAAACGTCAATTGCAGGATGCGCTTGAGCGAGGTCTGCGGCTGCGCCTGCGAGAAACCGCCGGCAGGCAAGGCATCACTTTCAAGCGCCTGAATCCGGTCCAACAGCGAAGTCAGTTCGGCCTGAAGACGGGGAGTGGCGGGAATGTCGTATGGACTCGACAGCAAATGGTCGAGGGCCACGTCGAAGCCCTGGCGCGCCTCGTCCAACTGGCCGGCACGATCCAGTTGCAGGGCTGCCTGATATTGCTGCTCGACAGCGGCGATCAAAATACCAATCTGATCGGGATGCTCCGGCGCCGGAACTGGCGCGGCTGGCAAAACCTGCGGTGGATTGGGAATTGCCGGAGAAGGACTCGCCGGCATCAGCACCGTGGCGGGCGGCGCCGCGGCCGACCGGGAGGGGGCCGGTGGCGCCGGTGCTGGGGCTTTGATATGGCAGGCGACGGCGGCGCTCGCCAGCACCAGCAGCACGACCGGTGCCAGGACATGCTGTAGCCGTCCGGATTTACCCATGCACACTCAAGCCCTCTGCGGCAGTATGGCAGACCTGGGTGGCCGGGCGCGCGTCCGTGGGCGCGAGAACAGGCGCAGATCGCCGTCAAGCGGCATGGGCCGGTGCAATAGGGAGGGTGGATTGGGCATTTGGTGCAATGTAGTCTCGGCCTGATCGAGCGAAGCCACCACTTCGGCTTCACTGCGCCCGGAAAGCTGCGCCAGCTCCTTGGGCCGGAAGCCTTCGAGCAAATAAAGCACCAAATCGTTGCGCTGCTGGCGCGGGAGCGGCTTGACGGCAGCCACCAAGCGCTGCAAACCTTCTATGGCAGCGGCGTTTTCCTCCGGGTCGGCTTGAGGTGAGGCTAAGCGGTCCTCCAAGGTTTCCTTTTCTGCGATGTCATCACTGACTGCGGCAACACGGCTTTGGTTTTCCTCCAACGACCGCAACGCCTGGCCGTGGCGCATCTCGCCATAGGACTTGATCACATTCCGGATGGCTGCGGCGCTCAGCAGCAACAGCCAGCGCCCGCGATTCAGACTCGGTTCTGACGGACGTGCGTCAAGCGCGGCCACAATGACCTCATTCAAGACTTCGGCGGGGTCGAGCCATCCCCGCGGGATCTCATCCAACCGTTCACGCAGCGCTATCTGACGCCGCACAAACGCCAACAACTGCTCATAATGGCTACCGAAATAGGCGGCAAGGTCAGCCTGGCGTTCCGCTTCAGGTACTGGCGCAGGCAGAAAACTTCCCCGGTGCGTTGGCGCGTGCCAGCGCGGCCGTGTCTCGCGCAAGCGCTGCTTATGGCGGTGAAGCTGGCGCACCAGCTCATCGCTGGCCGAACGTAGAGCGTGCTGCGCGGTTGAAGCGGTGCTTTCGCTGCTGAGCTGGCCGGTGGGCAAGTGCAGGTTCAGACGGCAGCATACGCCCTCGCGGCTGGTGTGGCGCACCAACCGACCCTGCAATTGCACCAGTTCGGGCTGGAAGACAAACAACAGCGGCTCCAGCTTCTGTTGAAAGCGATCGATGATGTGGCGAATTTCGGGCGAACGCGGCACTTGCAGCGTGATGTGAAGATTCATCGAAAATGCCTCTCTGAGTTCTCCTACGCACTTTGACGCTGGTTGAGAGCTGCTTGGGTGCGTTTAATTGGCTCGGGTCTGCGCGAAGCTGGCGCCAGGCTCGGACGCTCATACTTCCACAACGCGCTGCCAACCGCGAGCGAGCCCGAATAGGCGACTCCGGTTTTGGCAGCCAAGCCATAGCCGGCCGGAATCAGACCCAGCAGTGCGCGTGCGAGCGTGCGCCATCCGAAGGCGGCGGCCAGCACCAGGCCGATGCGGCCCGACTGCGCCCGCCATCCCACAGATTCGCCATGTAAAGCGGCCAATTCAAACGCCAAGCCTATCTGATTGGCCGTAATGAGCACGGTATCGGAACCCATTTCGCCCAGTGCCAGAATCAGGCTGAGCGGATTGGGAATTACCTCGGGCAAGGCACTGATGGCGGCAATAGCGGCATTGCGCGAGGCCACGGCCTGAATCAAATCGCGCGCCAGGATTTGCCGGATCGGGGAAAAAATGCGTCCCAAGGCAAGCCGATAGCGGGGATAAGCGCGAAGCAGGTTGCGCAGCCCAATTTCAGGGTGCGCAGGATCAACCACCACACCTTCGGCCTGCACCAGCGGAGTACAGACCACGATATCGGCGTGGACGCCTCCGGGCAGGCAAAGGTGCTCGCTGGCGCGCGTGCGCTCACGACCTACCACCTCGTCAGGGATGAGGACGCGGCATAGCGCCTCGCGCTCCCGCGCATCAGCCGCGCGCAGTTCGATGCGAAAAGGACGCCGTGCATCCTGGCGAACGCGCGACGGCTTGAGCGAACGTGCCTTACGAAGGCTTTGTTTCCATGCACCCATAGGCCCTCCGTTGCCCTTATGATGCGCGCATGCGGGCAGAGTAGTTGTCCTTGGCCGCATCCATGGCTGCTGCTAAAATGCCAACGGGGTGTAGAGGATGGCAACGGCCCGTTTTGAAGTCTATGGCCGGGTGCAGGGAGTGGGGTTTCGCTCTTACGTACGGCGACAGGCACAGGCGCTGGAGTTGCGGGGATCGGTGCGGAATCGCGACGATGCCTCCGTCGAAGTATTGGCGGCCGGCAGCGACGCGGCATTGAACATCCTCGAGCAGCACTTGCGGCAGGGGCCATTGGCCGCGGATGTGAAATCAGTGGAGCGCGGAGCATGGCTGCTGAGGAGCGCGCAACTCGCTGCCCTGCAGGGCTTTACCATCCTGGACTGAGGACAAAAGGAGCTCACCTATGGCGAGTGCAACGCTTCCCTCTCACGACGACCTGAAAGCTTTTATTCGCGAAGTGCCTGATTTTCCCAAACCTGGCATTTTGTTTTACGACATCACCACGCTGCTGAAACAGGCGAAGCCTTTTGCCCGCGTGGTGGACATTCTGGCAGAACGCTACGCCCAGGAAAAGATTGATCTTGTGGCCGGTATCGAAGCGCGTGGATTCATCTTTGGCCCGGCGCTGGCGTACCGGCTGGGGGTTGGATTTGTGCCTATCCGCAAGCCGCGCAAGCTGCCGGCAGCTACGGCGTCAGTGGAATATAGTCTGGAATACGGCACGGACCGGCTGGAAGTACATAAAGACGCCATCCGCGCGGGGGAGCGCGTGTTGATCGTCGACGATTTGATTGCCACCGGCGGCACAGCCATCGCCAGCACGCAGCTGGTGGAGCAACTGGGCGGTACGGTTGCCGGACTGGCCTTCATCGTGGAACTGACGTTTCTGCACGGACGCGACAAGCTCGGCGGCTATGACGTGCATGCGCTGCTGCGTTACGACCAATGAAGCCGGGCTCAGAGCGCGTGCTGGCTGGCATTCACGCGGTCGAAGAGGCTTTGCGCGCAGGTACGCCGCTGCGCTTTGTGGCCGCGAGCCGCGAGCGGCACGACGCGCGCGTGCAGCAGCTGCTGACCGCAGCGCGCGCGGCCGGTGTGCCGGTGCGTTTGGAGCCGGGGGCGGCGCTCGACCGTCTCGCAGGAGGTGCGCGACATCAGGGCGTGGTCGCCATGGCCGCGGCAAAAGAAACCATGGCGCTGGAGGACTTGCTGGCCGATGCGCCGCAGAAGCTGCTGCTCGCCTGCGATGGCATTGAAGATCCACATAATCTGGGCGCCATCCTGCGCACGGCCTGTGGGGCGGGCGTGGATGGAGTGGTGCTGCCGGAGCGGCGATCGGCGGGGTTGACGGCTGCCGTTGACCGGGTGTCGGCAGGCGCAATGGAACACGTGCGGGTGGCGCAGGTGGGCAACCTGGCGCGGGCGCTGGAGAGCTGCAAGCAAGCTGGGTTCTGGATTGTCGGGCTGGAAGGCGAAGCGGATACGGGCCTGTGGCAGCACGATTTTCGGCCGCCGACGTTGCTGATCGTCGGTGCCGAGGGGCGTGGCCTGCACGCGCTCACGCGCAAGTTGTGCGATGCGCGGGTGAGGATTCCGCTGGCGGCGGGGGTGGCCTCGCTCAACGCGAGCGTGGCGGCGGCGATTGCGCTGTTCGAGGTAGTGCGCCAGCGCTCACTCAGAGCGTAGAACGGTGGCCGGGTCGGCGCGGGAGGCGCGGCGGGCGGGAAGGGCGCAGGCCAGTTCGCGGCGTTTGCGGAACATAGCTATTTGCCCTCCAGCACAAGCTCGACGGCAGCGGTGAAACGGCTGCAATAGGCTGGCAGGATGCCTGCAAAGGCTGGCATAATGATGGTTTCCGACGAAGGAGTTGACTTCGCATGGCTTTTTCCGCCAACCAGATGCGTTCAGGGATGATCATCATCCACGATAAAGAGCTGTATTCGGTGTTCAGCATTACGCACCGCACACCCGGCAACCTGCGCGCGTTCGTTCAGGCGAAGATCCGCAACCTGCGCACCGGCGGGCTGATTGAATACCGTTTTCGTTCTGATGACAAGGTCGAACGCGCCACGCTCGATGAAGTGGAGATGGAGTATCTGTACAACGACGGGGATGCGTTTTACTTCATGAACACGAAGAACTTCGAGCAGACACACCTCAATCGCGACACGCTCGGGGATGGGGTGAACTACCTGATTCCAAACCTGAAGATCAGCGTCGAGTTTTACGAAGGCAAGCCGGTGTCGGTGTCGCTGCCACAGACCGTCGATCTCGAGGTGACCGAAACCGAGCCGGGGCTGAAAGGCGCCACGGTAAGCAACGTGACCAAAGCGGCAACTCTGGAAACGGGATTGGTGGTGCAGGTCCCGCCATTTGTGGAAATCGGCGAGAAGATCCGGGTCGGGACGACCGAGGGCGAATATCTGGAGCGCGTAAAATAGGCTCTCGGCGCGATACGCCTTCACCCGGCGGCGGTTTGGTTATAAAATATTCTGAGAAGAAAGGATATCCTGCTCCATGGCCACTGCACCCGTTGAAACTGTTCCCGGGTTCCCGGAACTCGACGACGCCCGCCCGATTGCGAATCTCGCGCCCGCCGCCCTCATTGAACACGTTCTTGCCCGTAAGGAAGCGCAACTCAGCGCGCGCGGCGCGGTCACGGCCGCCACCGGGAAATTCACCGGCCGCACGCCTCCCAACCGCTACATCGTGAAAGACGACCTTACGAAAGACACGGTCGCCTGGGGTGACGTGAATCAGCCGATCAGCGAGGAATCCTTTGAAAAGGTGCGGCAGCGCATGGCCGGCTACGTCAAGGGGCGTGAAGTTTTCGTGCAGGATCTGTACGGCGGCGGCGATCCGGACTATCGTTTGCGCGTGCGCGTGGTCAATGAACTGGCCTGGCATAATCTTTTCGTCCACAATCTTTTCCTGCGGCCCTCGGCGGAAGAGCGCAAATCGTTCAGCCCGGATTTCACCATTGTTTCCATGCCTGGCTGCTCGGCCGTGCCCAGCGAAGATGGCACCAAAACCGGCACCTACATTCTCGTCAACTTCACCCGGCGCCTGATTCTGATCGGCGGCACTTATTACGCCGGGGAGCAGAAGAAATCGATCTTCTCGGTGCTGAATTTCCTGCTGCCGCAGCGGGGCGTGCTCGGCATGCACTGTTCGGCCAATGTCGGACCGGACGGCGATGCCGCCATTTTCTTCGGGCTTTCGGGCACCGGCAAAACGACGCTGTCGGCCGATCCGGGACGCCGGCTGATTGGCGATGATGAGCACGGCTGGGGCTCGAACGGGGTATTCAACTTCGAAGGCGGCTGCTATGCCCAGGGCATTCATCTGGCGGAGAAAGGCGAGCCGCACAGCTGGCACGCGAGCCGCTTCGGCACCGTACTGGAGACCGTGGTTCTGAATCCGGATACGCGCATTCCGGACTTCAAC
>JBOGKK010000126.1:0-8977 GCA_050745425.1 Terriglobales bacterium
TCCATACCCCGTTTGCCGAGCAGACGGTGGCGTTCGTCGCCTTGGTGAGCGAAATTGCCGAGCAATACCCGGCGCGCCTGCAGGCAGCGCGGCGCGGCGACGGGGTGGTGCTGCGGGCGGAATTCGACGGCGATGCGGCCGCGGCCGAGGAGCGCGGACGGGCCTATTGGAGCGAGCTGCACAGCCGCTCGCTCGATGAAAATCTGGCCATGGAATTGGTCGAGGGCTATGAGCCCGAAGGGGGCTGGCAGGCGCTGGATGCTTTGGCCACGGATTGGTTCGCCGCCGCCGCGGGCGCCGGCCTCGCGCCGCGGCCGCCGCAACCGGAAGCTGCCCTGGCGCGGCAACGACCGCCGATTGCCCCCGAGCCACTGTATGACATCTTGCGCGCCGGCGATGAGGACATGGACCGCAACCTGGCCGAGACCATCGCCTGGATCGAGGGCAACGGCCTGCCGGTCATTAATCTGCTGAGCTACCTGGAGCTGCCGCTGTTCGTGAACTACGCGGCCGAACATGACGAAGAGCGCGACCAGAACCTGTTTCTGCATATGCTGCACACCTGGGCCTGCTACCGGCGCTTTGGTGCGGTGCATGCGCGGGCGCCGGAGGAGTTGGCGCAGGCGTTCGAGGATCCACGCTATTTGCGGCTGAACTCGACTCAGTTCCGCTCGCCCGCTCCGGCGCTGTGCGTGCAGTTTGAGGATTGGTCGCAGGTGGTGCGCGGCGCCGGTGGCAGCCGGATGCAGTGGGCGAAGGAGATTTACCTCACGCACTTTGAGCCGCCATCGCCGGCCGAGGAACGCGAGTTGACGCTGATGATCGTGACTTACGATGAAGGGGGCGAGTTCGGCTTCATTCCGCTGGAAGTACCCTTGAGCTTGCCCGCGGTGGACGAATCCATCGATGCGTTTTTTGCGCCCAGCGAAGCCGACGAGGAGCTGGGCGCCAATACCGAAGACCTGCGGCGGCTGACCCGCATTGCCGCCACCTACTGCCTCTATGCCACCGCGCGCGATCCCGCCCGCTACCTCCAAAGCTGATTCTCCACCATCCGTGGAGCAGCTGGAATGGCTGGCGTTCGGCGTGTTGGCGCTCGCCGCGGCGCTGCTGGCGCTGCTGCGCCCCGAAAAGGCGATCGACTTTCACGTCTATTTTGAAAACGCGCGCCACTACTTCGCCGGAGCGCCCATGTACGGGCCCCAAAGCGGTATGGCGTGGCCGGGCGGGGTGTACCGCTATCCGCCGATTTTTCTGGATTTATTCCGTCCGCTGGCGCTGCTGCCGCTGCGCCTCGCGGTGGTGCTGTGGGCGGTGGGCAAAATCGCGGCCGGCGGCGCCGTGGTGATTGCGCTGCGCAAGCGCTGGGGCCTGCACGACGCCGGTGCATTGTGGCCCGGCCTGCTGCTGATTGCGGCTTACTTTATTCAGGAGCTGCGCTACGGCAACGCGCAGTTTTTCATCGTTGTGATGGTCGTGGCGGCGTTTCTGGCGGAGCGGCCGCTGTGGCGCGGGTTCTGGCTGGGGTGGGCGGCGGCGTTGAAAATTTGGCCGCTGTTTTTTCTGCCCTGCCTGCTGGTGCGCAAAAAGTGGAAGGCATCAGGATGGATGCTGGCGTGGGCGGCGGGCTGGACGCTGCTGCCGGTCCTGTGGCGGGGCGTGGGGGCGCAGATGGCGCTGCTGCGCGCCTGGCTGACGCAGGAGCGCAGCATTGCGGCGCTGAGCGCGGCCGCAGGCGAGCTTTGGTATCCGGGCCAGTCGCTGCATGACGTGCTGGCGCGCTACCTGCGCGTGATTGACTACAGGCGGCTCGCCGATGCCTCCGCCTACCATCAGATCGCCTGGCTGCAAATGGCTCCGGCGACAGTCGAGCACCTTTGGATGCTGCTGGCGGCACTGCTGACGCTGGCGATGCTTTACTGGCTGGCGCGCATGCGCGGCCCTGCTGACGGGGCCGTAGCCTTGATGCTGGCGATGGTGATGGTGCTCGAACCGCATGTGCACCGGCTGGTTATGGTGACCCTGCTGTGGCCGGCGCTGTGGCTTTCGGCGGAATGGGCGCATGGACGCTTGCGCGGCAAGGCGCAAACGTGGTTATGGGTGGCCGTAGCGGCTTCCGTGCTGGAGCCGCTGGTGCCGGGCGCGGCACGGCAGCGTGTGCTGCAGACCTACGGCAGCGATTTTTTCCTGGTGATCGTTCCGCTGGCGGTGCTCACCGCGTGGTGGGGCTGGCGCGGGCACATCCCACCCGTTTAGGCAGAGGCGCCTGGTGGCCCGTGCCGGCGACTGCGGGCTTTTCTGAACTAAGGCATCCGCCGGATAGGCTGAACAAAGCTGGCGCGCCACACTCGCTCTTGAGTAAGGAGCTCGCGCCGAATTGCCACTTCGCCGCCGTCCAGTCCTTGTGTGCGTCCTCAGTGTGCTTGCCGCGGTTGCGGCGGCCGCTGCCACGCCACATCCAGTCACCGCCCAGCAATTGGTGCGCAACGCGCAGGCGTACCTGGTGTCGCCCGCGTTGCTGCGCGACCAGACGGCTCAATTTGGCGGGCAAGGCTCGGTGCAGCTTTACCATCTGCGCTACGAGCAGGTCGTGCCCAGCGGATTGTCGGCGCTGCTGCTGCAGCGGGTCTTTCAAATCCGCTCTCGAGAGGGAGCCGCGATGTTTGCGCCCGACAACCTCTGGTATGACAGTGCGCGCGGGCACTTTCAACTGATCCGCGCCGAAGTCTGGCGGCGCAAGGGCAAGCGCAGTCCCTACCAGGTAGTGGCACAGGGCAAAGACCTGGGCGATTTGCCGGGGTTTGCCATCGGCACCGAACCGCGGCGGCTGGGCTTGCCGCGTCTGCATGCGGGCGATCGCGTGAGCGTGGTCTACGCGATTCTGCCCGATGCGGGGCAGGATTGGTCGTTGCTCGGCGGACATTTCATCGGCAACATGTTTGCCTTCCGCGATAGTTTTGCGACCGAGCGCGTGCGCTATGTGCTGGCTGCGCGCCAGCCCATGGCGGCCAGCGGAGCCGGGCTGGCGGCGCCCGAGTTGGGCAGCGGCGTCGGTGGCCTGCGCACCTGGTCGTGGCAAGCCAGCGGCCAGCCCGCATTTTTCCAGTCGCCGGGAGGTCCGGCGATCACCGATGTTTCGCCGTTTGTGCAGGTGTCGAGCTTTACGACGTGGTCGGCCATGGCTGCCTGGTATAGCAGCCTGTTGTCGCAGCGCGCCCAGATTCCGCCTGCGCTCGCCGCGGAATTGCGCAAAATCGGGGCGCCGGTGGGTGCGGCCGCGCCGGCGGGCATGGCCGACAGGCGCGCTGCCCAGACCCAGGCCATTGTCGCGCGGGTATGGAGCTATCTTTCGCGCCATCTTTCCTATCGTGGCGTGGAGCAAGGCGTACACGCCTACGTGCCTGCACCCGTGGCGGAGGTGTTTGCCAGGGAACAGGGCGATTGCAAAGATGGCGCTCTGTTGCTGGTGACCTGGCTGCGCTCGCTGGGCGTGCAGGCCGATGTGGCGCTGGTGCGCACGCCGGCAATGGGCCCGCTGGCGCCAGCCAATGCGGCCGGCCAGGTTGCCGCTACCATGGCAGCGTTTGACCACGCCCTCGTCTACATCCCCGCCACCGGCCAGTGGATCGACACCACGGCTCCAAAGAGCCCCGACGCGGATCTGCCCCAGGGCGACCGCAACAGCCTGGCGCTCATTGTCCGTACCGGCCAGCACAAGCTGGTGCGTGTGGACCCGGCCGTCGCACAAACCAAAATTTCGGCCACGGCGACGGTGCGCTTGACCAGTGCCCAGGTGCCACAGCCGTAAACGTTTCTGCTTGGCGGCTCTGGCCCGAGCGGTTTAAGCTGGAAGTGTAAGGTTCCGGGGTTCGGGTTGCGCGGTTACGGGCGGGAGGGTCCCGCGAAAAGATATAGCCAATTCGAACTGGATCTGCACCCATGACCAAGGGCTTGCTGATTGCGGCCGCGGTCGTCCTGCTTGTGCTGGGCGGCGGCGCGGCGGTGTGGCTGCACGACGCTCACGGCTTCAGCGCCAAGGCCAGGCCCACGTGGATCGAAACCGAGCTGGCCAGCCTGAGCCGCCATCTGGCGCTGCCGGCGAGCCAGGCCAAGCGGAAAAACCCCTATCCACCGAGCCCGCAGCAGTTGACGGCGGCACGTCAACTCTTTACTACACAGTGCAATGTGTGCCATAACAGCAACGGTAATGGCCGCACGATGCTGGGCCAGTCGATGTATCCTCACGTGCCCGACCTGCGCGGCTTGACGCAGAATAAAAGCGACGGCACGCTCTTTTACACTATCCGCAACGGCATCCGCATGAGCGGCATGCCGGCGTGGAGCCAGGACAGCGACCAGCAGATCTGGAGCCTGGTGAACCTCATCCGGACCATGAAAACGCGATGAAATATTCTTCAAGAAAAGGCGTGTCGCTCTTGTTCGCGGTGCTGCTGCTGGCGCTGGGAGTGGCGGCGCAGGATCAGGCCAATATCGTCATAACGGGAACCTCGAAATTCCGGCTGGCGGTGCCCGACTTCCGCGCCAGCGGCGTGCCGCAGAACGAGCAAGACACCTTCAACCAGGTGCTCTGGAACGACCTCTACCAGTCGGCGGTGGTGACCATGGTGGGTCGGAGCCAGTACACGGCGCCGGTTCCCAACGCCGAAACGGACCTCAATAATGCCAGTTTGCGCTCGGCCTGGTCGTCAGCGCCGCTGAGCGTACAGCGGCTGGTTTTTGGCGCGATGGATGTGCAAAGCGGGGGCCTGGTGGTCAGCGCCTACTTGTACGATGTCACGCAGGCGCCAGGCGCCGGGCGCCTGCTGGCGCGCCGCTACGCCGATCCCAATACGGTCGTGGGCGCACGCTCGATAGCCCATCATCTCGCCGACGACATCATCAGCGCACTCGGTTTCGGTCCAGGCATCGCCACCACGCAAATTGCCTACATCCACAGCAAGCCGGGAGGACAGCAGGAAGTCTGGACCATGGATTATGACGGCTCCAATCACCAGGAGCGGACGCACGTCAGCGGCATTGTCTACTCGCCCCGCATATCGCCGGATGGCACCAAACTGGTGTTTGTACAGTCCATCCACGGCGATTTTCAGCTCCGCATGCTCTCGCTCGAGAGCAATCGCCTGCTGCCGTTCCCGCGCTTCCGGGGCAATCTCACTGAATCGCCCGCCTGGTCGCCGGACGGGACAAAACTGGCGTTTGCCTCGAACATGAACGGGCCCAACCTCGAAATCTATACCATCAACGCCAACGGCACCGGATTGAAGCGGCTGACGCACTCCCACGGTTTCGACAACCTGTCGCCGGCGTGGAATCCCAAGCCTCCCAGCGGCAGTCCCGGCCAGATTGCGTTTGTCAGCAACCGGGCCCGCCTGCCGCAGATTTACATCATGAACGCGGACGGGAGCAATCAGACGCGGCTGCCGCTGGGCGGCTTTGCCTCCAGCCCCTCCTGGTCACCGAATGGGCTGGTTTTGGCCTTTTCCTGGGTGCGCGAGTACGGGAAACGCAATGCCGGGGATTTTGATATTTACTTGTGGTATTTCGGGAGCCAAAAATACGTGCAGTTGACCCATAATGGACAACGAAACGATTTTCCCAGTTGGGCACGAGACAATCGGCATATTGTATTTGAATCAGGACCGCCATTTCACACACAGCTTTACACCGTCGCGGCGGACGGATCGGTACCGGCACAAATCACCACGACCGGCGATAATGAGATGCCCAACTGGTCGTGGCACTAGGACAAGAAAGAACAAGGATCAGGGATAGGGAGAAGAAGAAGATGAAGCACGCCACTTCACAGCGTTTTTCCACCGTGTTCGCAGTAGCGGCAGCCTTGGTACTGAGCCTGGGCATGGCCGCCTGCGGACATAAAACCGCACCACCGCCGCCAGCGCCGCCGCCGCCGGCCGCTGCCCCCGCGCCCACCGTGACGCTGCAAGCGTCGCCGACCGCGATTGAGAGCGGCTCCAGCAGCACCCTGCAGTGGACCTCGACCAACGCCGCCAATGTGCAACTGAACGGCGAAGCGGTGAACCTGAACGGTTCGCAGCCGGTCAACCCCACCGATTCGACCACGTATGAAGTGGTGGCGACCAGCACCGATGGCCGCACGGCTACGGCATCGGCCCGGGTCAGCGTGTCCGCGCCTCCGGCTCCGGCGCCGACTCCGGCCCCGGCGGTCCAGAACGAGGAGACGTTCGAGGAAATCGTGCGCGATGCGTTCTTCGATTTTAACCAGAGCAACATCCGTCCCGATGCGCAATCGGCACTGGCCGCCGATGCGGCTTACTTGAAGGCCCATCCTGGCTTCAACATCGACATCGTGGGTCATTGCGATCCGCGCGGCACAGCCGAGTACAATCTCGCGCTGGGTGCGCGGCGCTCAGCCGCGGTGAAGGCGTATCTGGTGTCGCAGGGTGTGGATCCGAACCGCATCACCACCACCACAGTGGGCAAGGAACAACCCTTCTGCACCGCCTCCACCGACGATTGTTATCAACTCGATCGTCGCGGCCACGTCGTCAAGGGGCAGTAATTCAACCCGCAACCCGCCGCCCAGCGGTGCCGGAGCCTCAGGCCTGGCACCGCTGGCGTTGTTTTGGGGGGTAATCTTGCGGGTGAGCCCTATTCCCGCTCGCCGGTGATGGGCTTACAATCAATCCAAACTCAGGTTTGCAGCTCGGCTGCAGACCGCAGGAGGCTCATATGCGGAAATTGGGAGTTGCAATCATTGCCCTGGCAATGTTGGGCGTTTTGGCGATGCCGCGCCAGGCGGCGGCGGAGGACAAGGGCATCATTGCCTTGCAGCAGAGCGTGAGCCTGCTGATGAGCCAACTGGCGGATCTCCAAAAGAGCTTTAACCAGCAGATCGGGATGATCCAGGGACTGGTGACTCAGAACACCGATACGGTGAACAAGCTGGCCAGCAGCCTCACCACCATTCAGCACGCCCTGAGCGGCGATGCGCTGGTCGCCTCGCAGAACCACGACGACGTCTCGAAGCAGTTTCAGCAGCTTACCGATGCGCTGGCGGCGATGAAAGTGCAGATGCAGGCGATGGATCACACCCTGCAGCAAGTGCACCAGATGCAGCAGACGATTCCGCCCAGTGCGGTGGCCACTCCCGGGGCGAACCCCACCGGCGCGCCTGGCGGCACAACCAGCGACGCGTCCAGCAGCGCGAATGGCATGCCGAATACGGCAACGACCAGCACGCAGCCGGCGGCGGCTTCGCCCATGCAGCAATACCAGAAAGCACTGAGCGATTTTCAGAGCGGTGCGCCCGAAGCTCAGGCCGAGCTGGCGCGCTTTATTCGCAGCTATCCCAATGATCCAGAAGTTCCCGATGCGACGTATTTCCTCGGCAACGAGTTCATGCAAAACGGCCAATATAATGAGGCCATTGACCAGTTCAACACGCTGATCGAGATGTACCCGGACAACTCCAAAACCCCTCTGGCGGAGCTCAACAAAGGCATCAGTCTCGAAAAAATGGGGAGTCGCGCCAAGGCCATCAGCGAGTTCCGTGCGTTGTCGAAGAATCACCCGGGCACGGAAGCCGCGCGCCAGGCTGACGTCGAATTGCACCGCCTGGAGCACCGCAAAGGTAAGTAAGCGGCGTCAACTGAGCGAACTGCCGCTGCAGCAGACCACGGGAGGGAACTGTGGATTCTGTTGCGGGTTGGTGCTGGTGGGAGGCGGCGGGTTTTGCGGCGCCTGCATCGGCGGTTGCGCGGTAGTGCCTGGTTTGAGCGTGGGCGGCGGCGGATCGCCAGGCCGGCGCAGGGTTGGTGGCGGCTGAGCGGCTTCCTGTTGCGTTTGTGAAGCCTGCTGCTGCTGGCGGCGAAGATCGCGTGCGAGGTCAGGCGCGGGCTGGGTGGAGACGGTCTTGACTCCGTTGTGCCAGATGGTAACGCGGATCACGCGCGCGCCCTGGAAGCGCACGAAGGTCGTCTCCGGCGGTTGGCCATAAACCCAGTCCTGAAGCTGGCGGCCCTGCGCATCCGTCGATCCAGATTTGTTGCCGGTGCGCCCGAGCGAGGCCACCACCATTTGTTTGGTCATGCCCACGAGAACTTTGTGTTGTTTGATCGCCTGTTTCACCGGCGCCGGGATGGGCTGCACCATGACCAGTGCCTTGGAAGGCCGGTCCCAGTCGATGAGCGGCGAAAGATAGTGCTTCACCTGTTGCGGCGTCAGCGGCGGCAGGTCGCTGGCAAACCGCAGCGTGATCACGGAGCCGTGCGGGCCGCCCTGGACCTGGGCTTGGCGGGCCGGAAGATTGCCGCTCAGTCCAATATGGATATGGTCGTACCAGTGGGTGGTATGCGGACCGCCATTGAGCACGAAGATGATGCGGTCGCTTTTAAATTGAATGGCGGTTATGGCGACACGGGCGCCGCGCTGCGCCGAATCGCCCTTGTCGAGCAGCGCCTGCTCGACATCGCCGCGATTCAGGATCTGGCCTTCAGGATTGATGATTACTCCGTGTTTGTCGGGCGGCAGCGGCTGGCGGGCAATGCCCACTTCGGCGATGAGCGTGCGGATGATGGCGATGCGCTGCGCTTCGGTCAGCTTGGGTTGCGAGGCTGACAGGGCTCGCGGCGCAATGGCGCCAGCCATGATGCCTACCCCAACAGCGCAGCTTGCCACCCAGCGCCACATGATACGGCCATTATATTCCCGGTTGGCGGTCTCAGTTGCGGCAACGGCCGAGTTGCCTCAGCGCAGGCAAGTTCGAGGCCGGGGAATGGGGTGCCTTCCATGTCCCATGCCGTTGCCGGGGTCAACTTCTGCCCGCCGGAGGCGTCGGGGGCGCAGCCCCCGGCAAAGACAGGCTGTGCCTGTCGAGAGTTCTCCGATACTACAATAGCGATATGAGCTTTGACCTGTTAATCGTGGGTGCCGGGCCGACTGGTTTGGCCTGCGCCATCGAGGCGCAAAAGAAGGG
>JBOGKK010000127.1:0-19232 GCA_050745425.1 Terriglobales bacterium
CCGCGGCGGCGCTGAGGCTCATGCCGGTTCGGCACTTGCGGCCTGCGACGCGGCGGGCGCCTGAGCCCCGGCGCGCCGCACCAGCCGTCGTGAGCGCAGCGCCACGGCCGGCCCCGGCCCCGGTGCAGACAGCGGTAGTGGCGCTGCGTTTGAGCACCGTGCAGGCCTGTATCGCAGCGCCAGCCTGGGTGCCCCAACGTTTACCCTCGGGTCTTACGGCGTGGCGCCTGGAAATAGTCCCTCGTTGTATTCCTGTCATCCGTCCGGTGGAGGTGCTGGTGATCACCAGCAGCATCTAACGCGCGGGCCTCGTCAGCTCGAAAGGAGTCTGTTTATGAACATCAACGCTCGTCGTGTGTTTACTCGCATATCGAATCGCACCAAAATTGCCGCGGCCGCCATCGTTATCCTGGCCGTCACGGCCACCGCTTCGGCGGGATTCATTCATCTGCCCTTTCTAGCGGCCAGCGGCGGCAAGGCGATGGTCGCCACCATGCGGCCCCTGAGCGCGGATACGATCGCGCCGCTCGAAGCCCTCGATCGCGCTACGGAAGCGGTCACCGAGCGCGTGCTGCCGACCGTGGTGCGCATCCAGGTCGAGGGTAATGCCCCGACCCATGCGCGGCGCATGATGCCACAGGATATTCCGGAGCCGTTCCGCCAGTTCTTTCAGCACGGGCCGTTGCAACAGCAGCCGCAAGCGCATGGTTTTGTGGCGGTGGGCAGTGGGGTCATCGTTTCCCCCAACGGCTACATCGTGACCAACAACCACGTCGTCGCCAGCGCCAGTAAAGTGCAGGTGCAGCTCAACAATGACCGCATCTACCCCGCCAAAGTGATTGGAACCGATAAAGACACCGATCTGGCGGTGGTGAAAATCGACGCCAACGATCTCACCAGCGCGGCATTCGGCAACTCGAGTCTGCTGCAGCCGGGCGAGACGGTGCTGGCAGTTGGGGCGCCGCTCAATGAAGCTTTCTCGGTCACGCGGGGCATCATCAGCGCTCTCAATCGGCCGCGCAACATGACCCCCAGCGGCCCCAACCCTGACATGCGCGGCAACTTCATCCAGACCGACGCGCCCATCAATCATGGCAACTCTGGGGGTCCGCTGGTCAACATTCACGGCCAAGTGATCGGCATCAACACCGAAATGCTGACCGATTCGGGCGGCTCGGTCGGCATCGGCCTCGCCATCCCCAGCAACCTGGTCAAATCCGTCGCCGCCGACATCATTCAAAACGGCAAAGTGATTCGCGGATACCTCGGGATCTCGGTCGAGCCGTTGCAGCCGGGCGAGGCGATTGCGCTGCATTCACCCAACGCCAAAGGAGTGGTGGTGGCACAGGTGAACGCCGACAGCCCAGCCGCCCAAGCCGGCATCAAGCCCTACGATATCGTGACGAAATTCAAGGGCACCGCGATCAGCAACGGCGGAGATCTCCAGGTCGTGGCCGGCGACGCAGCTCCCGGCACGAAGGCGACGATGGACGTGCTGCGTGACGGTAAGCCGATGCAGTTCACGGTGACCATGGGCAACTTCACCAACGCTCCCGGCAGCAGCGCGGCGGCCGCGGATGAAGGCAGCGGCGCCTCCGGCACGACCCCGAAGCTGGGCCTCACGGTGACCCCGCTGACGCCGGAGATCCGGAATCAGCTCCAGCTTCCCGCCGATGTCAACGGCCTGGCGGTCGAGTCGGTTGAGCCCAACGGCCCGGCGCAGCTCGCCGGCATCGGGCAGGGAGACGTGATCGAGGAAGTCCAACAGCACCCGGTCACCTCGGTGGCCGGGCTGGAGAAGCAACTCAAGGCCACTCCGGCCGGCGGCGACATCCTGCTCATGGTGCACCAACGGGGCGGCAACTACATCGTCTCGGTCACGCCGCAGCCGTAAGCCAGCCTCAACCCCAATCACCGACACGGCCCGCCGGAACCAACTCCCGGCGGGCCGTGCTGCTTGGAATCAGCACCTTACGTCGATGGGGCGCATGGCCCGGAGTGGTAAAATCGTACCGAGCGCGTGTCGCTTTCAGGAGGGTTCAGTTCATGCCAACACAGGCGGCGGGATTTGATTGGGCGGGAGTTGTCAACTATGCCAAACGGGTCAGCGCGACCCCTCCACTCACGCAATATGAGCTGCCGGGGGTGACCATCGAAGACCACGTGGGCGAGCCGGTGGCGGTGGTGCCGTTGTGGCATGCCGTCGTCACCGCCCGGCTCACGATACCGAAGGGCGATAAACAGGCGCTCCAGCTTGCGCAAAAGCGGCTCACGGCGGCGCTCGAGGCGCTCGAAGCCGTTTATCCGCTGCATCCCGGCGGCATGCTCACGCAGGTCGCCTACGGCCTGTCCTATTTCCGCGAGTGGCTGCCGGCCAGCCTTACGGGCAAGTACATGCCGCGCGCCCTCGAGCACGGCCGCCCCGGCGACTGGGCGGTCAACGATGCCATCCGTTTTGCCAAGGATCCGGCGAACCTCATTCTTGAAAACAACGAAGTTTCCTTTCATTTCAAGTCGGACTTCGAGCAGCACTTGAACGATGTGCTGCGCGCCTTTTTCCAGCCCGGCGCCCACACCCTGAACGGCATTCCGGCGGAGAGCCTGTATCTCGGGGACCTGTTTACGGTGACCTCGATCCGGCGTGGTTTTGCCGGGCACGGCATGCCGCGTGCCATGGCGATACGCCTGCGCATTCCCGGCGCGGAAAAGATTCCCGCGGGCGCCATGCTGTTCATGGGCTTTACCTCGAGCCACGTTCACGGCCTGGCGGCGGGCAGTTTGCCCAGTTTTGAGACCATTCCGGGCTACACGGACCAGACGCCGGACAGTTACTTCGCTCACGGCACCATGATGCATCTCTCGCACATCGGCATCGACCTCGAGGGGTGGTACAGCCTGAACCACCAGGGCCGGCTGCAGCGCATGTTCAATCCACGCCGCACCGAGGCGCCCGAGAACCTGTCTCCGTCGCAGGCGCCCGCGACCTCAACCTTCCGAGAGCAGCTTGAAGAAGACGCGAAAACGCATCATCTGGTGGGGCACAATGCGCAAATGCAGTTTCTCTCGCGCGTGACCGAAGACACCACGACGGTGTACGGGGAAAAGCTGCCCAAGGGGACGGTGCTGTTTCTGCGCCAGGATTTTGACACGGTCGAGAACCCCTTTCACTTCGACGCCGCCGGGCCGGTCAGCGCCACGCCCAAGGCGGGCGTACATTTTATCGGCTTCTGTCCGTCGGGCCAGTTGTTCGAGAAAATCCGCCGGGAGATGGACAGCGTGGAGCTGCAGAAAAAACACAACCTCACGGACGAAAACACGGGCTTTACCAAATTCCTTGTCACCACGCACCGGCAGAACTATCTGGAACCCTCGCGCGCGCATCGCAGCTTTCCGCTGGCCGAGTTGTTGTAGCGCATAATCGGAAGCATGGACTTGCATGGGGTGGTAGCGGCGCTGACCACGCCGTTTGACGACGGAGGCGGGTTGCGCCTGGAGCGTTTGGGCGCCAATATCGAGGCCTATAACGGCACGGCGCTGACGGGCTATCTGGTGTTGGGCTCGAGCGGCGAAGCCATTTACCTCGAGGCGGAGGAAAAGCGCGCGGTGCTGCAGCGCGCGGCGGCAAGCGCGGCCAGCGGCAAGCTGCTGCTGGCGGGCACGGGGGAAGAATCGCTGCGCGCCACGCTGGCCATGACCGGCGTGGCGGCCGATCTCGGCTATCATGCCGCGGTCGTGCGCACGCCGCATTACTACAAGAAAAACATGACGCAGGCGGTGCTGGCGAACTTCTATCGCGAGCTGGCGGAGCAGGCTGCCCTGCCGATCGTGCTGTACAACATCCCGCCGCTGACCGGCATTGACCTGACGCTGGAGACGATTCTGCAGCTCGCCGAACACCCGCGCATCGTGGGGTTGAAGGAATCCAGCGGGAATCTGGACAAGCTCACGCGCGTGGCTGCGGCACGGCCGGATTTTGCGGTCATGGTGGGCGGCGCCTCGACGATTTACCCGAGCCTGTGCGCGGGCGCGGCAGGCGCCATTCTGGCGCTGGCGGCGGCGGCGCCGGGGGCCTGCTGCGCGGTCGAGCGCGCCTACCGGAGCGGTGACTACGCCCTGGCGCTGGCGGCGCAGCGGGCGCTGCTTGAGGCCTGCAGCGCCTATGAACCGTACGGCATCGCGGGGCTGAAAGCCGCCGTCGGCGCCGGCGGGCTTTACGGCGGGCCGCCACGCCGTCCGCAGCTGGCGCTGGAAGGCGCCGAGCGGGCCAGGATTCAGCAAGCGCTGGCGGCACTCGGCAGCAGGGATGTGGTGGCTTCACGGTGAGTGCCGAAGCGCTCACCAGGCTGTTCCACGATTACCTGTTCGCCTTTGAGCGAGTGGCGGCGTTCTACCCGGCCGGAGCGCCGTTCGATTGCGCGCGCCTCGCCGCCCACGCGCGCGAGCTGTCGTATCCGGAAGCCAGCCGGCGCGCCGCGGCCACGGATCTGCTGCAGCAGAACCCCGAGCAGAGCGCGGTGGTGGCGCGGCTGGCGCAGCCGGGCACGGCCGCTATTCTCACCGGGCAGCAAGTGGGTCTATTCGGCGGACCGCTGCTCGGGTTGCATAAAGCCATGACCGCGGTTCGCCTCGCCGAACAACTGCAACAGCAGGGAACCCCGGCGGTTCCCATTTTCTGGATGGCCACGCAGGATCATGACCTCGCCGAGGTCAATCAGGCCTGCCTGCTGGACAGCGCCAGCGTGCCGCAGCGATTGGCCGCCAGCTTCCCGCCCGAGGCTTCAGGCCAACCCACGGGCGCGGTTTGCTTCGACAATTCCATCACTGCCGTGCTGGATGAAGCCGAGCGATGTTGCCCCGGCGATTGGGCTGCGGTCCGCGCCGCCTACCATCCTGGCGCCACGCTCGGGGAAGCTTTCGGCAATCTGCTGCGGCGCTGGTTTGCTCCCTGGGGCCTGCTGGTGTTTGATCCGCGTACGGCGCAGGGAGTGCAAGCCTTGTGGCAGCCGTACTATGTGCAGGCGTTCGATCGCCAGCCGGAACTTGCCGCCCGGCTTGCCGAACGCGGCGCCGCGCTGAGTGCAGCCGGCTATCACGTGCAGGTGGAGCAGACCGCGGCCGCCAGCATGCTGTTTATCGAAACCGCCGCGGGCCGCCTCGGCCTGCGCCGGCGGGGCGAGCAATGGATTCTGGGCGAAGCCGCAGCCAACGCGGGCGCATTGCGCGCGCGTGTGGCTGCGCAGCCGGGCCAGGTTTCACCGGCCGCGCTGCTCCGCCCGGTGCTGCAGGATGTAGCCTTCCCGACGGTGGCGCAGGTCACCGGCCCTGCCGAAAGCGCCTACCTGGCGCAGTCGTCGGTGCTGTATCAGGCGCTGGGGGTAGCGCAGCCGGTGGCGTGGCCGCGAGCGCGCGTTACGCTGATTGACGCCAAAGCGCAACGGCTGCTGCAGAAGTTCAGCCTCACGCTCGACGATCTGCGCGAGACGCCGGCTGCGGATCTGCTGGCGCGCCGTGCGCTGCCGGCAGGCATCGAAGCGCGTGTGGCGGCCATGCGCACCGGCATGGCGGAGGGCTTCACGCAACTGCGCCAGGAGCTGGAACAACTCGACGCCACGCTGCTCGACGCCGCCCAGGGCGCGGCGCAGAAAATCGAGCATCAGCTGGCCCAGATGGAAACCCGCGTGGCGCGCAGTTTTGCCCGCCGCAGCGGCGAGCTGCAGGCACAGGCGCAGCATCTTGAAGGCAGCCTGTTTCCTCATCGAGAAGCGCAGGAGCGGGTGCTGACGGCCGCGGGCTGGCTGGCGCGGAATCCGCAGATGGCCGCTCAGCTCCATGACGCGCTCGATGCGGCGCAGCCCCAACATCAGGAAATTCCGGTTTAGAGAGCGATTAGCATAAAGAGATGCACGTGAGGGCGGAGAGCGCGGCCCCATCCACGGGCGAGCGCGTGGGATGGCGGCAATCGCTGGGAGCCGGGCTGCTGCTGGGTCTGGCCTTGGGCTGCGGATGGCTGGCGCACTGGACGCCGCACCTGTACCCGCGCCTGCTGCTCTATATTGCCGCGGGCCTGCTGGCGCTGGTGGGTGCCGGACTGATGCTGACGCTCTCCGAGCAGCGCGGCTGGACCAGCACCTGGCGGCGGCAACTGGAAGGGTATTTTGCCGGCGCCGGCATTCCATTTTTTACCGCGCTGGTGGTGCTGCTGGTGGCCGCGATCACGAGCGGCAACAATCTGCTGTACCTGATCGTCAGCGGCCTGATGGCCGCGCTCATCGTTTCCGGGTTAAGCGCGGCGCTGAACCTCACCGGCATGGAGCTGCGCTTCCGCCTGCCTGAGGAAGTCTTTGCCGGAACGCCGGCGCCGGTGTACGTGCAGCTGAGCAACGCCAAAAGATACTGGCCCGCCTATTCGGTGACGCTCACGGCTTCGGCGCAGGTCCTCGGCCCGGCAGCGCCCGGCAGCGCAGCCAGCCTGCGGCCCGTTTATTTCGGCTACCTGGCGCGGGGCGCGAGCACGGCGGCGGCGAGCGAGCTGTCGTTTTCCCGGCGCGGGCGCTACAGCAGCGCGGTGTTTGTCCTCTCCACCGGCTTTCCCTTCGGCCTCATGCGCAAGCGCCGCCGTTTTCAGTCGAGTGCGCAGGAGCCGGAGATGCTGATCTATCCGGCGCCGGCGGCAGGACTGGAGCTGCCGCTGGCGGAGGTGCGCGCGGGCACGCGTGAGGCCCTGCGGCGGCGCGGCGAAGGCCAGGAACTCTACCGTCTGCGTCCGCACCAGCCGGGCGACAGCGCGCGCCAAGTGCACTGGAAAGCCAGCGCGCACACAGGCACGCTGGTGGTACGAGAAGCGAGCGATGAAAACGGGCTGCGTCTGCGCCTGCGCCTGGCGCTGCCGCCGGAACTCGATGCCGGGCGGGCCGAAGCCGCACTCTCGCTGTGCGCGGGCTGGATGCTGGCGCTGGAAGGCAGCGAGCTCTGGCTGGAGTTTGCCGGCGAAAACGCCATGCCGAACGGCCGAGGACTGTTTCTGGGGGTGGCGCCGGCGGCGCGGCATCGCCGTGCCGTGCTCGATTACCTGGCGCAGGTCGATGGGCAGCGCCCTCACGCCCCGCTACCGCCGCTCACCCCCGGCCTGTACGAAATTCAGATTACGGGCGCGACAGGGACGCCTCAGTAATAGATCGACAAATGCTGTCCGATGAGCCTGCTTCCGGTCATGTCGGGCGGTTGGGCGAGGGCGGTGTAGCAGGTGATGGTGCCGCCGCCGGACTGATCGGTGATCACGCCGCCATAGAGCTGCAGGGCGCGCATGATGGCTTTGACGGCAGTAGAGGCATCGAGCGTGCTGACATCGACGGCAGGATCGAAGCGGAGCTTGGCGCCTTCACAGAAGATGGCGCCGGGCACGCTGCCGTCGGTGCCTTTGGCTGGTGCCTGACTGCACACCCGCTTGCTGTTCATGGTTTGGGGCACGATCAGGTTGAGGGCGTGATTGAGGCAGGTGTCGCAGTCCAGCTCGCCGGGCAAGATGTCGCCGGCGAGTCCAGTGATGGCGGCGGCCGTGGTTCCCGGCGTGCCGTCGCCGTTCAACGATCCCTCCACCACCTTGCCGACGTTGGTGCTCTTGGGCGTGCCGTTGCCATCGACCGTGAGCTTCCAGAATCCATAGTACTTGCCGCTGGCGCGGTCGACCACGACCAGGTGGCCATCGTTGTAGCCCCAACTGCCCACGGAGGGATGGAAGCCACCGGCGGGATTGGGCACGCAGATGCTGTCTTTCAGGTTATAGGGCACGGTGTCGGTAAAAGTGGTGCAGCCGCCGGAGCCATCGGCATACTGGACTGGGAAATCAAAGCCGCCCTGGGGCGTGTTGACGCCAAAGTCGATCGTGCTGGTGATGCTGGAGATATCGAGTCCACTGCCGCTGGGCGCCGTGTACAGCCAATCGGCGCTGGCGGAGGGGAACAGGCGCGCGGCGCCGGCATCGGGTCCTGGATCGGGCGCAGCGGATGGCTGTGCCGATGCCGGCTTGGACGCGCTACTGAGCTTGGCAGACGGCGGCAGGCCGCTGCAGCCACCGACAAACAATACGAGACATAGAAGGAGAACAGCGAAGAGGGAGTACCGCAAGAAACCTTTCCGGAAGCAGCGCGAAGGGATTACGACGAAGTGTTTCCAGCGTAGTCATCCGGCACGCGTTGGCGTTTCCGCCAAACCCCCTACATCAGGCCCGATTTTCCCCGAGCGGCCTTAGTAATAAATCCACAGGTGCTGGCCGATCAATTTACTGCCGGTCATGTCGGGCTGCGTGGCGAGATCGGTGTAGCAGGAGATGGTGCCCCCGCCGGACTGATCGGTAATCACGCCGCCGTAGAGTTGCAGAGCGCGCATGATGGCTTTCACCGCCGTCGAGGCCTGGAGCGTGCTGAGGTCGACGGAGGGATCGAAGCGGATCTTGGCGCCCTCACAGAAGATGGCGCCGGGCACGCTGCCGTCGGTGCCCATCGCCGGCGCCTGGTGACAGAGCCGGTTGCTGTTCATGGCACCGGGCACGATGATGTTGAGGGCATGGTTCAGGCAGGTGAGGCAGTCGAGCTCGCCCGGCAGAATGTCGCCGGCGAGGCCGGTGATCGCGGTTGCGGTCGTGCCCGGTGTGCCATCGCCGTTGAGCGAACCCTGGACGAGTTTGCCGA
The DNA here is from genome assembly GCA_050745425.1 of Terriglobales bacterium. Classification (GTDB taxonomy): domain Bacteria; phylum Acidobacteriota; class Terriglobia; order Terriglobales; family SCQP01; genus SCQP01. The sequence goes on from JBOGKK010000127.1 coordinate 8,688, forward strand.
CGTTGGTGCTCGCCGGGTTGCCGTTGCTGTCAACGTACAGCTTCCAGAATCCGTAGTAATTGCCGTTGGCGGAGTCGACGATCACCACGTGGCCGTCGTTATACCCCCAGCCGCCCACCGAGGGATGGTAGCCGCCGGCAGGATTGGGCACGCAGATCTTGTCTTGCAGGTTGTACTCGATCGTATCGGTAAAGGTCGTGCAGCCGTGGGTGCCGTCGGTGTACTCGACCGGGAAATCGAAGCCACCGTCATGGGTGTTGAGATCAAAGCCCATCTTGAGGCTGCTGATATCGATGGGTGTGCCCGTGGGCGCCGAGTACAGCCAAGCCGCGGCGGCGGCAGGAAACAGCTTCGCCGGTGCGGCGGGCGCGGCAGGGGCGACGGGCGCGGTGGTGACGGTCTGCAGGGGAGCGAGCACATCAATCAGCGTGCCATTGGACGATTCCGCCTGCACCTGGTACCTGGTATCCGGCTGGAGCCCGGTGATGGTGACGTTGTGCTGTTTCGTCACCGTCGCATCCGTCTGGATCTGGCTCAGACTTTGAGTGCCATAGTGAAGCTGCGTGGTGAGTGCCTGCGTCGTCGTCCAGGTGACGGTGAAGCCGCTGGCGGTCAGGGCGGTGATTTGCGGCGTGGATATGACGTCGCTGGCCAGGCCATGGAAGCGCACGGGTGCATGCGTGCGGGACCGGGCCCGGATCAGGTTCTGCGCTCCCAGGCACAGGCTGAGCAAAACAAGACAGAACAAAACTCTCACTACGAAGTCCTCGTCTCTTTCGAGTACGAAGTGACGCTAGCAGTGAGAGTACGGTGGGACAGACTCCGCCCGTCCGGGCGGAATCCCTCAAGTGAAGCGCCGATTTCTCTTATGGGTTACTGAGAGCAGGTTTCGATGGGGTGGCGGTGCCGGCGTAGACGCCGTTGAACAGCAGCTTGAAGGTGCTGTGGGGCTGGGCGCGGAAGGTGACTTCGGGACCGATGGCATAGACCATGCCCTGGCCGATGCGGCCGCTCACCACGGCGGCAGTGCCGTTCAAGTAGCCTTCGCCGTTGGCCCATCCACTGACGAGGGTGTGATCGCCGGTGAACCATCCGGCGACGGCGGGATCGAGGGTGGCATTGGGTACGGTGTGAAAGACGGGGTCGTGATCGAAGTCGACATCGACATAGGAACCCATGCCATAGGCGATGGGGTCATGGTGGTTGAGCGACATGCGCATCAGCGAGCCCGGGATGTAGAATTTTTCGTTCGACAGCGGCTGCAGATGGCCGTTTTTGCCCATGGCCACGAGCGCGCTGGTGATGGGCAAGCCCACGGCTTGGGCCAGCGAGGTGCCACGCCCGATGGTCAGCAGCGTGCCGCCGGCTTCGACAAACGCCTGGAGCGGCGCGACATCGGCAGAGGTGACGGAGCCCATGCGGATTTGGTATTTCCCGGGCACCGTGGCCATCTCCGCGGCCGAGGGTTGGGGACGGCGGAAGAAGCGGCGGCCACCGCCGGGCAGCCCGTCGTCGACGAACACCAGTACGTCAAACTTCGAGCGCAGATTGCCGGCTGCGAGCTCCTGCGGCCATACGCGGTGATAGGGGAACTCGTACTGATCGAACAGCCAGCGCACCCAGCCCGAGGGCATGCTGCCGCCGTACTGATCGTAGAGGCCGATGCGGATGGGATGCAACTGCAGCGCGGGACCGGAGGGCGCCGTGGCCACGCCGGTGGACGGCACGCCCAGCTCGCGGGCTGCGGTTGTGAGCAGCGCCAGAACGCCGGGCGCACGCGGGACGTAAATGGCGCCCGTGCCGAGATCCTGTCCGGCGGCTGGGGCGGGCGGCGTCTGCATCCAGTAGACGGCATCGCCGGCCTTCATGAGGCGATTGATGAGGATGAAGGCGTTGTTGACCTTGTGGCTGATGAGATAGCCGGCAGGCAGCGAGGGCCCGGCGACGGCATAGACCGGCATGGGCCGCATCTCGCCGAAGGGCAGTTTTTGGAACGGCCCGCTAAAGCCATCGAGCTCGCGCGTGAACCTCACCCCCATCTGATCGGCCAAAGTCCAGCCGGCGGTGTCATAGGGCGGAACCGGAGGACCGCCGGGATAGGCCAGATCGTTGGGATAGTGCTGCGGTTCGAACATGTCGAGCACATAGGGCCGGTCCGCCTGCGCCGTCAGGACCACGTAGCTGCCGGACGGGAAGCTTTGGCCGTTGACGGTAAAGCTGCTGGTGGCGCGCTCGATTTCGGTGCCGTTTTTGATCAGAGCATTTACGAATTTGGTGGCGGTGGCAAAGTCGCTCTGATTGCTGGGAATAATGTAGCCGCGCGGGTCGCGGTGAGCGGGATCGTGGAGGACGGTGTTGTAGAGCGCGGGGTTGATGCTGCGCCGCCGGAAGCCGTAGGCGGTCATCTGGGAAGTCATGCCTCCGGGCTGTTTGGCGGCGGCTTCGAGCGCCGCAATGCGATCCGGCGTGATGGTCCAACTGTCGCGGCTGCCCTGTTCGATCTGCCGGTGCGCCATCGCGTAGATTTCGTTGAGCAGCAGCGTCCGGTTGCGCGAGGCGTAGTCGAGCACGGCGCGGTTGTTCTGCATGGCGTAGGCGATCGACTGGCGATAATGCCACATCTGGGGCGCAATCGGCAGCGGCCAATCACTCGACGGCAACTGGAACTTCGGCACCAGCGGGATCGGGGTCGGGTTGGGACTGCCGATAATTTCGGTGAGCAGGCCGATCATGTTGTGAAAGTAGGCCTCGGTGCGGATGCCGCCATCCCACCAGGTGGAGTAGGGTGCGCCTTTGCGCTGCACGGAGCCGCCCATATTGTGCGCTACGAGGTTGGCGTGCATCGCCGCGCCCACCTCTTCGATATCGAGCGGAATCAGCGGATCGAAGTTGTAGTTGAACGGATCGCGGAACGGCGGCATGAAAATCACGGTGCCGGCGGGGCCGGCCTGATGGTGGTCGTAGACGATCTCGGGGAACCAGATCTCGAACTGCTGGCGGTTGAAGTTGGCGGTCTCCTTCATATTCGACATGTAGGAGTCGCGGTTGTCGTCGTGGCCGATGTATTTGTTGAACAGAGTCGGCAGGCCGGGCGCCATGGTGCGCTGATCGGGAGTGGGGATACGGTTCCACCAGTTGGCGACTTCTTCTTCGCCATCCGGATTCATGGGGACAATCAGGGCGATGTCATCGCGGCGGATGCGCTGCATTTCCGGATCGTTATCGGCCACCATGGCATACACCTGCTCGATCAACTGCTCGAAGCCGACGGTTTCGGTGGCGTGCACGCCGCCATCGATCCAGACGATGGCCTTGCCTTCGCTGGCGAGCGCGCGGGCCTGGGCGGGGGTGGTGTTTTCCGCCCGTGCGAGGCGCACGTTGATGTCGCGGTAGTGGGAGAGGTGGCGCATGTTGGCAGAGGAGGAAATAATCACCATCCATTGCCGGCGGCCCTCTTCCGTGGGGCCGATGTCGACCATCTTCATGCGATCGGTTTCGGTGGCCAGTTTTTTCCAGAACGCCACCGCCTGGCTGTAGCTGGCCTCCTGCCAGTCGTCGCCGATATTGAAACCAAAAAATTCCTTGGGCGTGGTGAGATGGGCGGCGGCACGCTCGGAGGGAGCGGTGCGGCGCGCTTTGCGCTGGGCCAGCACAGGGCTGGCGGCCACCAGCAGGAACAGCGGGACAGCGAGCAGGGTGAGCCGACGGATCATAGACGGAATCTCCTGGCGAGACAAGGCCGGTAAGAGCTTACAACAAAGCTAGCGAGGGCAGAAGTCCTTATGCAGCAATGCTTTGCATGTTTTTGCCGTCATAGGGACACGGAATACGGAATATTGGAACGAAGTAGGGAGGGGCGCGCTCTTTACCGGCAGAGGGGGCCCGGAGCTGCGCGCCCGGGGGGGAGTCGCTGCAAGGAACGACCGGGCCCCCGGCTTTGCAGGACTGGTACAATACGCCCATGGAAGCAGCGCTGCCAATGTGGTTAGAGAAACGGCGGGGTCGCGCACGCTCGGCTGGCTTTTCGCTCATCGAGCTGCTGATCGCGGTGGCGATCATCATGATCATCATGGCGATCGCGATACCGAACCTCGGGAAGCTGCGCAAGAACACCAACGCCACGGCGGCGGAAGGCAATATGAAGACGCTGGCGACGGTGCTAAACGCCTACGCGACCGAATATCCGGACGTAGGCTATCCGCCCTCGCTCAAGGCGCTGGGACCGCCGACGCAAGGTACGCCCGACAGCTCCACTGCGTCGGGATTAATCGATGCCTCGATGGCGGCGGCGGGCACGGCGGCCAAGCAGGGCTACATTTACCGCTACACGGCGGCGGCGGGCAAACCCTGCAATGGCTTCACGGTCACGGCAGTACCTCAAAACGGCGCGGGCACGCGCTATTTCTATATGACCCAGGACGGGGCCATTCACTACAGCGACAACACGCCGGCGACGGCCACAAGTCCGGTATTCTGAAGCTGTAGGTGATGCGGCGGGTATTTTTCATCGCCCTTGCCTGCGCCACGCTGGCACTGGCGCTGGCAGGCCAGGGGACGCCGCTGCACGAAGCCGTGATCACGCTGGACAGCCGCTATAACTCCATCCACACCTGGCAGGCCGACTTCACGCAGACCTATACGGCAGGGCTGCAGCAGCGGACGGAAGGCGGCCATTTGTTTTTGCAGAAGCCGGGGAAGATGTGCTGGATCTACACGCATCCGGCGCGCAAAGTGTTTTTGGTGGCGGGCCATCACGTCTGGCAATATGTGGCCGGCGACAACGAGGCGACGGTGATGGATGTGCAAAAGCTCAGCGATATGCGCACGCCGTTGCGCTTTCTACTGGGGCACACGGATCTTGATCGCGAGCTGCGCGACATCAGCTTCAGCGGACTGCATCCGTGGCAGGCGGGCGACAAGGTCATTCATGGACTGCCGCTGAAGGACGTGGCGGAGGCCGGCTGGCGTGAGTTGTGGATCGAATTCACACCCAGCTATCGCATCGTGCGGCTGGTGATCGCCGGTCTGGACGGGTCGCGCAACGATATACGTTTCAGCGACATTCAGGTGAACACGGCGATTGCCTCGGGTAGGTTCAAGTTGCATGTTCCGGCCGGTGTCAAAGTGGTACATGGGGGGTAACGTTCCGCATATTCCCGAACGGATTGCAATTTGATCCACTCTTAAGTGATAAGCACAGGTATGCCCTCATTTGTCATCACGGCCGTGAACGAGCGCGGACAGCGCTTGCACCAGACCGAAAGCGCCGACTCCGAGCGTGAGGTGCGCGATCGCCTGCTGGCGCAGGGTTACCTGGTGCAGTCGGTCAAGGTGCAGCGCAGCTTTGGGGGCGAGCGGCGCCGGGGGCGCGTCAAGATCGACAAGTTTCTGGTCTACAACCAGCAGTTTTTGACGCTGGTCAAAGCCGGGCTGCCGATTGTGCGCGCGTTGGAGCTGCTGCGCACGCGGGCCCGCGACGAACGGCTGGAAGCCATGCTGGGGCGTGTGCATGCCCGGGTCAAGGCGGGCGATTTGCTGTCGCGCGCCTGGGCGCAGGAGCCTTCGGTACCGGAGATCTACACCACGACGCTGATGGCGGGCGAGCGCAGCGGGAATCTGGAAGAAGTGTTGACACGCTACCTGCAATACCAGCGCCTGTCGCTCAGCCTGCGCCGCAAGCTCACCAGCGCGATGATTTATCCGTCAGTGATGTTTGTGCTGGTGGTGGTGGTGCTGGTGTTCCTGGTGACCTACGTGGTGCCGCAGTTTGCGGCCTTGTACAGCTCGCTCAACGCCACGCTGCCCACCATCACCATCGTCGTGTTGCACGTTGGCCTGGCCATTCAGCACTATGCCGGCTATATTGCGCTGGCGATTCTGGCGAGTGCGCTGGCGATCATGTACGGCGGCCGGCGCCAGGGGATCGCGCGCTATTTCGACGGTCTGGCGCTGAAGGTGCCGCTGCTGGGCGAGCTGTACTGGAAATATCAGGTGGCGATGCTGTGCCGCACGCTGTCGACGCTGATGCTGGGAGGGCTACCGGTGCTGCAAGGGCTGGAAACGGCGCTGAGCGCGCTGCGCAGCCCGAGACTGCGTGAGGGCTTGACCGAGACCATGAAGAGCGTGCGCGAGGGTGAGGCGGTCTCTGTCGGCCTCGGGCGCCACAAAGTGGTACCGCGGCTGGCGGTGGAGATGATCGAGGTCGGGGAAGGCACCGGCGCGATGCCGCAGATGCTGGCCTCGGTGGCCGATTTTTTCGATGAAGATCTGGCCAACGCAATGACGGCGCTGCTGGCGCTGATCGAACCGGTGATCCTGATGGTCGTGGGCACGGTCGTGGCGCTGATTTTGATTTCGCTTTACCTGCCCATCTTCTCGCTGGGCGCCCGTATCCAGCAATGAGGCCACTGCCATGAGTACACCGGTTCCCACCCCGACCTTCAACGACGCGGAAGAGCGCGCCCATGCCGAACAGCTTGCCGACCGGTATCATTGCGCCCTGGTCGATTTGCGCACCGTGCCCATCTCGCCGGAACTGTTCCGCTCGGTTCCGGTGGAGATGATGTTCCGCTATCACTTCGTGCCGATCGAGGGCGACGAGCGCAGCCTCACCATCGCCATCGCCGACCCCAGCCAACTCCTGCTGGCGGACGAAGTCGGCCTGCTGCTCGGGCGCCGGGTGGCGATGAAGGTGGCGACGCCGAGCCAGATCGAGGAAATCCTGAAGAAGAACGAGCAGTCGCAGCGCGTGCTGGAGCAGGCCACGGAAGGCTTCACGCTCGATGTGCTGCACGGCGATGAGGGCAGCGACGAGACCATCTCGATCGAGCGCCTCACCGCCTCGGAAGACCTCAACCCCATTATCAAGCTGGTGGATACGACCATTTTCAGCGCACTGGAACGGCGCGCCAGCGATATTCACATCGAATCCGGGGATGCGGAAGTCAACGTCAAGTACCGCATTGACGGGGTGCTGCAGGCGGCGCTGGCGCCCATCGCCAAGGAGTTCCACAGCCCCATTCTGAGCCGCATCAAGGTCATGAGCGAGCTTGACATTGCCGAGCGGCGCATTCCCCAGGACGGCCGTTTCCGGGTGCGCTACAAGGGGCGCGCCATCGACTTCCGTGTCTCCATCATGCCCAGCATTCACGGCGAGGATGCCGTCCTGCGCGTGCTGGACAAGGAGGCGATGAGCGAAAAGTTCCAGAACCTTTCGCTCGACGTGGTGGGCTTCGATGGCCAGGACCTGGCCAAGTTCCGCCGCTACATCCGCGAGCCCTACGGCATGGTGCTGGTTACCGGGCCCACCGGCAGCGGCAAGACCACGACCCTGTATGCCGCGCTGAACGAAATCCGCAGCATTGAAGACAAAATCATTACCATTGAAGACCCGGTCGAATATCAATTGCAGGGGATTACGCAAATTCCGGTGAACGAGAAAAAGGGTCTGACGTTTGCGCGCGGCTTGCGTTCGATCCTGCGCCATGACCCCGACAAGATCATGGTGGGAGAAATTCGCGACGCCGAAACCGCGCAGATTGCCATCAACAGCGCCCTTACCGGGCACCTGGTGTTTACCACAGTACACGCCAACAACGTGGTGGATGTGATCGGCCGTTTCCTGAACATTGGGGTGGAGGCGTACAATTTCATTTCTTCGCTGAACTGCATACTGGCGCAGCGTCTGGTGCGCCTGATCTGCCCCGCCTGCCGTCATGTGGTGCACTACCCAGACGAGGTGCTGGAAGCCTCGGGGTTGGGCGAGGAGTGGCGCGACCGCGACTTTTATGAAGGGCGGGGATGCATGGAGTGCGGCGGCGCAGGCTTTCGTGGCCGCACCGCGATACACGAATTGCTGGAAATGACCGACACGGTGCGCGAAATCATTCTCGACAAGCGGCCGTCTTCGGAGATTCGCCGGGTGGCGCGCCAGGAAGGGATGAAGTTTTTGCGCGAAAGCGCGCTGGAACGCGTGGCTGCCGGGTTGACTACGCTGAAAGAGATCAATAAGGTAACGTTTATTGAGCTCGCGCGCTGAGCTGAACTGAACCGCCATGCCTGCCGCCTCGCCATCGGGCCTACGCGCCCGCCTCGACGCCTTTTTAGCCGCACCGACGCCTACGGTGGCGGTGGAAATTGCCGCGGGCTACGTTGCCGCCGGGCGTCTGCGCGCGGCGGGCACCGGGCACCTGCACGGCCTGCGGGCCTGGGCGCGCTCGTTGCCGGCGGGCGCGATCGCCGCTTCGGCGGTGCGCACCAACGTGGCCGACGGGGGTGCGGTGGCCGAGATTCTGCGCGCCCTGCTCGACGACGCCGGCGGAGAAGGAGCGCAGGTCACACTGCTGGTGCCCGATCTTACCGCGCGCCTGGCGCTGCTGACGTTTGAGCAGCTTCCGGCGCACCCTGAGGAACTTGTGCCGCTGGCGAGTTTCCGTCTGCGTAAGAGCCTGCCGTTTGCCGAAGAGCACGCGGTTATTTCGTGCCAGCCACTCACCGCGACGCGGATGCTGGTGGCGTTTGCCGATCGGGCGCGCATCGCGGAATATGAAGATTGCCTGGAACGGGCGGGGGCGCGCGCGGCGGCGGTGCTGCCAGCGGGTCTGGCCTGTCTGGCCGCGCACGCCGTGCTCGATGACGCCGCGCTGTTGCTGCGCGCCGACTCGGGCTGCCTCACGAGCGCTTTCTGCCGTCACGGCCGCATTGAGTTTTTCCGCGCCCTGGAGATTGGCGCCGCCCCCGTTTTTGAAGATGCGTTTCCCTCGGTGGCCTACTTCCGGGATGCCCTGGAGAGCGGCGCCGAGGCAACGCCACTGTCGCCGGTGCTGTTCACCAGCGGCTTGCCGCCGGCACTGAGCGCGCGGCTCGCGGAGGAATCTCCGTGGGCGACACTGCAGGCGGCGGAAGTGCCGGTAGCCAATCCTGAAGACGGCCCGGAGGGGGATGTGGCCAGCGCCGATCACCTGCTCGCCGTCGCGGGTGCTTTGCGAGGGCGCTTCGCATGATGCGCATCAGCGTCAACCTGGGCCGCCATCCGCTGGAGAACCTGCGCCGCGTTCGCATTCTCTGGGGAGGGGTGCTCGCGGTGCTGCTGGTGGTGCTGGCGGCGCTGGTCCTCACGGCATGGATCGGGTTGCGAAGCACGCGCGTGATCCAGGCGCAAACCGCCGCCCTGCGCTCCCGGATTGCTCCGCTGCAGCTGGCCACCACCCAAACCCGCGCGCCGCTGCGCAGCCCGGGAACGGAGACGGTACTGGCGCGCGCCCATTTTCTCAATCAACTCATCGATCGCAAAAGCGTCTCGTGGACGGAGCTGTTCGAGCGCCTGGAACAAATCCAGCCGCCGGGAGTCGAACTGATATCGCTGCGCCCGCTGCAGCGGAACGGCCAGAACGCGGTGGATTTGCGCTTTGCGAGCGAAACCCTGCAACCGGCGATCGATTTTGTGCAGAGCCTGGAAACGTCGGGCGATTTTGCCGACGCGGTGGTGACGCGTGAGACCGCGGCGCCGGAGCGGACGGACGTGAACCGGCCGCGCGGTGCCGTGCCGCCGCCGCGGTTTCAGGTGGAGCTGACGGCGCTGTACACGCCGCAGGGAGATCCGCAATGAGCTCTCTGCGGCGCAACCTGCAAATTCTGTGCGGCCTGGTGCTGGCGTGTGATCTCGCCTTGGCGGGATGGCTGCTGTCACCCCGTGCGCCATCGCAGTCAGCCACCCGGCAGCAGCTTGCGGATGCGCGCGCGCAACTGGGCTCGCTCAAGGGCGAACTGGCGCAGATGCGGGCCTTCCGCGGACGCATCCAGGCCAGTCAGCAGCAGATGCAGGCGCTCATGGCGGCCGGGTTTCCGGGACAGCGCGAAGCCAGCTCGAAGCTGCTCACCGAGTTCGGCCGGATCGCCCACGACAGCAAGGTCAACGTTTCCGGCGCGACCTTTGCCCAGGACAAGGCCGCACAGTTCGGACTGCGCCGCGTGTCCGTCAGCCTGCAGGTCGCAGGCGGCTACGAAGGGGCGGTGCAGTTTCTGAATGGACTGGAACGCTCGCCCATGTTCTTTCTGATTGACCAGGTGAGCGTCGGCGGCGGGCAGGCGGCGGGCGCCGGAGCGCCCACGAATCAGGTGCGGCTCGAGGTCAAGCTCGAAGCCTACGAACAGGCGGCGGGCGCGTGAAACTGGGTGCGGAGAAAAAGACCGAAGTGATCGCGCTGGTGGTGCTGCTGGGCGTGGCAGGGGCCCTGCTCGGCCGCAGCCTGCTGGGCGGCGCGGCGGAGACGGCGCCGGTGGCCGCACCGTTGGCGGCAAGCGCGGCGATTTCCGGGGGCAGCGCCGTGCCGGGAAGCTGGGCGATGGTCGATCCGCGCCTGGATCTGGCGAAGTTGAAAACTTTGCGTGCGCGAACCTATAGCGGCGATGGCCGCAATCTGTTTCGCTTCGGCGCGGCGGCGCCGCCGGCGCCAGTCGTGAGCGCGTCGGCGCGGATTGCAGCCGTCACGCGCGAGGCTGCCGCGCGCGCCGCGGCACGCCGCCGGATGCCCAGCGGTCCGCCGC
>JBOGKK010000128.1:0-8084 GCA_050745425.1 Terriglobales bacterium
CGACGCACGTGCGTCGTTCACCGGCCTAGCGTAAGCGGGTCGCGTGGCGCAGCCACGCGGGGTCCCGCGCCAGTCAATGTTCTCCGGCGCCTCCGTTTCCCAAACCGCAGCGTATTTAGCGGTATGGATCCAGAACGGATACAGCGACCCGCCTGAATTCCCGCGTGTTATCCGTCACCAGTGTGAGTCCATGGACAACCGCGGTGGCAGCGATCCACACATCCGCTTTGTCCATCTCCAGTCCGTGTTTTCGGCTGGCCGCCGCCACCCGCGCGGCAGCGTCCGCCACCGCCGCATCCACCGGAAGTATCCGGTCGCCCATTCCCTGCGGCAACGTCTGTTCGAGCCAGGTTGTCAGGTGGCGGCGCTGTGCGCCCGGTTGAAGCAGTTCGATGCCGTAGCGGATCTCGCCCGGGTGATGACCTGCGCCCCGTGGGCATCAGCGCTGGCGATCACCTCGCTGAGCTTGGGTTTGGCTTCCGCTACCGTCCAGGTGTGCCGCACCGGCGGCGTTCCGCAACCGCTCGCCTCATTCTGACCATTATAGTCCGAAAGCTCTACGTCACCGGTGCAAACTGAATCTGCATCCGTACCGGATCGATGCGCTCCACTCGCACCCTGATGCGGTCGCCGAGCCGGTAGCGCCGGCGCGTGCGCTCGCCCACCCAATCCTGCGTGGTGCTGCGGAAAAAGTAGACATCATCCTCGAGCGTGCTCGCCGGCACCAGACCCTCGATGAACTGATCCTCCAGCTCTACGAAGAACCCGTCGCGATGGCAATGAAGAATGAGGGCAGGGAACTCCTCGCCCACGCGCTGCTCCATGAACCGGACCTTCTTCCAGTCCATGAGCTCGCGCTCGGCATCATCGGCGCTGCGCTCCTGTTCGCTCGCGCGCCGGCATAGCGGCTCCAGTCCCACAATCGTTTGCAGCGGTTTCGGCGCCGGTTGGTTCGCCAGCAGCGCCTTGACGATTCGGTGGACCATCAGGTCCGGGTAACGCCGAATCGGCGAGGTGAAGTGGGTGTAGCAATCCGTCGCCAGGGCAAAATGCCCCGCGTTCCGTGCCGAGTACCGCGCCTGCTTAAGCGAGCGCAACATGAGGAATGACAGAATCCGCTCTTCCGGCGTGCCCGAGATCTTCTCCGCCACCCGCTGATAATGCCGCGGCGAGATCCGGAACTTGCCCTGCTGCGGTACCGCGATGGCCCGCCCCTTGACTCTCATGGCCTGCACCGGCAGCGGTCCCACCCCCAGCGAATAGCCGAACTTGGCCGCTGTCTGCTCGAAGTCCATTACCTTCTTGACGTCCGGCTGCTCATGGATCCGGTACACCGATTCCACCCCAGCCGCCTGCAGGTGCCGCGCCACCGTTTCCGCCGCCGCCAGCATGAACTCCTCGATCAGCCGGTGCGCAATGTTGCGTTCCGACTTCACGATCGATCGCATCAGGCCAAACTCGTCAAATGCAATCTCCGGCTCCGGCAGGTCAAAATCGATCGAGCCCCGCCGCATGCGCGCCGCGTAGAGCACTCCCTGCAGCCGCGCCATCTCTTCAAATCCTTCGACCAGCGGCGCAAACTCCTGCCGTTGTACGGCATCACCTTGCAGAATCGCGTTGACCTGCGTGTAGGTCATCCGCGCCGCCGAGCGGATCACGCCCGCCACCAGCTCATGGCCCACGATTTGCCCTTCGGCGTCGATCACCATCAGGCACGACATCGTCAACCGGTCCTCGTGCGGCCGCAGGCTGCACAATCCGGTTGACAGCTCCAGCGGCAGCATCGGCACCGCGCGATCGGGGAAATAAACCGACGTGCCTCGCAGCCGCGCGTCTTCTTCAATGGCTGTACCCGGCCGCACATAATGCGCCACATCGGCGATATGGACCTGAAGTTCGAATCCTCCACCCGCCCGCGGCCGTACCAGCACCGCGTCATCGAAGTCGCGTGCCGTTTCCCCGTCAATGGTGACGATGGGCAGATCGCGGAAGTCGCGCCGCTCGCGCAAGGCCGCGGCCGGAATGGCCGCCGGAAACGCTGCGGCCTCCGCCAGCGCCGCCTCGCTGAAGCGATGCGGCAGATAATGCTTGCGGATCATGATCTCGACATCCACGCCGAAGTCGTCGCGCCGCCCCAGAACTTCGGCGACGCGCCCTTGCGCCGCCGCTGCCCCCGTCCCAAAGCGCGTCAACTCGACATCGACGATCAGCCCATCCAGATCGCCGCTGGCATGCGCCTGCGCCTGCTCCCCCACCACGCGATGGCGGGAGTCCTGCCGTTCCGCGGTCTGCCCTGCGGCCGGGATGCGTATCCGATCTCGCAGCCTCGTATCGAGTGGTTGCACATAGTCGCCGCGCGCGTCCCGGTGAAATATCCCCACCACGCTCGTGTGTGCCCGCTGCAGGATGGCGGAGACCTGCCCCTCCATCCGGTCCGTGCGTCCGCCTGGCCGCACCCGCACCGCAACCCGGTCGCCCGGCATCGCTCCGGCAACATACGGCGGAGGAATGAAAACATCCGCTCCCGAGGGGAGCGGCCGATCCGGCGTTACAAAGGCATACCCATCCCGATGCAGCGCAATCGTGCCCGTGATATCGCCCGCTACGCGCGGTGCGGATTCGGTTTTGGCCGGTCGCTCCGGTTCGCGGCTCTTGCGCGGCTTCTCGACGCGGCTGCTACGGCTCCGCTGTTTACCGCGCGCCCCGCCGCCGCTGCTCTTTGGCTTCCCGGGCCGCTTGCCCCGCTGCTTTCCCTGCTTCATCGGGCGATGGCGGGTGCGCTCTGCCGCCGCCGCTCCACCAGCCAGGACCGCTGCAGCGCGTCCAGGTCGCCGTCCAGCACGCGGCTGACATCGCCGATTTCCAGCTTGGTGCGCGTGTCTTTCACCATCTGGTAGGGCTGCATCACGTAGCTGCGGATCTGGCTGCCAAAGTCGATGTCGAGCTTCGAGTCCTCGACCTTCTGCGCCGCGGCTCGCTTCTTTGCCAGCTCGTGCTCATAAAGGCGTGAGCGCAAAATTTTCATGGCCATGTCCTTGTTCTTGTGTTGGCTGCGCTCATTCTGGCACTGCGCGACAATGTTGGTCGGCAAATGGACGATGCGCACCGCCGAGTCCGTCATGTTGACGTGCTGCCCGCCCTTGCCGCCGGCGCGGAAGGTATCGATGCGCAAATCTTCTTCCCGGATATTGATTTCAATGCGGTCGTCGATTTCCGGGCTCACGAACACGCTCGCAAACGAGGTGTGCCGCCGCTTCGCCTGATCGAATGGCGAGATCCTCACCAGCCGGTGCACGCCCGTTTCCGACTGCAACAGCCCATAGGCATACTCGCCCTCGATCGTGACCGTGGCGCTTTTGATGCCGGCTTCTTCTCCATCCTGGCGGTCGTTGATTGTCGTTCGGAATCCATGCCGCTCTGCCCAGCGCAGGAACATGCGCAGCAGCATTTCGGCCCAATCCTGACTTTCGGTTCCCCCCGCGCCCGGGTGAATGGTCAAAATCGCGTTCAGCGCGTCGTTTTCGCCGCCCAGCAGCGTGCGTGTCTCGATCGTCTCCAATCGCTCGCGCAGCCCATCCAGCTCGCGCCGCAACTCGGTCTCCACGGTCTCGCCTTCAGCGGCGAGATCAAACAACGCTTGCAGGTCTTCGAGCGCCCGTGCCAGCGCCCGATCGTCATCCAGCAGTTCCTGCAGCCGCTTGCGCGTCCGGTTGACCGTCTGCGAACGGTCCGGATCGTTCCAGAAATTCGGCTCCAGCGCCTGCTGATCCAGCTCGCTGAGCTGCCGTTTCAGCCCCGGCGGGTCAAAGGAACCTCCGCACGTCGGAGGTTTGGTCCGCCAGTTGTGTCCGTTCCCGTTGCAGCTCGTCGAGATCCATAAGTCTAACTATGATAGCAACTGGTGCCGCACCACTGCTGCTGCCGCCAGCAGCAGCACGATCAGGCAGCAGGCGTAGGCCAGCCAATCGCCATGTATAGTGTAAAAGGTCAGCTTGGTGATGGGCTGAAATCCCGCCGCGAGCGAAGCCGCCTGGTTCGGCGGCAACTCTGCCGTCACCTGCCCATACGGTGAGATCACCGCGGTCAGCCCATTATCGGTATCGCGCAGCATCCAGCGGTGGTTCTCCATGGCTCGCGTGCGCGCCATCATCAACCCTTGCGCTTGTGCCGAGGAGTGCCCATACCAGCTGTCGTCGGACAAATTCACCAGCCACTCGGCGCCTTTCAGCGTCTCCTTCCGCGCCAACTGCGGAAAGATCGACTCGTAGCAGATCAGCGCCGCAAACCGGTGCCCACCCAGATAAAACAGAGTCAGCTTGTGTCCAGGCACAAAACTACCGACGTTTTGCACCAGCTTGCTCGCCCCCAGCATCCGCTGCAGCCAGTCCGGCAAGGGCACGTACTCGCCGAACGGCACCAGGTGTATTTTGTTGTACTGCTCGCCCGTGGTGCCGTCGGGCCGGATCAGCAGGGCCGAATTTCTGGGCTGATTGACATCCAGTCGGCCGGTTGCCGTCAATGCGTACGTCACTTGATCGAACACGAACGTCGCGTGCGTGCGCGAGAGTAGTTCGGCCGTCATCGCCTGAAACTGCGGCTGCATCGCGTATTCCAGCGGCGCCGGCTGCTCCGGCCATAAAATCAGGTTCACCGCCGGCGAGCCGGCGGGGTCCGACAGTGCCTCCTGCTGTTTTAAAAATTGCTGCAGCCGGCTGCCATTCCAGTTTTCATTGAGCGCCGTATTGGGTTGCACCAGACGCGCATGCAGCGGCCGCAGCGGGCTGAGTTGCGGATGATATGGCAGCGTGGCGAAGGCGAGCACCAGCGCCAGACCCACCGCCAGCCCCGCATCGCCGCGCGTGGGCCAATGCCATCCCGCCGCCTGTGCCTCCAGGCTCCGCCCGTCCCAAAACCGCAGCAAGAGCGCCGCCACCAGGGTGTTCGCCAGCGCGATCAGAAAACTCGCCCCATACACGCCCGCGACGGTGGTCACCATCATGAACCCAACATGGCTGTATTGCGAGTAGCCCAGCAGATTCCATGGATAGCCGCCCATGGGCGTGTACGTCCGGAATAATTCGACCGCAACCCAGACGAACGGCAAGGGCCACAGCCGGTGTCCGATCCCGTGCCCCACCGCAAAGCCAACCAGGGCGAACAGCGCCAGATAGCTGCCCATCAACAACAGGAAACAGACGAACACCACCCCCGCCATGAAGGAGCTGAGATCGCCATAATGATGGACCGTGGTGGCAATCCACGGACAGCTAATCGCAAAAAACACCACGCCCGCCACGTAGCCCGGCCACAGCGCTCGCCAGACGTTTTCCGCCCGCGCCACGACAATCCACAGCGGCACCAAAGCGAACCACGCCATCCAATCCCAGCCGATGGTCGGAAAAATGGCTGCCAGCGCTGCTCCCGATGCGGCCGCAGCGATCAGCTCCGGCGCAAACGACCCCAGCCGTTCTCCTCGAATTCGCCCCCGCCGCGCAATCATGGCCAGTGCACTTTGCATACTGATTCCTGACCATGATGGTTCACTCGGCACGCCGCTTGCAACCCGCACGCTGGGGCCCGCGCCAGTCAATAGGTGGCGAGCGAAGGCACCAGCGCGGCCCCAGCAAAGCGCAGCACCAAGCCGGGGCCATGGGCCCCCGGCTTGGTGCGAGCATAAGCGGGGCGCGCGGCAAAGCCGCGCTGGGGCCCGCGCCAACAAATGCCCTGCTTTATTGCGGAATCATCGGAGGCGGCGACAGCGGATGCGCAACCACCCAGATGCTGTTCTTGATCGGCATTTTGGGTGCGACTTCCTGCGCAATCTGCGTGGCTTGTTTCTTGGCCTTCTCCGTCTCGACCGTCCCGAACAATAGCACTTCGTTGTCATAGGTGCGGGTGCCCACGCGCACCAGACCCGCCACTGCCGCCAGTGCCTTGGCCAGCCGCGCCTGCGTCGAGTTGCTGGCCATGGGCGCCGGCGCCGCGCTGTTGATGGGCGGCATGGGTGACGGCAGCGGCGGCTTGGGCGGTGCAAACGGGTCCTGGCTCACCAGAATCATGTTCTGCACACTATGTACGCCCGCTACGGACTTCACCACCGCCGCGGCACGATCGGCCAGCGCCTGCCGCGTCACGTCTCCGTTCAACGTCACCGTGCCGTTATCGGTAATGGCGATGGTGATGGTGGTGTTCTTCAGTACCGGATCGGAGATCAGCCGTTCCATAATGCCGCCCGTAAGCGCGGTGTTGTTGGTGGTGCTGGCAGGGATTGCCGGCACCGTCTGGGGTTGTTGCCCGGCCAGTGCCAACGGCAGCATCAGGAGAACGGCGAGCGTGAAAGTTTTCCGCATAGGCTCTACAATTATGTTGCCATATGACTGCTGCCGACTGCATGCAATCCGAGCCTCATTGCTGCGTTCCGCATCAGCGTCTGCTCGATGCGCTCGAAATCATGGGCGAGGAACGCATGGACTGGGTCGCGGTGGTCGCGACCGGTGCCAGCCGTCAGTGGCTGGGCTGGGTGACCGCCTACGATGCCGCGGTGTTTCTGGGCAGCTTCGACAAGCGGCCCTCCCAAGTGATGTGCCGCGAAGTCATGACCAGCCCGCCGGCGCTGCTGGCGCCGGATATGGATGTGGAACAGGCTTATACCGCCATCCGGGCCGCGTGCGTGCAGCGCCTCCCGGTGATTCAGAATGGCACCTTCACCGGCGTCGTGCGGCTCCCGTAAGCGGCCGCAATCGCTGCCACCAATCCCGCTTCTTCCTCCGGCATCACCGTCCGTAAATCCACCAGGCAGCGCTTGCGCTCCACGCGAGCGACCACCGGCGGATCGCCCGCGCGCAGCGCCGCCGCCAGCCCCTGCGGTAGTGCGATCAGCCACGTGGGCAGCGTTTCCCCTGGTCGCGCTCCGCCGCCCACGACCGCTTGGCCCGGCTCCACGGTGGCGTGCAGCGTGCCCGGTAGTTGCGCGTGGAGGCGGCGCGTGCGCTGCTCCAGACCCGCTGCCGCCGCCGCCACCATCACCGGCAACTCCGCGAAGGCCTGGCGGGCATGGATCGCGAGCGTGGTTTCCAGCGCCGCATACACGGTGCGGCTCACGCGCAGCGCCCGGAACAGCGGATTCGTCCGCATTTTTTCCACCAGCGCGCCAGCGCCGCTGAGCAGTCCGGATTGCGGGCCGCCCAGCAGCTTGTCCCCGCTGTAGGTGACCAGGCTCACCCCCGCATGCAGGCGCTCGCGCACCTGGCCCAGCTCTCCGCTGCCGAGGTCCTCGATCAGCGGAATACGTTTGCGTTTCGCCAACCCCGCCAGCTCCCCCACCGGCGGCTGTGCGACAAATCCGTGCATGGAAAAATTGGATCGATGCACGCGCAGAATCATCCGCGTGCGCGGCGAAAGCGCCCG
The DNA here is from genome assembly GCA_050745425.1 of Terriglobales bacterium. Classification (GTDB taxonomy): domain Bacteria; phylum Acidobacteriota; class Terriglobia; order Terriglobales; family SCQP01; genus SCQP01. The sequence continues at coordinate 7,408 of JBOGKK010000128.1, forward strand.
TTCGTAATCCGCAAGCCGTGTGCGGTTGGTCGCCCCCACTTCCACCAGCCTGGCGCCGCTGCGCACAATGATATCGGCTATGCGGAAGCTCTCCCCGATTTCCACCAGTTCGCCGCGCGAGATCACTACCTCGCCCCGCCACGGCGCGCCGGCGCCGGGCGCGGCCAGCGTGTTGACCGCCAGCAGCACCGCCGCGGCGTTGTTGTTGACGACGATCGTGGCCGGCGCGCCGGTCAATTCTTCCAGCCATGCCCCCACGTGCCGGTCGCGTCGCGCGCGCCGCCCGCTGGTCAGATCAAGTTCCAGATTCGAGTAGCCGCTGGCAATTTCGGCCATGCGTGCCGCCGCTGCCGCTGCCATGGGCGCCCGCCCCAGATTGGTGTGCAGCACGACGCCGGTGGCGTTGATTACCCGCCGCAGCGAAGGCCGCAGGCGCCGTGCCGCGGCCGCGTGCAGATCGGCTTCAAGCCGGGCCAGTGCTGCATCGCTCGGTTCTGCGCGCAGCGCCTCGAGACATTGCGCAACCACCCGCCGCGCTCCGGCCGGACCGATCGCCGCCCACGTCTCGGTCAGCGACGCTCGCCGCAGCAGCTCATCGACCGATGGAATTTGACGGCGCTGCACTCTGCCAAAGTAGCACGTCACGCGGGGGCCGGGCTGGGGCTCCAGGGGCCCCC
>JBOGKK010000129.1:0-4805 GCA_050745425.1 Terriglobales bacterium
CCCCGCGGCCGCGGTTGTTTTCCCCGAGAGCGATGGGGTCGGAGCCGCCGGTAATGCGGAGATCGGTCCAGTAAAGCTTGTGCGAGCCGGCTTCGTCGCTCACCCAGTCGCGTTCGGTATCCCAGAAAGGGCCGGCTTCGAGCCCTACGACCCGGAAGCCAGCGCGCGCCAGGCGCTGGAGGAGCACGCCGCCGGCCGAACCCACGCCGATGATGCAATAGTCGACTTCCTCGTTGTCGCCGTAGCGCCGCATCGGCACGTTGACGCTCTGCATTGGCCCCAGGCGATGAGCGCTCACAGATGGCTCCCCGGCAGCTTCCGGAACTCGCCCGAGAGAGAATCAGACGGCGCGGTCCATGCGTAGCGGCGTTCGGGCTTTTCCCAGGGCTCGGGTTCACCGCGTTCGAGGCGCATGTAGCCGCGCGGATAAGCGGGGCCGCCGAAGCCGATTTCATCCCAGGCCCAGGGATGAGCGTAGTAGACCTGGACGACGTCATTGACCAGCATCAACCAGAAGTGCCGCACCGACATGCGCTGAAAGATCGCCACGGCTGCCGGTGGGCTTTCATCGTGCAGGGTGAAGAGCACGCGATCGCGCTCGAGGTTGCCGAGGCGCAGAAATTCGTGCTGAAACAGGTGGTGAGCAATTTCATCGATGGCCCGCAGGCCCATGTGATACGCCTCGCCATCCGGCGGCATATCGGCGAAGCGATAGCCGGGGCCGCTGCGCTCGTAGAGGCGTTTGTCGATCTCCGGCACGATGGGGATGCGGCGGTCGTGCCGGCGGTCATCCTGAGGCAGGATGCGATTACACACCGCCTGCATGCGCTCGCCTTCGCCGGGGCCGAAGAAGCGCAGCGGCGGCGGCGGATCAAGGCGCTTGCTGACGACGGAACGCGTCGCCTCGTCCCAGAAAGACTGCTGGGCGAGGGTCGAGTAACCGGGGTAGTAGCCAATGGTCTGCTTCATGGCTTCTTCCTCAGCGCCGTGGCCAGCAGGCCGAAGAAGCCGCAGGCGGCAAACAGCAACGGCGCCAGGACGGGCGGGCCGTAGATGATGTTGTAGATGAGGTGTTTCGATCCGCCGGAGCGGCGCAGGACACCGCGAGTGTGGTAAAAAAAGCCGGCGGCGCCATCCGCCATGGCGGCCAGCGACAGCACCGGCAACAGCCAGCGCGGGCGGCAGTCGCGGAAGGCGGCCGCGGCCAGCGCCGGCGCCAGCGCAATCGGCGTCCACTGGGCGGCGTAGCGGAAGTTGTTTTTATAGTGCGAGTACAGCGCTTCGCCGCCGCTGCACAGAGTCGCGATGCCGGTAGCGGCAGCGAGGTGATCGTGGAGGGTGGCGCGCAACTCGGGCGCGATCTGCGTGGCGCTGAACTCGGGCTGCATGCGGGCAGCGAGAACGCCAAGATAGGCGGAAATACCCAGCAGCAAGGGTGCAAACAGCGGCGGACCCATCGCAAGGTTGGGGATCACGAGCCGCCAGCCGCCCGGCTTACGGGAAATGCCGCGGATGTGAAAGAACCATCCCGCTCCGCAGTCGGCAAGCGTGAGGGCCGATACGGCCGGGAGCAACGTCCGCGCCAGCCGCGGACGCATGGCGGCGGCAATGCCAGCGGCGGCGAGCGCCTGGGTCATGACCACCGGCGTCCACATGATACGGTTGCCGTAGCCGGCCCGATAGTGCATGTAGCCGACTTCAAGACCGCTCATGCCGCCGGTCAGGCCCGCCACCAGCGCCAGCGAGCGCTGCAGCCGCCCGGCGTGAGCCTCAGCCACCAGCGCGTGCTCCAGATCAGCGAGTTGCGTGGCCATATCGGCTCCCTTCTAGGCAGCGAACCGCCGTGCTTCGCGCACCTTCAGCTCAATGCCGAGCCCTGGGCGCGACAGATCAGGCCAGAGCCCGCCCTGGCGCGGCTGCGGCGCGCCGTCAAACAGCATGGCCTCGATGCGCGCGTGATCGTGGAAATATTCGATGTTTCGCACTCTCTCCAACCCACAGCAGGGATGCAGATGTGCGGCTGGCGCGGTGTGCGCCGAAAGAGGAGTCTGGAATCCCGCGCAGAGTGCATCCACGCGCACGAACTCGCTTAGCCCCGCGCAACGGGTAATGTCGGCTTGTTGCACATCGACGGCGCCAGCCGCCAGCATGCGCCGGAAATAGGACAGATCGTAGCCGTACTCGCCGGCGGCAATGTCCATGCCCGCGGGTGCTCGTTGCCGCAACAGATGCAAGCCCTCGAGGTCGTCGCTCGAGACCGGCTCTTCAAACCAGGTCACACCCTCATCCGCAAACAGCTCGGCAAACTGCAGCGCCTGCTTGCGCGAGTAGGCGCCGTTGGCATCCACGTAGAGTGCCGTGCCGGGCCCGATGGCGGCGCGCGCCGCGCGCACCCGTTCCCGATCATGCTCGGGCTCGCGGCCGATTTTCATCTTGACCGCGGCCATGCCCTGCTGCGCCCATCCACCCAACTGCTTCTGCAACTCGGCAATCGAGTAGGAAGTAAACCCCCCGCTGCCGTAAATCGGCACGTGGTCGCGCACCATGCCGAGCAGCTTTGCCAAGGGCAGCTTGAGTAGCTTGGCCTTGAGGTCCCAAAGCGCCAGATCGACGGCGGCGATCGCCATCGAACAGATTCCGGGCCGCCCGAGGTTGCGGATGGCGTGCCGCATCGCCGTCCAGCAAGCGGGAACGTCCATGGCATCGCGGCCTTCGACTTCCTGCGCCAGCTTGCCATGAACCAGAGCGGCCACGGCAGGTGAGCCGTAGGTATATCCCACGCCTTTCGCATGCCCCGCCTCAATGGCAACGACGACCACCCCGGTGGCATTCCAGGCGAGAGTTCCATCCGACTCGGGCCGGTCGGTCGGAATATGAAACACTTCGACGCTCGGCCGGCGCAGGCGCGGTCCCATGCGCTTTTAGTTGCTGGTGGCTGGTGGTTAGTTGCGTTGCGCCCACTCGACGACGGCTTTGATGACACCCGGCTGAAGGGCGCCGTTGGTCGCAACGAACTGTTCGGGGGTGAGATGGTGGGTAATGAGGCCCTCGACGTGCTTGCCCCAGGTCTGGCGGGCGGCGAGCAGGTCGTTGGCAGCCATCTGGAAATGGCCGCGGGCGGCGTTGACGCTGCCAAACATGGCCTGATTGCTGAGAACGATCTGGCGCAGTAGCCCGGCGCCGGATTTCAGCTCGAGCGGTTTGTTGCCGCCGGGAATGCCGGTGAGGGCGTAAATACCATTGGGGGCGAGCGCCTCCAGAAGACTGAACTCGAGGGCGGCAAAGCCACTGGCATCGAGCACCAGCGTCATCGACACCGGATACTTCACCGACGGTCCTTGCAGATAATGACCGCCAATGGTGTTCAGCCATTGCGGGCGCGCGCTGGCGGCATCAACGATATCGAGGCCGTAGACCTCGGCGCCGCGCAGGCGCAGCACCATCGCCGCCAGCAGGCCCACCGGACCCAGCCCGGCAACGAGGCAGGGGCGGCCGGTGATCCACGCCGGAGTGACCTGAGCTTGCGGGTCGCGTTGCCGCTGCAGGCGAATGGCTTCATCGATCGCCTTTTCGACGATGGAGAGCGGTTCGAGCAACACGGCTGTAGCTTCGAGCTCGGGCGCGACGGGCGTGATCCAGGTTTCGCTGTCAACGACGAATTCGGTCTGGTAGCCATCCTCGCCGTGAATACCGCGTTCGCGGTAGCGGCCCGTCTGGCACATATCGTTGCGCAACATGTTGCAGTTGGCGCACTCGCCGCAGCCGCGGCGCACCGAGAACACGGCGTAGTCACCCACCTTGACGCGAGTGACCTTATTGCCGGCTTCGACCACCTTGCCCATCATTTCATGCCCGATCACCAGCTCCGTCTGCCCACTGGGCGCCAGGGCGCGCCCGCCGGTGACCTCTTCGCGGTCGGTGCCACAGACGCCGACGCGCACGACTTTCAGCTTCACCTGGTCGGGGGATGCAATGACGGGTTCCGGGCGCGTCGTCAGGCGCGCACCCGCGGTTCCGGGCGTAATGGCAATCGCTTTCATATTCTTTAGGCTAGCGCACCCGGAACCGAATGCCCAGCCCAAGGGCGCAGCGCGCCTTGAGCATCGATCGCGCCCGACCGGATCGGCGGTATACTTCACAGAGGCGAGCTATGAGCGAACTTGAACTGAAACGCATGAAGGACCGGATGCTGGAGTTCCGTAAGACCCACACCACACGCGAGTCCTGCCTGCAATCACTTCAGGAGGCCGGCATTGTCAATGCGCAGGGGAAGCTTGCCGCCCCCTACCGCCCTCCTGCCAGGCGGAACAAGTCGAAATAGTTGCGGCTGATCTCTAGCTTTGTTCTCGGATACCACGGCTGCAGCGCGAAGACGAGGAATGCTCTGCTCGGCGGCAAGGCGTTTCATGCCAGCGCGAATGACTATGATTGGCTTGGTCATGGCATCTACTTCTGGGAGGCAAACCCCGAACGCGGTCTGCAGTGGGCGAAGCAGCACGGGTTGGCACGGCCTTGCGCTGTGGGAGCGGTGATCGAGCCTGGCGAGTGCCTTGATCTGTTTTCGGCTGCCGGCATCAAGGCGGTGCGGACGGCATACCAGGAGCTCACTCGCGCATCGCGGCAGGCGGGCACGCCTATGCCTTGCAACGCCGGCGGATCGGACTGCCTGAGGCGAAGCCTCGATTGCGCGGTCATCGAATACCTCTTCAGGATCACCGATTCGCACTACGATACGGTACGCGGCATTTTCCGTGAGGGCGATCCAATTTATCCCACCTCAGGGTTCTACGCGAAGACACATATAC
>JBOGKK010000130.1:0-8678 GCA_050745425.1 Terriglobales bacterium
GCGACGGCGACGGACCCTGGCATCGCCACCAACGGCGACCAGATCGAAGCCACGGCGGACGCGGAATGGGCCGGGGCGGCAGCGCCCGACGCGATGCTCAAGCTGGTGGTGGCGGCGAGTTCGGACACCACCGACGGCGTGCTGCTGGCGGCGCTGTACAGCGTGGATCACAATGTGGCGCCCATCCTCAACGTGAGCTACAGCGCGTGCGAAGCCGGACTGTCGAGCTCGGGCAACGCGTTTGTGAATAACATGTGGCAACAGGCGGCGGCGGAAGGCATCACGGTGTTGGTCAGCGCGGGGGATAGCGGGGGAGCCGCATGCGACGATCCGACCGCCTCGGTGGCCACATCCGGGGCGGCGGTCAACGGCATGGCGTCCACACCCTATGACACGGCCGTGGGGGGGACGGAACTCAACGAAGGAACGCAGGCGGGTTACTGGGGCACAGCGCGCGGTGACTACTCTTCGGCCACCGGTTATATCCCGGAGCAGCCCTGGGATGAATCGGGTGGGGACACGGGCGGCGGCGGGCTCAACGCCGGCGGGGGCGGCGCCAGCACGATCTATACGAACCCGTACTGGCAAATAGCCGACGGGATTCCATCGAACAACTCGGCGCGGCTGGTGCCGGATGTGAGTCTGGCGGCTGCGGGCGGGCACGACGGTTACGTGATCTGCATCAACGGCGCCTGCGCGGTAAACTCGGGCGGCAGCTTCAAGTTCAACGTGGTCGGGGGCACGTCGCTAGCCACGCCGTCGTTTGCGGGCATGATGGCGCTGGTCGACCAGAAAACCGCCAACGTCAAGGGGCTGGGGCTGATCAACCCGGTGCTGTATCGTCTGTATCCGGCTTCATCGACGGCACTGGCGGCGTGCGCGTCGGGGGGACCTCCGGCGGCGAGTTGCATCTTCAACGACATTACGACGGGCAGCAACGACGTACTCTGCACCCCGGTCAACGTGGGCCACTGCTCGGCAAGCGGCAAGCTGGGGTACAACGCTGCCGCGGGCTACGACTTAGCCACGGGCCTGGGCTCGGTGAACGCGGCGAATCTGGTCAACGGCTGGAGCAGCATCACGTTTCCGGTGAGCCAAACTACGCTGAGCGTGCCGGCGAGCGAGACGGTGGGCCAGAGCACAGCGCTCAGCATTACGGTGGCGCCGGCGGCCAGCGGCGGTACGGCGGCTTCGCCTACGGGCACGGTTGACCTCATGGCGCAGGGGAGCGATGGCAGCGAGGCGCTGGTGCAGAGCTACACGCTGGGCGCGGGCGGAACAACGGGCAACGTCAGCACCGTCGCGCTGCCGGGCGGAACGTATAACGTGGTGGCGGACTACGAGGGCGACGCCAACTATGGTCCCAGCACGTCGTCGGCGGCCAGCATTACGGTAGCGAAAGCTACGCCCACGGTCACGCTGCAGCTTGCCTTCTCCGCGCCGCAACCATTTTACTTCGGCGATTCGCTACAAACGCAGGTGACGGTGAGCGGACCGGCGGGAGCGGCGACGGCGACGGGCACGGTGACCAGCAATTATTCCAGCGGTTCGTCAGCAGTGACGGCGTTTGGGGCGACGACACTGGATCCGACCGGGCTGGCGGTGGTGACCGACCCGTTTACGGCGGCGCCGGGCACGTATCAGTTCACGGCGCAGTATGCGGGCGACAACAGCTACAACGCGGCGGGTACGACGACCGCTCCCATGCTTACGGTGCTACCCAGCCCCACCGGGATCACCATCAGTCAGGGCGGAGCGGGCCACATCGAGGTCGCGCTCAGCACGCAGTCCCAAAACGCATTTCCCGCGGCCGCGCCGCAGATCTTCGATGGCACTACGGCGATGGGCACGGTGAGTCTAGGCGCACCCACGGCGAATGCGAACACCGGGTTCCTGGCAGCCACCGGTACGTTTGCCCTACCCGCAAACCTGCGTGCGCCGGGTACGATTACGGTGCAGTATGCGGGGGAGACGGGCTTCACCAAGAGCACGTCGAATCCGGTGACGATCCCTGGGTATACGCTCGCGGGAGGGTCTGCGGCAACCGTCAGCGCCGGGCAAACAGCTACGATCACGATCACAGCCACACCCTTCGGCGGCTTCACGGGGACAGTGAGCCTGAGCTGTTCAGGACTGCCAGCGGGGGCGACATGCTCGTCGAAGCCGGCTACGCTCGACGGCACGCAGGCGGCGAGCATGGCGCTATCAATACAGACGACGGGGACGCAAGCGGGGGCGGTGGCGGCGTGGGAGTGGCCCGGGAACAGGACAGAAGACTATGGTCTTTTGCTGCTGTGCGCGCTCGGGCTCATTGCCATCTCCGTCGCGTGGCGGCGGCGGCAGTTCGCCGCCTGGGCCGGCATGGCGGCGCTGAGCGCGCTACTGCTGCTGACGGCGGCGTGCGGCGGGGGATCGGGGCCTCCGCCGGTAAAACGAGACGTGACCCCGGCGGGCATTTACACGATTACCATCAGCGGCAGTACGACCGGGCAACCGGCGACGACGATAACCGTGCACCTGACCGTTATCTAGAGCGCAGCAGGCGGCGCAGCGAGTGGAGCTCGGGGACGCGCATGGTCCAGGCGGCTCCGAGGTAGACGGCGCCGTAGAGGCCGAGCACCAGTATCGCGGTGGACCAGGTGCCCCAGCCGGGCAAGCGTGCGAGCAGGAGGCGGCCGGCCAGGGCGGCAGCGCAGGCCGCGACGGCGATTTTCAGCAGGAAGAGACGGGACAGGCGCGGGGCCTCGATGCGGCGGCGCAGGCCACGGCGCAACAAGGTCATCTCGACCCAGGCGGCAATGCCGGCGGCAAGGGTGAGGCCGGCGACGCCCCACTTGGAGTTGATGCCGAGCCAGCCGGGCAGATAAAAGGCAGCGATCACGCCCAGCACCGTGGTCAGACTGACGCGCACCATGGCGTAGTTGAGCGGGCTGCGCGTGTCGCGCATGGCGTAGTAAGTGGACGAATAGAGGCGTCCGAGGGCGGAGGCGAGGAGGCCGATACTGGCGCCGGCGAGCGTGCCCCAGACGTAGAGGACATCGCCGCGGCCGAAGGCACCGGTTTTGTAAATGGCGGCGACGATGACATCGCCGAGCACCAGAAAGGCGACGGCGGAGGGGAGCACGAAGAAAGCAATCTGGCGCAGGCCGGCCCCGAGGTGCTGGCGCAGGATGGCATGGGCATCCTCACCGGCGACCACGCCGGACATGGCGGGCAGCTCGACCGCGGACACCGACATGCCGAACAGGCTGATGGGCAACAGGTAGAGCGTTTGCGAGTAGGCGAGCGTGGCCATGGCGCCGGTGGGGAGCCAGCTTGCCAGCCAGGCATCCACGTAAGCGCTGATCTGGATGACGCCGCGGCCGGCAAACACGGGCGCGGCGTTGCGGATGATCTCGCGGATGTGCTGGGCGCGATGGTTGAGCGAGAGCTTCAAATGGCCGAGAATCTTGTGGACCGTCGGCCACTGCACTGCTACTTGCAGGGCGCTGCCGATGACGGCGCCGAGGGCGGTCCACTCGGCGAGATCGAAACGATCCGAACGCCATCCGAAAGCGAGCATGGCGGCGATGATGGCGCCATTCCAGATCACCGGGGCGGCGTAGGAAAGGAAGAATTTGCGGTGGCTGTTGAGCACGCCCAGGCACCAGGCGGAAATCACCAGCAGCCCGGCGCCGGGAAACAGAATGCGCACCAGGCGGATGGTCAGCGCCCGCGTGCTGCCGCGGAAGCCGGCGGCGATCAGGTCAATCAGCCAGGGCGCGGCCACCACACCAATGGCAACCAGAATGGCGGTACCGAGGGCAAGAATGGCGAGGATGCCGCCGGCGACGCGGCGGGCTTCTTCTTCATCACCTTTGGCCATCAGGCCGATGTAAACGGGGATGAAGGAGGCCGAGAGCACGCCTTCGCCAAAGAGGTTTTGCAGCAGGTTGGGGATGCGAAAGGCGGCCTTGAAAGCATCGGCGGCGGCCGAGTTGCCGAAGAAATAGGCGAAGACGCGCTCGCGCACCAGGCCGGAGAGGCGGCTGAGCAGGATGCCGGCGCCTGCCAGCGCTGCGGATCCGCGAGCCGGGAAGGGTTGCGCTGTGGTGGTTTGAGCCACGCGCTATCAGTATCGCCTGTTTGGATTGGTGTTTGCTCGGCTGGCCGTGTGCCGCAGCAGACTACTTGACACCCTAGTGGAGCGGGCGCAGGCTGGTGGGTGGAGGACCACTGGGATGGCAAGTGAAGAGCGGCTGGGAGGAGCGGGCGCGCGGCGCATCGATCTGCTGCAGGGCACGCTGGACCTGATCGTGCTGCGCACCCTGCAGAGCATGGGGCCGCAACACGCCTATGCGATCGCCAACCGGCTGCAGCAGGTATCGGGCGAGCGGCTGCGGGTGAATCAGGGCACGCTGTATCCGGCGCTGGTGCGGCTGGAGCAGCGCGGCGACATCGCCGGAGAGTGGCGCAAGACGGAGAGCAACCGCGACGCCAAGTACTACGCGCTGACCCGATCGGGCGCGCGGCAATTGGCGGCCGAGGCGCGGCGCTGGCGGGAGTTGGCGGGGCTGGTCGAGCGTTTGCTTGAGGAGGGGGCATGAGGCTGCTGCGTGCCTGGCGGCAGTGGCGCGCGCGGGGACGTGCGTGGCTGCGACCGGGAGCGGCCGAGGCGGAAATGGCGCGCGAGTTGGAGGCGCACGTGAAGCTGGCGGAAGAAGACTTTATCGAGCGCGGTCTGGATGCCGCAGCGGCGCGGCGGGCGGCGGAGTTGAGCTTTGGGAGCACCGAAGCCGCGGCCGAGCGGCACCGGGAGGCGCGCAGCTTCGCCGCGCTCGAACGTCTCGCACGCGACACACGTCAGGCCGTGCGCAGCCTGCGGCGCGCGCCTGCCTTTGCCGCCGCCGCGGTGCTCACGCTGGCGCTGGGCCTGGGCGCAGCCATGGCCGTCTTCACTGCGGTCAACTCGGTATTGCTCGAACCGCTGCCTTATCCTCAGGCCGGGCGTCTGGTGGCGTTGCGGCAACTGGCGCCAGGAGCGGGCGGCGTGGCCAACGCGAGCGGCGGGCTGGGGCTTTCACTGTCGATGTTCCTGACCTACGCACAGCACAACCACAGCTTCAGCGCCATGGGCGTGTGGGAGCCGGACATGGACACCGTGACCGGGCGGGGGCGGTCCGCACGGGTTACGGCGGTCGACATCAGCGACGGCGTGCTGCAGGCATTGGCGGTGCCGCCGCTGCTGGGGCGCTGGCTCGGGCGCGCCGACCACGACCCGCAGCGCACGCCCACCGTCATGCTCAGCTATGGCTATTGGCAGCGGCGTTTTCAGGGGCGCGCGTCGGCGGTGGGCAAGACACTCGATGTCGACGGACATGCGCGCGCCATCGTAGGCGTCATGCCGGCGGGGTTCCGGATCGAGGATCAGCAGGCCGACCTGATCGTTCCGCTGGCGTTCGCGCATACGGGACTGAAGCTCGCCGGATTTGGTTTTAACGGGCTGGCGCGGCTGCGGCCGGGTGCCACGCTACGTTCCGCCGACGCAGACCTTGCCCATCTGTTGCCGGTGTGGATGGACTCGTGGACCAACTGCGCCAAGTGCGATCCGCATTTTTACGCGACCTGGCACATCACGCCGGCGCTGTTGCCGCTGAAAGAAGCGGTGGTGGGCGGCATTGCGGGCGTGCTCTGGGCCGTGATGGCAACCATCGGGCTGTTGCTGCTGATTGCAGTTGGCAATGTCGTGAACCTGTTTCTGGTGCGCGGCGAAGCGCGCCAGCATGAGCTCGCCGTACGCGCCGCCCTGGGCGCGGGGCGCGCGCGGCTGGCTCAGGCCTTGCTGCTGGAGAGCGGGCTGATCGCACTGGCGGGGCTCGCGGCGGGATTGGCGCTGGCGCAAGGCGCGGTGGTGTGGCTGCGCACGCTGGGGCCGGCGCATCTACCGCGGCTGGCGGAGATCGCGATCGGACCGCGGGTGATCGTGGTGGGGTTGGTGCTGGCAGCGGCAACCGCGATGGCGGCCGGATTGGCACCGCTATGGCAGCGGGAGACTGATGCCCTGGCGCCGGTGCTGGCCAGCGAATCGCGGAACGCCAGCGGGAGCCGGCAGCGGCGGCGCACGCGCAGCGCGCTGACGGTGGCGCAGGTGGCGATGGCGCTGGTGCTGCTGCTGAGCGCCGGGTTGCTGCTGCGCTCCTACGCCGCGCTGACGCGGGTGCAGCCGGGCTTCCGCCAGCCGGAGGGGGTGCAGACGTTCCGCATCGACGTCCCGCGGGCGATGGTGCCCGTCCCCGCCAGCGTGGTGCGCACGGAGAACACTATCGTGGACCGGCTACAGGCTATTCCGGGCGTCGTAAACGCGGGCTTTGCCGACCAGGCGCCAATGCAGAGCTTCGGCGGCGACTGGGACATCATGGTCAAGAAAGGCGAGGGCATTGCGGCCGGGTCATCGCCTCCATCGCGCTGGTTCACTTTCATCTCGCCGGGATATTTGCGCACAGTGGGCACGCGCCTGCTGGCCGGACGCGACTTCACCTGGGCCGACTTATACGGTCTGCGGCACAACGTGCTGCTCTCGAGCAACCTGGCGGATGAGTTCTTCGGCAGTGCGGCGGCGGCGCTGGGCCAGCGCGTGAGCCCCAGCGGCCCGGGGAATTGGTACCAGGTGATCGGGGTGGTCGAAAACGTTCACGTGGCGGGCGCGCAGAAACCGGCACCCACGATGGTGTACTGGCCCGCCTACCTGGGCGGGCTTTGGGGGAATGCACAGATGACGCAACGGGCGGTCACGTTCGTCGTGCGCACGCCCCGCGCTGGGAGCGCCGCGCTGCATGCGCGGATTCTCCAGGCCGTGGCTGCGGTGAACCCGGAGCTGCCGATTGCCTCCTACTCGACGCTGCAGCAGATTTATGGCCGGTCGCTGGCGGTGCCGTCGTTCACGATGGCCATGATGGTGGTGGCGGGCTTTATGGCGCTGGTGCTGGGCCTGATCGGCATTTACGGGGTGGTTGCTTACGAGGTGGCGCGGAGACGGTGCGAGGTCGGCATCCGCATGGCGCTGGGCGCGAGCCGGGGCGCGGTGCGGCGCATGTTCGTGCGTCAGGGCATGGTGCTGGCGGTATTGGGGTGCGGCATCGGCTGGGTGGCCGGGGCGGGAGTAGCGCAAGGGCTGCGGACGCTGCTGTTTGGCGTCAGCCCGCTCGACCCGCTGACCTTCGCTGCCGCGCCCGTGCTGCTGCTGATCGCGGTCGTGCTCGCCAGCTACCTGCCGGCGCGACGGGCCACGGCAGTGCCGGCGGCTGCGGTGCTGCGGGATTGTTAGAGTTTATAGTTCATGGTTTTTGGAGCTCTAGCTCCTAAGGGGTCCGTGCGCACGGATTTACACTCCATCGAGTTCGATGAACAGCTCGAATGGCCGGGTACGGCGCCAGCGATAGAGGCGGAAATCGGCATCAAGGGTGAGAATGGCGCCGGTGTCGAGTTCATCGGCGAGCTGGATGAGGCAGGCGTCGGCAAAATCGGCGGGGACGTCCCGGTATTTCTTCATGAGAGCGCGCACGGCAGCCGCAGAGTGAGAGATCGCAAACGGCAAAGCGAATGCACCGCTCTCGACATTGCCGAGGACAGCCTCGGGTGCGCCCGGCAGCCCGCGCAGTGAATAGCAGCTTTCGGCGATCACGGCTTCACAGGTGGCCAAGGTGCGGGTAAGCCCGCTGAGTGCCGACACGCAACGGTGATGAAGGCGCTCCCTGCGATCGAGAAGCGCAACAATCACACCCGTGTCGAGCAGTACGGGCGTCAATGCCCACGCCCAAAGCCGCGCAAATGGTGCGGATTGGAGCCGAGATCGGGCACGCCGGAATCGAACTGACCCAGTCCGATCACTTTGCGCCGCGGTGACGTGCCCGTTTGGGTGGCGAGGTGCTTGACGGCGCGGCGCACGACCTCCGAAGGGCTTACGCCCAAGCGCTTGACCAAGGCGCTGAGCGCGGCCTCGGCATCAGCGTCCAAGCGAGCCTGGATGGTCTTATTCATGCAGGCAGTGTACTACAGATGGAACGCTGTACTACTTAGCCCCGGATTGCCAGGCCAGCAGCCAGCACCGTGTCGCCGCCGTGCTTACTTATATCGCAGAGTCTCGCCGCCAGGCAAAGCCTATCCGCCCTACGCCTCGCTGTGGGTCGAAGGCCTGCCCAAAGCCGGGCCGCGCCTTTCATTTGCGCATGGCGCAGCGGAACATTATTGGCGGCGGGCAGAGCCGCGGCGGCGCCCATGCCGGCGGCGCGATTGGCTTCGGCACGGAGAGCGACGTGGCTGGCAAGCTCGTCGGCGATGTCGCGATCGAGACGGCGACGGCGGAACATGGAGATCAGTGGGGCGATGAGTTTGCGCAGCGCAGTCATGGCTCAGGGGCTCAGGCCTCGAGGAAAGCGGCTACGGCGGAGGCGGTTTGCTGCCAATCGCTGCGCTGGCGCTCGAGCTCGCGGCGTCCGGCGGGGCGCAGGCGGTAGTAGCGGGCGTGGCGCTTGTTGGCGGTCAGGCCCCAGGCGGCGGCAATCCAGCCACGTTGCTCCATGCGGTGCAGCGCGGGATAGAGCGAGCCTTCTTCGACGCGCAGATGATCTTGTGAAACGGCGAGGATGCGCTCGGCGATGCCGAAGCCGTGCATGCCTACGATTGACTCGCGCGGGGCCCCG
>JBOGKK010000131.1:0-12708 GCA_050745425.1 Terriglobales bacterium
AAAAGCCGCACGCAATCGCCCGAAGCTTGCTACACCGACGCTGTTTTTGCTCTAGCGGCCGCACCATCCCCCACGCTGCATCCATCGTCATCGCCGCTGTAGCCGCAACCGTGATCGCCATCGCGTCATTCTACACGGGCTGCGGCTCGCGCTCGTAGTTCAGATACTCCGGCTCCCACTGCTGGCTGGCGATGGCGCCGTCCACGCCCTCTTCGGTCCGGTCCGACAACCCTTCGGCAATTGCCTGGCGCGCAACCGCAGCGCCAACCTCGCGGCTCAGCGCGCGTGCCTGCTCCAGCGGCGGCAGCAGGCTGCTTTCAGCGGACGGAGCCGCGGCGGCAATGGCTGCCAGCGCTCGCGCCGCGGCCATGATCATGCCATCGGATACGCGGCGCGCCGCCACGGCCACCGCGCCCAGCGCAAGTCCGGGGAAGATGTAGGCATTGTTGGTCTGGTCAATGGGAATCCGGCGCCCGCCATATTCGGCCGGCGGAAACGGGCTGCCGGTTCCGACAATCGCACGGCCGCCGCTCCAGCGCAGCAGATCCTCCGGCGTGGCTTCGCTGCGTGAGGTCGGGTTCGACAGCGGCAGCAGAATGGGACGTGCCGCATTGGCGGACACGCAGCGCACCGCGTTTTCGGTGAACACTCCGGCCTGGCCCGCCACGCCGATCAGCGCCGTGATGCCCGCTTTGCCGGCCACCTCGGCCAGCCCGATGCCGCCGTCCGCTTCCGTCTTCCAGCCCTTCACCTCCTCGCGCCGGCGCGCGAATGCGCTCTGTCCGGGCTGCAGGCCGCTCATGCCCTCCACCAGCAGTCCGGCGCGGTCAAGGGCGAAAATGCGGCTCTCGGCCGCCGCCGCACTCAGTCCCTCTCCCACCAGTGCGCTGCGCAGCATGCCGGCTATGCCCAGGCCTGCCGATCCGAAACCCACGATCGCGAAGCGCTGCTGTCTGAGTTCGCTGCCCGCCATGCGCACCGCCGACAGCACCGTCGCCAGCGCCGCCGCGCCCGTTCCTTGTATGTCGTCATTGAACGTGCACAGCCGCTCGCGGTAGCGCGCTAACAGGCGCCCGGCGTTGGCGCCCGCAAAATCTTCCCATTGCAGCAGCACATGCGGCCAGCGCCGCTCGACGGCCGCCACAAAGCTCTCCACAAAATCGTCGTACTCGGCTCCGCGCACCCGCCGGTGCCGCCAGCCAATGTACAGCGGATCGGCGAGCCGCTCCTCATTGTCGGTGCCCGCGTCCAGCAGTACCGGCAGGCATGCCCTGGGGTGAATGCCCCCCAGCGCCGTATACAGCGCCATTTTCCCAATGGGAATGCCCATCCCGCCCGCACCCTGATCGCCCAGCCCGAGAATCCGTTCGCCGTCGCTGACCACGATGCACTGCACCTCGTTGTAGCGCGGGTGCGCGAGAATGTGCGCCATCCGCTGCTGATTCGGGTAGCTCAGGAACAGCCCGCGCGGTCGCCGCCAGATCTCGCTGAAGCGCTGGCATCCCTCGCCCACGGTGGGCGTGTACACCACCGGCAGCAGGGTACGGATGTAGCGGATCAGCAGCGCGTAGAACAGCGTCTCGTTGATGTCCTGCAGATCGCGGAGAAAGCTGTAGCGCCCGAACGCCGTGGTCAGGCTGTCAAAGGCTCTTTTCCGCCGCACAATCTGTTCCTCGAGCGTACCTACGTGCGGCGGCAGCAGCCCGTGCAGCTCGAATGCATCGCGCTCGCGTTCGCTGAACGCGGTGCCCTTGTTCAGCCGCGGATCATTCAGCAGCCCGAACCCGCTCAGTCTCGTGCGCACCATCTTTTGATGGTATGCCACTCGCCCTTGCGTAGCGTTCGCGCAGGGTCTAAGCTGTCACTCGGGGAAGGGAATCACGCCATGACCAAATCGAAATACCTCCTGCCGTTATCGCTCGTTCTGTTGGCCGCTCTGCCGCTCGCGCTGGCTGCCCAGTCGGTCTCGCCCGCCCGTCTCGCCACCGCTCTCCATTGGCGCAATGTCGGTCCCTACACCGGCGGACGCGTTACCACCCTCGCCGGCGTCCCCTCCCGGCCCAATGTCTTTTTCGAAGGCACCGCCGGCGGCGGCGTCTGGGAAACCACCAACTACGGTTCGACCTGGAAAAACATCACCGACAAATACTTCAAAGTCGGCAGCATCGGCGCCATGGCCATCGCCCCCTCCAACTCCAACATCATGTATGTCGGCACCGGTGACTCCGCTCCCCGCAATACCGTCACCACCGGCGCGGGCATGTACAAATCCACCGATGGCGGCAAAACCTGGCAATTCGTTGGCCTCGGCCAAACCCATATCATCAGTTGGATCGTGGTTGACCCGCAAAACCCCGACATCGTCTACGCCGCCGCTCTTGGCCATCTCTTCGGTCCCAACCCCCAGCGCGGCGTCTTCAAGACCACCGACGGCGGCCAGACCTGGAAGAAAATCCTCTACGTCAACGACCACACCGGCGCCATCACCATGGCCGTGAATCCGTCCAACCCGCAGGTCGTCTATGCCGCCATGTGGCAGATGACGCGCCGTCACTGGGGCTTTTCCAGCGGTGGCCGCGGCAGCGGCATCTACAAGACCACCGACGGCGGCTCGACCTGGACCAACATCACTCATCACCCCGGCCTGCCCGCCGGTATTTTTGGCAAAGTCGGCATCGCCGTTGCCCCCAGCGATCCCAGTGTCGTCTACGCCCTCATCCAGGCCGACTATCAAGGACAAGCCGGCGGCCTTTTCCGCTCCTCCGACGCGGGCGCTACCTGGAAGCTCATCAGCCTCAGCCAGGACATCACCCAGCGTGCCTTCTATTACGGACGCGTCTACGTCGACCCCAAAGACCCCAACACCCTCTATCTCCCCAACGTCGGCGTCTACATTTCTCACGATGCCGGTAAGAAGCTCATCACCCTCCGTCCGCCTCACGGCGACAATCACGCCTTCTGGGTGAACCCCGATAACACCCAAATCTTCATCGAAGGCAACGACGGCGGTGCTACCGTCACCCGCGACGGCGGCAAGACCTGGAGCTCGGAAGACAACCAGCCCACCGGCCAGTTCTACCACGCCAACCTGGACGATCAGTTCCCCTTCCACATCTACGGCGCCCAGCAGGATCGCAGCTCCGTCGAAGGTTCCAGCGGCCAGCCCAAGGCCGTGTGGACGAACGTCCGCGGCGGCGAAATGAGTTGGGTCGTGCCCCAGCCCGGCAAGCCCTGGATCACCTACGCCTCCGGCTATTACAGCGACGAGTATCGCGGCAACCGCCGCACCGGCGTGTCCGCCCTCATCAGCGCCTGGCCCGCTTTCAAGTTCGGCGATGGCGGTAAAGACATCAAGTACCGCTTCGGCTGGAACCATCACGTCGCGCTGTTCAACCCTCACAATCCCAGCGAATTCTTAATGGGCGCTCAAGTCGTGCTCGCCACCACCGATCACGGCATGAGCTGGCACGCAATCAGCCCCGATCTCACCCGCAACGATCGCAGCAAGCAGCTCCGTTCCGGCGGCCCCATCACCAAAGACGTCACCGGCGAAGAAATGTTTGACACCATTTCCTCGATTGCCTTCTCCCCACTCCAGGCCCACACCATCTGGACCGGCTCAGACGACGGCCTCGTCTACATCACGCAGAATAACGGCGCCCACTGGACCCCGGTGCGCCCGCCGCAGCTTCCCACCTGGTCGACCATTACCTGTATTGAGCCTTCCTTCACCACCCCCGGCACCGCTTACCTCTCGGCCAGCCGCTTCGACTGGGATGACTTCCATCCCTACATTTACAAGACTACCGATTACGGCAAAACCTGGACGCCGCTCACCACCGGCCTCCCAGCCGACGAATACGTCGAAAGCATTCGCCAGGATCCGAGCGATCCCAACCTTTTCTTTGCCGCCACCAGCCGTACCGTCTACTTCAGCCTCGATGGCGGTGACCGCTGGCAGCCCCTCGCGCTTAATCTCCCCGCCGTCCGTGTCGACGATATCGAGATCCAGCCGCAGCAGCACGCGGTGGTGCTCGCCACCTTCGGCCGTGCCTTCTGGGTCCTCGACGATCTCCAGTACCTTGAGCAACTCGGCTCGGCCCACGTCGCCGGTTCCTCCGCTTACCTCTTCAAGCCCCAGCAATCCTGGCTGGGCACCAGCGGCGGCGGCTACTTCGGTGGCGGACGCGGCGGCCCGCAGCGCCTGGCGCAGGGCACCACCGTCTTCTTCCATCTCCCCGCTGACTACAACGCCGAAACCCCGGTCAAGCTGACCTTCTCAACCTCGGACGGCAAGACCATTCAGAGCTATTCCCTCCCGCTCAAACCGCAGGAGGGCCGCTTCGGTCGCCGCACCCGTGTCGTCCGCCTCCATCCCGGCATGAACCGCTTCCAATGGAACATGCACTACCCCAACGCCGTCGAAGTCAATGGCATTTACCATTACACCCAGCAGAACGGCCCCATCGTCGGCCCCGAAGTCCTTCCCGGCACCTACAATGTCAAGCTCACGGCAGGCAGCTTCACCCAGACCCAGCCCTTCACCGTCACGCTCGCTCCCAACCTCCACATCACCGAGGCGCAGTTGCAGCAGCGCTTCGACCTGCTGATGCGCCTCCACGAGGCAGCCTCGCGCCTCGATACGGCCCTGAACCAGGCCATTGACGCCCGCGCCGCCCTGGCAAAGGCCGTGCGCGCCAGCAGCTCGGCCGCGCCCGCCGCGCAGCCGGAAATCGACCATCTGTCCAGCATCATCAACAGCCTCGTCGATCTCCACATCCAGTCCGGTGAAGGCAGTCTGGTCTACCCCGACTATCTCCGCTCCTGGCTCTTCCGCATCAACAGCCGCATCGAATCCGGCTTCGTCGCGCCCACCCAGGGCATGATCGGCGTCGCCACCATGTACATCCAGCAGGCCGATGCCGGCGCCGCCAAACTCCACGCCGCCCTCGCCTCGGCCCGCAAAATCGCCGCCAATTGATGCCAGACGCGCTGCACATCGTCTCGCAGGCCTACGCCGCATTCAACCGGCGCGACATCGATGCCGCCTTGGCGCTTATGAGCCAGGACGTGAGCTGGCCCAAAGCATCCGAAGGCGGCAAGGTGGTCGGCAAGCAAGCGATCCGCGCCTATTGGACCCGGCAATGGGCCGAATTCGATCCCCATGTCGAACCGCTGTCGATGACCGCCGGCGATGACGGCAAGGTGCGCGTCCGTGTGCGCCAGCTCGTTAAGAATCTTCACGGCAATGTTCTCTCAGACAGCGAGGTTCTCCACGTCTTTACTGTGAGCGGCGGTCTGATCGCCGCCATGGAACTTGGCGATGAACCCGGCGCCGTCCAGGGCAGTGGTGGCTTCCGCTTCGGCCCGCCGCGGCCGGGCGCGCCCAAGCCTGAATGATTACATCCAGCATGGGGCCGCACGCGGGGGGCCGCGCTGGGGCTCCGGGCCCTCGAGGTTCCATTAAAATCCGCCTCGGCACCGGGAATTCTCCAATGCTATTGTCTGAGTGTGTCCACTTGCTCGCTGCAGGAACAGTTTGGTGGGATTGATATTTATCTGTTCGACCAGCTTTTAAAAGGTCGCATCGTGGCCGGCATGCGCATTCTGGACGCCGGTTGCGGCGGCGGACGCAACCTCGTCCACCTGCTGCGCGAGGGCTGCGAGGTCTATGCCGCGGATGCCGATAGCGAGGCGGTGGGGAAGGTGCAAGAGCTCGCGCGCACCCTCGCCCCGGCGCTGCCGGCGGCGAACTTCCGCGTCGAAGCGGTGGAGCGCATGTCCTTTGGCGATGCCTGCGCCGACGTCGTCATCAGCAGCGCCGTGCTGCACTTTGCCCGCGACGACGCGCACTTCGACTCCATGCTGCAGGAATCGTGGCGGGTGCTGAAGCCGGGCGGGCTCTTCTTTTGCCGTCTGGCATCCTCGATCGGGATCGAACGTCAGTGCGAACCCATCGCCGGACGGCGCTGCAAGCTGCCCGATGGCACCGAACGCTACTTGGTGGACGAGCCGCTGCTCGGCGCGCTGACCAGCCGCCTGGGCGCACTGGTCGATCCGCTCAAAACCACCATCGTCCACAACCAACGCGCCATGACCACCTGGGTAATGCGCAAAAAAGACAATGGTCACGCGCAGTAAGAGGCTTTGTGCGCATGGTGGAGGACCACATCCCGGCGTCGCATGCAGGCGGTGAGGCCGAGATCGTGTTGCCGGGCGCCGCGCTGTGCCCCTCGGCCCTCCCGTTGATGGGGAGCGGCGCGGGGAGCGCTCCCTTCGCAATTTGTTGAAGTCTGGCGGCCGCCGGTCAACCGCAGCCGCATCCAAGTCAAGCGAAGGAGAGACGACGATGCGTGTATTCGTCACTGGGCATGTGATGATCGGACCGAACCTGAGCATCATCACCTTGGGCCATCCCGTGGAGCCCTCTCAACGCATCGCCATTTCAATACCCGAGGTGCAGTGGGGGCGAGAGTTTGAGCAACCGCCATGCTGCCCCACTGCCGCTCGCTCCCAAGGCGCAGTTGCAGAATGCGCTGCTTTGTGTCCTCCACCAGCATTAAAACAGTCTTGGGAGAACAATTTGACCGAATCCGAGATTCTGTTGGGCCCACGAGAACTGGGGGCTGCGGCACTGCTACCTGGAGATCGAGGCGTGGAAGCTGGCATGCCGCAGCTGTGGGCGGCAATCGCGGCAGCGCTCTGGACGGCATCAATCGCAGCCGGCTGAGGCGGCGGGAGGGGATCGCGGCGGCCACGGTCGAGCGCTATTTCCGCCGCGGGCTGGAGCGGCAGTTCCGAGGAGATCGCCTGCATGTGGCGCTTCAGCCGCAACAACGGCATCACCGAAGGCTTCCACAACAAAATGGAACTGATCAGTCGCCAGGCCTTCGGCTTTCGCAACTTCGAAAACTACCGCTGGCAGGTCAAGGTCTTAAGTGGATGAACTGGTCCGAGGTACTGGCCCCCCGTTGTTGGCGTAGAGCCAGCGAACATCAGCGCAAGCTCTTTATTTTATTGGCGTCCCCGACGGGATTCGAACCCGTGTTATCGCCGTGAAAGGGCGGTGTCCTGGGCCGGGCTAGACGACGGGGACGCGCGCGCGTGGTGCGCCGTGATGGGCAGACCCAGTTTACCATGCGGCCTTTCCGTCCCTCCGCGGCCAGAGCGCAACCGCTCGGGATTACCGCTAGACTGCGGACATGGAAACTTGTACTCATGTCGATCAGGTGCGCGACGTTCAACCGGCGCCGCCGACTGGCTGCGCCGAGTGCCTGAAATCGGGCGATACCTGGGTGCAGCTCCGCATGTGCATGGTCTGCGGGCATGTGGGCTGCTGTGACAGCTCGAAGAACAAGCACGCCACCGCGCATTATCACCAAACCCAGCATCCGGTCATGAGGGCTTATCAGGCCGGTAAGGATTGGGCCTGGTGCTATGTGGATGAGGATTACCTTGACCCCGTGCCGCGGGCACATGCGGCGTAGCAGGAGGACATCATGCCGCTCGAACAATTCCGGCGCGATAAGCTGGTGATTCTACCCGCGCGCTCCTCCGTATATCAGGCGGCGCGCGCCATGGCTGATAACCATATCGGCGCGGTGCTTGTCACCAGGGGCGGGCAACTCGCCGGCATCCTGACCGATCGCGACATCGCGCTGGCCGTCGTTGCCGAGGGACGCGATCCCGCCGCCACCCCCCTCAACGATGTCATGACCGAGGGTGTCTTGACCTGCCCCATCAGCTCCAAAATCGCCGATGCTGCGCGCCTCATGCGTGAGTACGGTGTGCGGCGGCTGCCGCTGGTTGAGCATGGGCAGCCGGTCGGCCTCCTCACCTTCGACGATCTCGTCCTCTCGGGCGAGTCCCCGCTCGAGGCCCTGCAAGGCGTGTTGCACGAGCAGCTCGTGGAAGCCGAAGCGCCGGGCAAGCCCGCCGGAAGGGCATATCCAGCGCGCTCGGTCGTGGCCGGCCGGCGGCTGCGCTCGCGGATGCGGGCGCAAGCCCGCGCCCAGCAAGTGCAAGACCGTCTGATCGGCGCTATGGTCGAGGCCAGCGGGCTTGACCCCGACCGCGCCGAGCGCGGGTTGACGCTGGGCGTGTGCATGCTCTGCCATCGCCTCACGCCCGAGGAGGCGCAGCATACGCTGGCGCAACTCCCCTCCCGCATGCAGTCGCGTCTGATTCCGTGCGCCGACGGCCCCGACCGCGCCGTCACCTCGGAGGCCATGCGCGTGGAAATCTCGCGCGTGCTCGGGCTTGACTCGGACGCCGCGTACGAGTTTCTGGCGGCGCTGTTTTCCGTGCTCACCGATTTCGTATCGCGCGGCCAGATGGAAGAAGTAAAGGCGCAGTTGCCGGAAGATATCCGCGTACTGTTCCCGTCGGTCGAGCGTGCTGCCTGAGGCTGGTGGCTTACCGATTACGCCGCGCGCAGCCATGCCGCCAGCCCTTCGGCTCCGTGCTCCAACTCCTCTGCCGCGGCTCCCGCCACCACCTCGACCCGCGCGCCCTGCGCCTGCGCCAACTTTGGCAGCACCGCCCGCGGCGACTGCAGCGGGCGCTCGTGCCCGCATTGCGGACACTGCTCCGGCCCGCCGCGCTCGACCCAGCCGCACGACGGGCATGGCCGCAGCCGTCCTCGCAGGTTGCGCACGGCAACCAACTCGCGCACCCGGCCTTCCTGCAGCGCATGCAGCGTCGCCTCAAAGCCGGTCACCACGTCGGGCCGCGTGCGTTGCTCCAGCAGCCGCGCCACGTCCTTGCTTTCGCGCTCCCGCTTCCAGCTCTCCATCAGCGGCTCTGCGGCCGCCAAAACCTCGCTCGCACGCTCGTACGTGACGTTGCGGTCCGCACGCAGCACGCGCGCCGCGAATGCCTCCGGCATCGCCGCCCGCACTTGCTCCACCGCTTTGGTATCGCCCAGTAGCAGCACCGGCTCCAGGCGCGCGCTCTCGCTCCAGCGTTGGCACGCCGCCGCCACGCCCTCGTAAAAGCGCTGATAGTTTGCCTCGAGGCGCCGCTCAAACAAATCCTGCTCATCCCCCACGCCCATCACCAGCGTCCGTTTGCGCCATTGCGAGGTGTCGAGCTGCATCGGCCGTGCTGGATCTTCTTCGATTTCGCCCATGCGGAAGCGGAAGAAGCGCGCCCCGCTCTGGTTGACGACCACGACGCCGCACGGCTGATGCTCGTCGAGCAGCCAAAGCAGTTGGCCCAGCGCCGGCGTGCCCCAGTAGATCTCTTCCTCCACGCGCACTTGCAGCGGCAGCAGACGCCAAATTCCGGGCGCGGCAAACACCACCAGCCCGCGCGACCCGGCGCCGCGCCGCTCCAGCAGGTATTCACTCACGCGCTGCGCCTGTGCGATGCAGGCGTCGCGGTCCTCCGCACTCCAGCCGGCGCTGAGCGTGCGCGCCGTCGAGCGTATCCACGTCGCCGGTCCCTTGCGTCCTTGATTGCGCGGGTTCGCCGGATCGGTATCAAGATAGGCGGTCAGCACCGGTGCGGCCAGTTCCGGCAGGGCAGCGATGGCGTGCTCGTCCAGCATGGAGTTCTACATGTTGTGAAACGGCCGCCCGCTGATGGCTTTTTCCTTCTCACCGGCCATTTCCGGTTCAGGCGCGCAACGGCGATGATAGGTTTTCCCCTGATGGCTGATCCAGGGCTCTCCCTCCTCGACCGCTAAATGGCACTTCGGGCAGATTGGGCGTGGCTTATCCATGCCCATTGGGATGCAGGTTCGGCCTTAGAGCAGTTCCAGCTTCGCTGTAGCCCGTCGGACCAGATCGAATGCGGCTTTTCCCCAAGAAAAGCCGCACGCCCTGCTCCCGAAGCCGGATACACCAACGCTGGAACTGTTCTAGGAGACGGTTTCGAACGCGTCGCGCTCACGTCCGAGATCCCGGGCCGAGGGCGTCAGCAATGTCTTCGGACCAATGGCAATCTTCTTGCCCTGCTTGAGCGCCTCGCGAACATCGGCCTCGCACACGAAGGCCACTGCCTTCGGTTTCGGCGGCAGTGGCGGCGGCGTGAATGCCGGCGCCGTATCCGGCACCACGGGCGCGTGCGCGGCCGGCGCACTTGCGTCTGCTTGCGGCCGAATCCCGCGCTCCGCCAAAATCCGCTCCACCGCCGCCCGCATCTCGTCTCCCGCTGCTGGCGTCTTCGCATGCTGGCACGTACACGTGGACGCCGCCATCGCCCCGGCCGTCGTCGCGGGCACCGCCGCGGCGCTCCTCCGCTCGTTCGTATTCCAGGCAATGCGCTTGATGTTCATGAGGTGCTGCGGCCCGATGTTGTCGCTCGTGATGTTGCCGCCGATCGCTCCGCAGCCCAGCGTCATCGCCGGAAACAGGTTCGTCATCAGTCCGATCGACCCCTGCGGCGCCGGTGCGTTCACCACCACCCGGTAGGCCGGCATGCGCGCTCCGTAATCGCGAATCACGGCTTCATCCTGCGCGTGAATCACGCACGTATGCCCCAGCCCGCCAAAGTGCAGCAGGTCGCGGCAGCGCTCCATCGCGCGCGCACGGTCGGGCATGAAAAACAGCGCCAGCACCGGCGACAGCTTCTCTGCTGACAGAGGATACTGTTTGCCCATCCCCGCCAGCTCCGCCGCCAGCACCCGGATGTCCCCGCCCACGCGCTCGCCAAAGCCCGCCATGGCGGCCAGTTTCTGCGGCGCCTGTCCCACGCACTTTGGGTTTACGGTGAACGTCTCGGTGTGAATCAGCGTGCGCGCCAGCGTGTCGGCTTCCTCCGGCGCCATCAGGTAAACGCCCTGCCGTTGCAGCTCCGCCAATATGGGCTCGCGCAGCGCCGTCTCCGCCACCAGCGCTTGTTCCGACGAGCAGATGGTGCCCCAGTCAAAGCTTTTGCCCGTGACCACGTTCTTGACCGCGGCAGCGACATCGGCCGAGCGATCCACGAACGCCGGCACATTGCCCGGCCCCACGCCAAACGCCGGCTTGCCCGAGCTGTACGCCGCCTTCACAATCCCCATGCCGCCGGTGGCCAGAATCACCTTCGTGCGCCGGTGCGTCATCATCTCCTGCGTGCCTTCGCGCGTCGGCGTCGAAAAACACCCAATCAAGTCCGCCGGCGCCCCCTGCGCAATCGCCGCCGCGCGCATCAGTCCCACGGTCTCGCAAATGCAGCGCATCGCCGCCGGATGCGGGCTCAACACGATCGCATTGCCCGCCTTGACCGCAATCAGAATCTTGTAGATCGCCGTCGAGGTCGGGTTGGTGCAGGGCAGAATGGCCGCCACCACCCCCATCGAAACTCCCATCTCGATGATCCCCTGCGCCCGATCTTCGCGCAGCAGCCCGACGGTGCGCATCTCGCGGATAGCGCCATACACGCGCTCGGAGGCAAACAGATTTTTCTGGATTTTATCGGCAACCTTGCCGTACGTGGTCTCGGCCACCGCCAGCTCCGCCAGCCGTTCCGCATGGGCGGTAGCCGCGGCTGCCATGGCGCCCACGATGCCGTCCACCTGCGCCTGCGAAAACTCGCGGTAGGTCTGCCAGGCCGCGTGCGCGCGCTCGATCAGCTCACGCGCTTCCGCGACGGATTGGGAAGCGTCTCCCACCGTGCCTCAGGTGCCTACTTTTTGCTGTCGGCCGCGACGACGCCCTTGTTCGGCAGAATCTTTTCGACTTCACTGTGCGGCCGCGGAATCACATGCACGCTCACCAGCTCGCCCACGCGCCGCGCTGCCGCCGCGCCAGCATCCGTCGCCGCCTTCACCGCGCCCACATCGCCACGCACCATGACCGTGACGTAGCCGGCGCCGATGTACTCCTTGCCCAGCAGGGCCACGTTGGCGGCCTTGACCATGGCATCGGCAGCCTCGATGGAGCCCACCAAGCCCTTGGTTTCGATCATTCCCAAAGCTTCCATCCGCGATCTCCTTCCCCGCGCCGCAGGCGCGGAGCCACGCGCCTAACCCTAGCACGATTGGGGGGGGGCAGGGAAGTAGGTGGCTCGCCACCGTTTTCCTGGCCAGTGCCGCCTGTCCCGCGCCAGTCAACGAGACAGGCCACCGCAGGCTGGCTTTGCCCTAATTCTGCATGGCTTGCGCGGCTTGCAAGGCGTCTTGCACTTCGGCGCTGTGCACGCGCGGGTTGACCTTGGTGAAGACCTTGACGATTTTGCCGGAAGGGTCAATCAGGAAGGTATTGCGCGCGGCGAGCTCGCCCATCTTGCCGTAGGTCATCAGCGAGCCGTACATCGCGGTGACCTTGTGGTCGGTATCGGCGAGCAGGTGGAAGGTGAGGCCTTCTTTGGTGCAGAACTTCTTGTGCGAGTCCACGCCTTGCACGCTCACGCCCAGGATGACGGCATGGAGGGCATCGAACTTGGCCATGTCCGCCTGGAAGTTGTGGGCCTCCATGGTGCAGCCGCTGGTGAAATCGGCCGGGTAGAAATACAGCACCACCCACTTGCCGCGGTAGTCGGAGAGCTGCACCTGCTGGCCGTCGTTGTTGGAGAGGGTGAAATTGGGGGCCATGCTGCCGACGGTGGGAAGCTCGGCGGCGAAGAGGGCGAGGGTCATGGCCAGGGTGAGGCCGGCGAAAAGGGCAAGTTTTTTCATAGGGATAGCTCCGCAGTCCGGTAGGAATCCGGCAGCGCGCCGGAGGTGACAAAAAACTCTTGCACGATGAGCTGGCGGCGCTCGCCGAATTGGGGATGGGTGGAGGA
>JBOGKK010000132.1:0-2453 GCA_050745425.1 Terriglobales bacterium
GGGTGGGGGTGCGCGGTGAGCGGGTGAAGCTCGCCGGTCAGGCGGTTACGGTGCTGCGCGGTACGCTGGCTTAGAGCAAAAACAGCGTCGGTGTAGCAAGCTTCGGGCGATTGCGTGCGGCTTTTCCTGGGGTCAAAGCCGCAGGCGGTACGGTCGGCGATGCTACAGCAGAGCTGTTTTTGCTCTAATCTTCGCGCAGCAGCCGCGCGGGATCGATGGCGAGCGCACGGCGGGCAGGGATCCAGGTGGCAAGCAGGCCCAGCAGCGCCATGGCCGCAACGGCGCCGCCGAGTACGACGGGATCGCGCGGCGTGGCTTCATACACGATGGCGGACAACACCTGTGACGCCACCACGCCCAGCAGCAATCCGGCGGCCGATCCCCAGACCAGCAAGCGCAGCGCTGGGCCAAGCGCCGAGCCCAGTACTTCTTTGTGGCGAGCACCGAGGGCCATGCGGATACCGAGTTCGTGGCGGCGCTTGCTGACGGCGTAGGCGGCCATGCCGAACACGCCCACGAGCGACAGCAAGGCCCCGATCAGGCCCAGCACGCCCAGCGTTGCCGAGGCCACGCGCGGGCCAAAGTAGGCGCCGTTCATTTCCTGTTCCCAGGTTTCAGCAAAAACCGGCAGACCGGGATCCAGTGTCTTCATCTGTGCTCGTACCGCTGCGGCCAGTTGCGCCGGATCGCGGTGCGAGCGCAAGACCAGCCAGGCGTTGGTCGCCTGCGATTGTTTCAGGGGGATGAACAGTGCGGGCTGCAGCGGCACCGAAAAATTGGGAATATATTTGCCGTTCGGCACGATGCCGACCACCTCGAGGCGTTTTCCGCTGCTCAGCTTGCAGTACTGTCCCAGTGCCTCGGCGCTGCCGCCGAAAACCTTTTGGGCGAAATAGCGGTTGATCAGCGCCACCGGCGGCGCGGCCGCATCGTCGCTGGCGCGGAAGCGGCGGCCGGCGAGCAGTGGCGTGCCTGCCGCGTCCAGATAACCGGGCGAGATGGCGTAGAACACGGCTTCGGCGGCGGCATTCTGCGAGCGCAGGTCGCTGGTGCGGCTGCGGTAGATATTGCGGACGTCCCAGGAACCCATCAAGAGCGGGGGCTGCGAGCCGATCAGCCCGACGGCCGAGACGCCCGGCAGGGCGCGCATGGCGGCCAGCATGCGTTTCTGCATGGGAGCGATCGCCTTGCCTTTATAGCCGGACAGCCCAAGGTCGGTGTCGACCAGCAGGGCGCCCTGCGGATTGAAGCCCAAATCGGCGTTGAGCGAGCGCACCAGCCCGCGCACCGCGACCAGGGCGGAGGTGACCAGCAGGGCACAGAGCGCGATCTGCACCGCGAGCAAGGCGCTGCGCAGGCGCGACCGGCCGGCGTCGTGCGCCACGGCGGCGGCCTTGATCACGGCGTAAGGATTCGTGCGCAGCACGTGCCGAATGCCGAGGGCCCCAAACAACAGTCCACTCGCCAGTGCGAGCACGGCAGCGAAGGCGTAGACGTAGCCATCGGGGGCGATCGCGAGGTGGATGGCATATTGCGGAAACGGTTTCCAGGCGGTCAACTGGCGCAGGATCGCCACCGCACCACACAGTCCCAGCGCTCCGCCCGCCAGCGCCACGACGACGGCTTCGCTCAGCAACTGACGCAGCACGGCGGCGCGCCGCGCTCCCAGCGCCAGGCGCACCGCGATGTCACGGCCGCGGTCGGCGGCGCGCGCGGCAAACAGGCTGGCGAGGTTGGCACACGCGGCCAGCAGGATTAAAGCTGCCAGCATCATCAACGCCGCCAGAAACGCGCGCACCGGCGAACCCAGAAAATCGCCGGCCAGCGCCGGCCTGCCGAGAGAGTAGACAAGGTGGGCGTCGGCTTTGGGGTAAGACTGCGCCAGCGCGGCGGCAATGGCGTTGACATCCGCGGTGGCCCGCGCGGGGGTGACGCCGGGGCGCAGATGACCCAGCATTTCGAACACACCCGTGCGCCCGGAGCGGACGGAGTAGGCATCATTGCCGTCGATCTGCTGCTGATTCACCAGCGGAACGAACATGGTGGGCGAATAAAACGCCAGCGTGCCGCGGAACCCGGGCGGCGTCACCCCGATGATGGTAAACGGGTGCTGATTCAGCTCGACGGTGCGCCCCACGACAGCTCGATTGCCGGCGAAGCGACTGCGCCAGAATCCATACGACAGGACCACCAGGGGTGCACTGTTGGGGCCATGGTCGTCGGCGGGGCGAAGGAGGCGGCCGAAATAGGCGCGCACCCCGAGTGTTTGAAAATAATTGCCACTCACCGCGTAGAGCCAGACACTCGAGGGCGTACCGGCGGGGGTCGCCAGCGCGGTTTCATCAATGCTGTACGCCGCGAGGCTGGTGAAGCTGCGGTTGCGGTCGCGCAGATCGCGGTAGTTGGGATAGGAGTCAGCGCCGTAGCCATCGCTCTTCCACTGCAGGGAGTAC
>JBOGKK010000133.1:0-8450 GCA_050745425.1 Terriglobales bacterium
CTACTGGATCTACGGGGCGCAGCAGGACAGCAACAACAACGGCGGCGCGGCGGCGAGTTCCGGGCCAAACGGCACGCGCGCGAACTTCGGGACCGGCTGGGCAGGTGAGTGCGCGGCCGGGGAGAGCGGCGGAATCGCGGCCAATCCGCTGGCGAAGGAGGAGCTTTTCGGAGGGACTGTGAGCGAGTGTATTCCCTCCACAGGGGTGCGCCACAACGTTTCGCCGCTGCTGGCCTACCCTGGCGTCAATTTCCGCAAGACCTGGACGCTGCCGCTGGCATTTTCGATGGCGGACAAGCACGAACTCTTCTTTGCCAACCAATATCTGTTTGAAACCATTGACGGCGGCACCTCATGGCGCAAGATCAGCCCCGATCTCACCCGTGCGGATCCGGGGGTCCCGGCCAATCTGAATCCGGCCACGGCGAAAGACACCATTTACTCGCAACGCGTGGATGGGCCGCGCTGGGGCGTCATTTATTCCATTGCCCCCTCGCCGCTGCTGGCGCATGAGATTTGGGTGGGAACCGATGACGGCTACGTTCAAATGACGCGCAACGACGGCGCGACGTGGCACAATGTCACACCGCCGGAGCTGACGCCGTGGAGCAAGGTGATCAAGATGGCAGCCTCGTACTCGAACCCGGAGGAAGCGTGGGCGGCGGTCGATCGGCACCGGCTCAATGACAACCATCCCTATATTTACCGCACCACCAATGGCGGCAAGACCTGGACGAACGTGGTCAACGGCATACCATCGGATCAGTATCTGGAGTCGATCACGGCCGATCCGGTGCGCAAGGGCCTGCTGTTCTGCGGCACTAACCTGGGCGTATACGTCTCCTTCGACAACGGCAGCCAGTGGCAATCGCTGCGGCTGAACATGCCCCCGGTGGAGATCCGTGACTTCGCCTTCCACGGCAAGGCGATGGTGATCGCGACGTTTGGACGCGCCTTCTGGGTGCTGGATGACATCAGCCCACTGCGGCAGGTCAAGGCCGCGATGAACGACGCGGCGGTGGTGCTGTACAAGCCGGAGCCGGCGGAGATCACTGCCGCGCATGGCCGCTCGTATGAAGGTGACAACCCGGAATCGAAGGCCTCAAGTCTCGATCCGATGCTGATCGTTTCGGCCGCGGCGCCACCTGCGGGCGCGGCCATTCACTACTATCTGCAAGCCGGCAACGGACCGGTATCGCTCGACATTTTGAACAGCGCCGGCACGGTGGTGCGCCATTACAGCAGCAGCCAGCGGACGTTCCATGTGAACCCCAATAGCCTTACGATCGTCCCGCAGTTTCGGCAGCCAGCTCCGGCGCTGAGTGCGGCAGCGGGTTCGCATTCCTGGGAGTGGGATCTGCGGGAAGTAAAGCCGGGAGCCAGCAACGGCGGCGGACGGGGCGGATTCATGGCCCGGTTCTTTGGCGGCGGTGGGACGGCGGCGGCGCCGGGGACCTACACAGTGCGGCTGACGGCCGATGGGCATTCCTACACGCAACCCCTGACGGTGACGGCCGCACCGGGCGTTCATTACTCAGCTGCGGCCATCGCGGCGCAGAACCAACTGGCGAGCGAAATCCAGGCAGTGCAGAACCGGGTTTCGGCGGCGCGGCGCCAAGCCGGCAGACTGTACGCCAAGCTGGTGAGGCTGCAACCCGCGGCGGGCAGCCATAGCGGGCTGGCGGCCTCGATTGCGGCGCTGAGCGAAAAGGCGCATGCCGTCGAAGGGTTTGCCGCCCAGCCATCCAATCCCGATTCCTCGGGCGAAGGCGATGCGACGCCGGCACCGGCCAGCCTGACCGGGCTGAACAGCATTCTGCGGCAGCTTGCCGGCTCCGCGCACAACGGGTTCGATGCTCCCAACGAAACCGTGCGGCAGGGTTTTGCCAAGGCGAAGGTGATGGCGGAAGCGGCGCTGGCCAAGTGGAATTCGCTCAAGACGCACGATCTGGTCGCGCTGAACGAACAACTGAGGAAGGCCAACCTGGGCACCGTGACGTTAGCTGGCAGCCGGCCGTAAATCGTACGCATCCAACCGCCTCATGAGCGGCATGGGGCGGAAAATGCGGAGGGGCCACGGGGCAAGTGGATGGCTGTGGCTCATGGGCGGTGTGGCCGCCGGGACGGCCATTGGCTGGCTTACCGCCCCGCGCCGCGGCGATTGGGTGCGCAACCAAACCCGGCAGAAGCTCGACCATTGGTATCGCACCGGCGTGCGCCGGATGCGCAAGCGCGGGCGGGATATCGAAAATCGCGTCCAGGGTGGCGTGGCTGAAATCCGCGAGGTGTGGAGTGGACGCGAGCATTACGTGGACGCCAATACGCTGACCGACCAGGTGCATAGCGCCATCGGACGCGAATTCGCCGCAATTCTGCCGCACATCAACCTGAACGCCGTGGACCACACCGTCTACCTGCACGGCTACGTCCACGAGGCGGAACAGCGCGAGCGCCTGATCTGCGCCATTGCCGCCGTAGACGGGGTCGAAGATGTGCAGGCGGCCGAGTTGCGTGTGCAAGCGCCACAGGAAACACCTGCCGGGCGTACGCGCCGCCGTAGCCCCTCGGCGTCATCGTAGGCAGCGGGATTTTAGGCCATCATAGAGCCCATGTGGAAAGAATTCCGCGCGTTCATCTTCAAGGGCAACGTGGTGGACTTGGCCGTCGCCGTGGTCATCGGCGCCGCCTTTGGCGCCGTTATCACGTCGCTCACCAAAGACATCCTCACACCGTTCATTGCCGCGATTGTCGGGAAGCCCGATTTCTCCCGCTTTCATTTCGTGGTGCACCACAGCAACATTCAGTACGGCCTGTTCATCAATGCGTTCATCGCGTTCCTGCTGATCGGGATTGCGGTTTACTTCTTCGTGATCGCGCCCATGAATGCCATGCTGCGCCGCCTGCATGGCCCGGCGGCGGTGGTCCCGCCAACCACGAAAAAATGCCCGGAGTGTCTCAGCGACATCCCCCGCGAAGCCCGCCGCTGCGCCCACTGCGCGCAGCCGGTGCCGGTGCATTAGAGCAAAAACAGCTCTGCTGTAGCATCGCCGACCGTACCGCCCGCGGCTTTGACCCCAGGAAAAGCCGCACGCAACCGCCCGAAGCTTGCCACACCGACGCTGTTTTCGCTCTAATCCTGGCGCAAGGCGGTGACCGGGTCAATGCGCGCAGCGCGGCGGGCGGGCAGGGCGGCGGCCAGCGCCGCAATGGCGAACAGAAAGATGCTGGCCGCAACGAGGGTCAGCGGATCGTGCGCGCTGAGCTGGAACATCATGGTGCCGAGCAGTTGGCCCGCAGCGAGGGTGAGCGCGATGCCGACAGCGATGCCGAGGCCGACCACGAACAGCAGATCGGCGAGGAGCAGGCGCGCCACACCGGCGCCGGTGGCGCCGAGCGCCATCCGGATGCCGATTTCGCGCGTGCGGCGCACGACCGCATAGGCCATCAGGCCATACAGGCCGATGGCTGCGAGCAGCAGAACGAGCAGCCCGAGTCCGGTGCAGGCGTAGGCGAGCATCTGTTGCGGCAGATAGGTTTGCGCCATCACTTCTTTTTGTGTTGCGACTTCGGTGACCGGCAAGCTGACGTCGAGCGAGGCGACGAGACTGCGAATGCGCGGCATGAGAGCGGCTGCGCTGGCGCGGGTGCGGACGACGAAGTGCATCCCGGAGGCGCGCGGCAAGTTCTGCGCGAGCGGAACAAAAAGGACAGGCAGAGGAGATTCCTTGATGTTCCGGTAGCTGGTGTTGCCGGCCACGCCGACGATGGTGAAAGACTGCGGCGGGGCGTGTTTTTGATGACGGTAGACCTTCTGGCCGATGGGATTGCCGGTGAAACGCTGTGCCGCCAGAGCGCGGTTGATGATGGCCACGTTGGGGGCCGAAGCATTATCGGCGCCGGTGAAGCCGCGGCCGGCGGCAAGCGGAATGCGGAACGTAGCCAGGAACCCGGGGGCAACCATCTCGCGGTAGGTGATGGGGTCATGGCGGAAATACTGCGGGCTCACGCTGAAATCCGTGGTGGAACTCGCGCCTCCGTTGGCCAGGAGCTTTCTTATGGCGCTGGCGGACTCGACGCCGGGCAGGGCCTGCAAGCGCGCCTGCAAGGTTGCGTAAAATGCACCGAGGCGCGCGCCGCTGTAGCCGTCGCGGCCGGGCGCCACGGTGAACAGCAGCAGGTCGCTGGCGTCGAAGCCGGTGTTCACCGCCTCCAGATTGTGTACGGTGCGCAGGAAGAGCCCGGCACATGCCAGAACGAGCAGGCAGACGGCGACTTCGGCGCCCAGCAGAATCCTGGTGGTGCGTCGGCCGCTAAGGGGTGAGGCGTGCAACTCTCGCAGACCCGAGGCCGGCAGGCGGGTGGCGCGCCAGGCGGCGGTGAGGCCCAGCACCACGCCCGCGGCGATTGCGAGGAAGGCGGCGACCGCCAAGGCGCTCAGGTTCATCCGGAACGGCAGCACCGAAAGTTTCGTCGCCTGCAGCGATTGCTGGAGTAAAACCGCCACGGGAATGGCGGCCAGCCCGCCCAGGACCGCCAGCACGAGGCACTCGGTCGTCATTTGGCGCACCAGCACGGCGCGGCCGGCGCCAATGGCAGCGCGCAGCGAGAGCTCGTTCCGGCGGGCTGCGGTGCGGGCGATGAGCAGGTTGGCCAGCGTAGCCAGGGCGATAAGCAGCACCAGTGCCACCAACGCGCCGAGCATCCAGAACACCGGCTCAATGTTAATAAAGTTGGCGTCAATGCCGTTGCGTGCGCTGGCAACCAGGATCGCGGGTTTGTCAAAGCCGGCACGAGGATGCTGGCGCATGGTCGCGAGGGCGCGCGCAAACGGGACCGCCAGGGCGGCCTGGGCCTCATTGCGGGTCACGCCAGCGCGGAGGCGGCCGACCATTTCGATGCAGAACTCAGTGGGATCGGAAAACTTCGCGGTAAATCCCCAGAGGCGCGCGCCCAGATCGGCAGTCAAGGCCCGCAGGGGCAGGTAGACGGCAGGCTGGTTAGCCGGTAGCAGGCCCACGAACCCGCGCGGCGCCACGCCGACGATTTGCGCCGGCAGACCATTGACGAGCAGCGTTTTGCCGAGCACGTCGCGGCGGCCGTCGAGGCGCGCGTGCCAGTAGGCGTAGCTGATCTCGGCCACGAGCGGTGCGCCTGCGCGGTTGTCGCTGGGGTTGATGCCGCGGCCGAGTGCAGGTTTGAGACCAACGACGGCATCGAAATTGCCGCTGACCATCATGCCCTCGACGCGCTCGGCCGTGCCGCCGGGCTGGGCGAGGTCAAGGCGGCTGAAGTTCTGGAAGCCAGCCAGGGTGAGCACTGAGCGGGCATCCTGCTGCCACTGCCGCCACATGGGGTAGGAAAAAGTCGAATCTGCTTTGCGGCCATCCGGCAGTTGAAACCCTGCAGTCGAGTCTGAGCTGTTGGGCCGCCAGCGATGGGCCGCCCAGTAGACGGTGAACAGCCGCTCGGGATGGGCGACCGGCAGCGGGCGCAGGAAGACCGCGTCCACCAGGCTGTAGACGGCGGTACAGGCGCCGATACCGATAGCCAGCGAGAGCACCGCGACAATGGCAAAGCCGGGCGCGCGGCGGAACATGCGCAGGGCGTAGCGCACGTCGCGATCGAGCGCCGCGAGCCACAGCCAGCCCCAGGCGTCGCGGCTGCGCTCGCGCAGCAGCAGGTCGTTGCCGAAATCACCCTCGCCGAGGCCATCGGCGCGCCGCATCTGCTGATGCACGCGCATCTCCTCGGCCAGTTCGCGCTGACCAATCAAAAATCGCAAACGGCGAATAAAACGCATCGATTACTCCCTTCGCAACGCCACCAGCGGATCCAGCCGCGCCGCCCGGCGTGCGGGCGTGTAGCAGGCCAGCGCACCGGCGGCCGCCATGACGGCCGCTGCCGTTGCCAGCACCGCCGGATCGCGCGGTGCAACCTGAAACAGAAAATGCTCCAGCACCTGACCCAGCGCCAGCGCGGCGCCAAGGCCGATCACGATGCCCAGCGCCAGCAGCCGCAGGCCTTGCCGCAGCACCAGTCGCAGCACCGCAGCCTGATCGGCGCCCAGCGCCATCCGGATGCCAATCTCGCCCGTCCGCCGGGAGGCCCAGTTCGCCATCGCGCCAAAAATGCCGGCCGCTGCCAGCAGCAGCGCCAGCGCCGCAAACAGTCCCAGCAGCAACGTGCGGAAATGCGGCGCCGCAATCGAGTCATTCATACGCTGCTGCATGGTCGCGATGTCGCTCATCGGTTCGTTGGCGTCTACGCGTGCCACCGCACTCCGGATCGCCGGAACCAGCGCCGGCTCCGCCAGCTTGCTGCGAACGACGAGAAACGCCGCGACCGCGGGACTCTGCGCCATGGGCACGTATATGCGTGGCTGCGGCGGCTGATCGAGATCGAGCGCGGTGTTGCCCACCAGACCCACAACGCGCAGCCACTCCGTCGGATGTGCGGGATCGCCGGGCAAGCCCAACTCCTGCCCCACCGCGTTTTTGCCCGGCCAATACGCCTGCGCTGCGGCTTGGTTGACGATGACAACCCGCCGGGCGCCATCCCGGTCCGCGCCGGTGAAATCGCGCCCGGCCAGCAGTGGGATGCCGAGCGTGCGAAAGAACCCCGGGCTCACATTGCCAAGAATTGAAAAGCCGCTTGCAAGACCGCGCTTGCCCTTGAGCTCGATGCCCAGGCCGATGAAGCCATGGTCCCACACCGGTAGCGTGCTGCCAATGGCTGCGCGCTCAACCGCCGGCAGTGCTGCCAGGCGCTCGCGCACCTGCTTGAAAAACTGTGCTGTCGCACCTCGCTTTTGAAATCGTGGTCCCGCCAGATCGAACCGTGCCGTGAGCACATGCCCAGGCTCGAAGCCGGGATTCACGGCGGACAAGCGCGCAAAGCTGAGCAGCAGCAATCCGGCGCCCGCCAGCAGCACCAGCGCCAACGCAACCTCGAGCACCACCAGCGCCGCCCGCGCGCGCCGCAGCCAGCGCCGCTCCGCGGTTGCGTGCAAACTCGTGCCCGCGGCATGCAACGAAGGAAAGAGCCCGAAAATGCACCCCGAAGCCATCGCCGCCGCCGCCGTAAACGCCAGGACGCGCCCATCGAGCCCCAGCGGCGCCAGCCGCGTCAGCGAAGCCGGAACCAGCAAGTTGAGCGCCGGCAGCGCCAGCCCGGCAATCGCAAGTCCGGCGGCGCCGCCAAAGGCGGCGAGCACCAGGCTTTCCGTCAAATTCTGCCGCAGCAGGCGCGCGCGGCTCGCGCCCAGCGCCGCTCGCACTCGGATTTCCTGCTGCCGCGCCACGGCGCGTGCCAGTTGCAAATTGGCAACATCCGCGCAGGCGATCAATAGCACCAGGCCGACCGCCCCCAGCAGCATCCACAGCATCGGCCCGCTGTCGCCGACCAGCCAGTCGCGCACCGGCTGGATGGTGACCGCCTCAACTGCCTGCTTGCGGGTCACGCCTTGGTGCATGCTGATCGCGATCAGCTCCTGCCGCGCCTGCGCAATGGTCGCGCCGGGCCGCAACCGGCCAACGCTCATCAGCCCGAACGAGTTGGTAACCAGCAGGTCGTTCTCCCACCGGAAGGGCCACTCCGTCGGCAGCCAGACCTGAACCCCAGCCGGAAAATTGAACGCCGCGGGCATGACGCCCACGACCTTCATGGGGTGCCCATCCGACAGAATCGTGCGCCCCAGTGCCGCCGCGCCGCCGAAATGCTGCGCCAGCACGTGGCTGACAATCGCCACCTGTGGAAACAGTTGCCCTTGATCCTGCGCAGTAAACGGACGCCCTCGCGGCATGATGCCCAGCAGCGGGAACAGCGAAGCCGAAACCTCGGCCGCTTTGACGACCGCCGGATCGCCGGCACCGGCGAGATTGAGCGTGCCGCGATGGTAGAACGCGGTCTGCTCGATGGTGCGCAAATGATCAGGCCAGCTCCGCTGCACCCCGCGCATATCCGGCTTGCCGGGATCCAGCATGCGCATGGGGGAGGGCCCATAAAAGCCCACGATCCGCCCCGCTCCGGCATAGGGCAGCGGATGCAGCAGCGTGGCATCCATCACGCTGAACAGGGCCGTATTGGCGCCGATGCCGAGCGCGAGAATGGTGATCGCCAGCGCGGCCATGCCGGGCGCACGCCGCATTTGCCGCAGCGCCATGCGAATGTCCTGGGCGGTGGCGTCGAGCCACAGCCAACCCCAGGCTTCGCGTGCGCGCTCGCGCAGCGCGAGATCACTGCCGAAGCCGGCTTCGCCAAGGCCGTCGTCGGCGCGCATCTGCTGGTGGACGCGCAGCTCTTCGGCGAGTTCGTCGCGGTGCAGCAGGAAGCGGATACGGCGGATGAATTTCATGCGGGCCGCATCACGCGGCCTATGGCCGCGACCATGCGTTCGAAGGAGCTAACCTCGAACCCGAGTTGCTTGCGGCCCGCCGCGGTGAGCTTGTAGT
>JBOGKK010000134.1:0-3165 GCA_050745425.1 Terriglobales bacterium
AGTACAACTGGCACCGGCCTCACCGCAGCCTGGGCCTGTCGCCGCCCATCAGCCGCTCCGGCCTCGATGTCAACAACCTATTGACACTCCACAACTAGCCATCAGCTTGCAGCGTACCGCGAAACTGCGCCAGATAGCGCGCCGGGTGCTCGCCGCCTGATCGTCGCGCACATAAGCGCACAGTCTGACAGCACGTGTCCTCCCCAGCCCTGGCGCCAGCGCCGGCGTATCGTCGCCGTGCGCCTTGGCAGCCTGTATCGAGTAGCGCCGCTGGGCCTCGCTCAGCGGTTCCAGCAAGCCACGGCTGGCTCCCACCCAACCCGCCAGCGTCGAGCGCGCCAGCTCCGCGCCCGAGCGTTCGTAAATCACTGCCGGTGCAAGGGGAGGTGGTCGGCCTACTTCGACACCGGCACGTGTGCCAGCAGACCCGTCGTCGCCTGCACACGTGCGATCGGCGGACGGGCCAGGTGCACGGATTTTCGTATATACTGAAGCGGTGTTCCACTGGGACCCGCACAAGGCGGAGACGAACGCCGTCAAGCACGGGGTCAGTTTCGCCGAGGCGGCGACTGTGTTTCTGGACGTGGACGCGCTCGACGGCCCGGATCTGAAACACTCGGCAGCGGAGGTCCGATTTCGGCGTTTGGGCAGGTCTGGTGCCGGGCGGGTTCTCATGGTGGCGTACACACGGAGGGAAAGCGGCAATGGCGAAGCGATCCGTCTCATCAGCGCACGGCGGGCAAGCCGGCGGGAACGCCAAGCGTACGCGGCGAGTGATTGATTATTCTGATATTCCTGACTCGACGGCCGAGGAGTTGAAGGCCATGCGGCGGGTCGGGCGGCCTCCGCTCGGGGCCGAAGCGCGGCAGCTCATCGCGATTCGCGTGGACCGGGAGGTGCTGGCGGCGCTGCGGCGTGAAGCGCGGCGGCAGAAGGTCGGTTATCAGACCCTCGTGCATAAGGTCCTAGCGCGGTACGCGCGGCGGGTGGCGTAGAGGGAGATCGTGTCGACTATACTGGCGAACGAGCGGGGGAGCGCGCGGGGCTCGGGTCTGCGGATGAGGGCTCGGTTGTACGTGGTGGCGTTCGGGTGCTTGTGGCCCGTGTACGCGCTTTATTGGGCGTGGGGTGAGAAAGGCGCGTCCGGGGCGGAGCTGGTCCTGAACGCGGTGATTGCCGGCTACTTCCTGTTTCTGCTGCGCTGGGATATCGTGCCGTGGTACGCGCGCGTGGCTTGCCTTGCAGCCGTGATCGTGGCCGCTGAGCGTGGATGGGGCGCGTTGGGCGTGGGGGTGGCCGTCGCCGCGCTGGCGGGGATCTGGTATTGGCTCTGGAGGCCTCCGTCCGCAGAGGGGGCCGATATGAAGTTTCCGCTGGGGGCGGGGAGCTATTTCGTCGTCCAGGGCGGGAGGAGCAGCCTGACGAATCACCATGCTTCCGCGGCGCCGCAGCGCTATGCGCTCGATATCGTCAAGCTGAACTGGGCCGGCGCCCGGGCCGCGGGACTCTACCCAGGGCGCCTCGCGTCCTATGCCATTTTCGGAGATGTTGTATCGAGTCCGTGCGATGGCGTCGTCGCTCGAGCCGTGGACGGTTTGCCCGACCTTTGCCCAGGCGTCCACGATCCGTTCCAGCCCGGCGGGAATCATGTGGTGATTCGCTCCGAGGATGGGCGCATCGACGTTAAGTTGTCTCACCTCATGCGCGGCAGCGTGCTGGTGCGGGGCGGGGATCGCGTCCGCAGTGGGCAGGAGCTAGCTCGAGTGGGCAACTCGGGTAACACCAGCGAGCCACACCTGCACGTGCATGCGGTGCGGCGTTGCGGTGGCGAGGGCGGGGGCGAGGCGCTGCCGCTGCGCTTCGGGAAGCGATGGCTGACCCGGAACAGCATCGTGCGCATCTATTGACTGGCGCGGGGCCTGGCATGGCTGTGCCACGCCACCCGCTTGACGCTCGGCCGGGCCGCGGCCCCTTGAGCCCCAGCCCGGTCGAGTCGTCGGTTCGCCGCTTGAGGCTCAGGAGCCGATGGTTAGCAGGACTTTGCCGCCCTGGCGGGACTGGGCCATTTTGAGGGCGGCGTTGAAGTCGGCGAGGGGGTAGCGGTCGGTGATGAAGAGGGTGGGGTCGAGAAGGCCGGCAGCCATCATGCGCAGGACGTTGGGGTAGGTGCCGTAGCCGGTGTTGCCCATGGCGCCGATGATGTTGGCCTTTTTGCACTGGTAGGGTTCGAGATAGACGGGGACGCGGGCGGGGTCGCGGCCGATGACGATGATCTGGGCGCCGTTGGCGGCGGAGGCTTCCATGGCGGGGAGGCTGGAGTTGAAGGCTCCGGCACACTCGACGTGGACATCGGCGCCGGCGCCTTCGGTCGCCTCCATCACGATGGCCGCGGTGGCGGCGGGGTCAGCGGCGTCGTAGACGGCGTTGGCGCCGACTTTGGTGGCCAGGGCGCGGCGGCCGGGGTTGCGCTCGAAACACAGCACCTTGGTCGCGCCGGTGGCGCGCAGGAGCTGAATCACGGCAAGACCGATCGAGCCGGCACCGTACACGGTGGCGAAGGCGCCGGGCTTGATGCGGGCGGCGCACTCGAACAGGGCGTTGTAGCCGACGGTGAACGGTTCGATCACCGCGCCGGCTTCCAGGGTTTTGGCCTTGGAGCCGAAACGGGCGATGAGGTGGTTGATCTTCCAACAGTTGCTTTCGGGAACCTTGAGGAGCTCGGCGCATCCGCCGTTCATGGTGAAGCCGACGTCGTCGAGGTTTTCACACTGATTGGCGAAGCCGCGACGGCAGGCCTCGCACTTGTGACAGCAGACCATGTCGTCGAGACAGACCAGATCGCCGGGCTTCAAATACTTGACGTTGGCGCCGGTGGCGACGACTTCGCCGGAGACTTCGTGGCCGGGGACGCTGGGAAACTTCGCCATGCCGGGGTACTGCATGTATCCATCCTTGTCGGTCTCGAAGAAGTGCAGATCGCTGCCGCAGAGGCCGGCGGCGGCAACCTTGAGGATCACGTCGTCAGGACCGGGGGTGGGATCAGGCAGGGTGGCGACGGAGGCTGAAGGATGTTTCCAGCAGGAGCTGCCGACGCGGGCCATGTGGGTGCGGGATTCTTCGGGGGTGAGTGCGTAGTCGGAGCGAGGAGACCAGTCGGCGGAAATG
>JBOGKK010000135.1:0-28460 GCA_050745425.1 Terriglobales bacterium
GCCGAATCTGGAGCGCCCCTACAAAGTTCTCGCCTACCCCTGGCTGCCCGCCATTT
Organism: Terriglobales bacterium; assembly: GCA_050745425.1. Lineage (GTDB taxonomy): Bacteria > Acidobacteriota > Terriglobia > Terriglobales > SCQP01 > SCQP01. The sequence goes on from JBOGKK010000135.1 coordinate 57, forward strand.
ACATCGCGCTGGCGCTGTTTTTTGATGTTGTTGTGCTCTACGTCTTCCCCAATTACTCCGGCGCTGGCCTGGTGATTGTGCTGATTGGAGTGCCGGTATTCTTCCTCTGGCGGCGCCAGGGCAAGAGCACTCCCCCCACGCCAAGCAAGGCTGCGCTAAGCTAGGACAAAGTTTATGGGTCTCAACCTACTCGCACGCAAAGACGTTCACGCCATGCTGGCGGAAACGGAGGGGGAAAAGAGCGGCCTCAGACGCACGCTCGGCCCCTTTAACCTGGTCACGCTCGGTATCGGCGCCATTATCGGCACCGGTATTTTCGTGCTCGTCGGCCCCGCCGCGGCCATCTACGCCGGCCCCGCCGTGATCCTCAGCTTCATCGTCGCCGCTATTGCCAGCGCCTTTGCCGGCATCTGCTACGCCGAGTTCGCCGCCGCCATCCCCATCGCCGGCAGCGCTTACAGCTACGGCTACACCGCCCTCGGCGAACTGGTTGCCTGGATCATCGGCTGGGCGCTGATCATGGAGTACGCCTTCGGCGCGGCGACCGTCGCCGTCGGCTGGTCCGGCTACATCAACAGCCTCCTGCACACACTCGGCATCAACATCCCGCCCAGCCTGTCCGCCGCGCCGGGCACGCAGGTGGCATTCCTCGATGGCATCTGGAAACCGATCATGTCCCTCAGCGGCGCTGACAAAATCGCCGCCCTCGCCGCGCCCCACGCAGTTGCCCACTTCAACCTCCTGGCCTTCGTCGGCATCCTGATGGTGACTGCGATTCTGATCATCGGCATCTCCGAGTCCGCCAACATCAACACCGCCATCGTCGTCATCAAGGTATCGGTCCTGCTGGTGTTCGTCGGCATCGCCATCGTCTTCCTCAACGGGGTCGGATGGCACACCGCCGTCCACAACTGGACCACCCCCTCCTTCATGCCCTTCGGATGGTCTGGGGTCTTTAAAGGCGCTGCCTTCATCTTCTTCGCCTACATCGGCTTTGACGCCGTCTCCACCGCTGCCCAGGAGGCCAAGAACCCGCAAAAGGATATGCCCGTTGGCATTCTCGGCTCCCTCGTCGTCTGCACCATCCTCTACATCCTCGTGGGCGGACTGCTCACCGGCCTGGTGCCCTACAGCATTCTCAACGTCCCCGACTCGCTCGCCATCGGCGTCCATCATACCGGCCTCGCCTGGGGCGAAGTCCTCATCGATATCGGCGCCATCTGCGGCCTGACCTCGACCATGCTGGTCATGTTGCTGGGTCAGTCGCGCGTGTTCTACACCATGTCCGGTGATGGCCTGCTGTTTAAATGGGCGAGCAAAATTCACAAGAAATTCAAAACCCCGTACGTCTCCAGCCTGGTCGTCGGCATCGTGGTCGCCATCGTTGCCGCCTTCTTCCCCGTCGACAAGCTTGCCGATCTGACCAACATCGGCACCCTCACCGCCTTCGCCATCGTCTGCGCCAGCGTGTGGGCGATGCGCATCCGCGAGCCCAAGCTGAAGCGCCCCTTCCGCACGCCCTGGGTCCCCGTGGTCCCCATCATCGGCGTCGTCGTCTCGATCGGCCTCATCATCGAACTCACCACCCTGACCAAAGAGGCCTTCCTCGTCTGGCTCGCCATCGGTCTGGTCATTTACTTCGCCTACGGCCGCCATCACAGCGAGGTCCAGCAAGCCCTGCGCAAGGCTACCGCCGCAATTCCTGGCGCGGTTGGGAAACGCTAGTCCGCGGGCGTGCGGTTGACGGCGGTCCCGGCCAAAGCGCACACTACAGACATGTTCTGTGATGCCGTCATTCGCGACGCGTCCCGGCCTGGACGGCGGGAAAACGGCGGCGAGCTGCCAGCCTCGCCGCTGATGGCGCATGCCTTCGACCGGCGCTCGCTGCTGGACGAATTGAAAGCCAAGGGCGTGCGCTTGACGGCGCAACGGCGAGCCGTGGTGGAAGTCATCCAGGAAGCCAACGAACATCTCGACGCCACGGCATTGCTCGACCGTGCGCGCGCGCGCGGTGTCAACGTTGACCGCGCTACCGTCTACCGCACCGTCGAAATGCTGAAGCGTTTCCGGCTCATCGACGAACTCGACCTCATGCACCTGCAGGGAGAAAAACATTACTACGAAGCCCGCACCCGTGGCGATCATGTCCATTTGGCATGCCTGCGCTGCGGGCGCATTCTGGAGTGCGCAACGCCGTTGCTGGACTGGCTGAAGCTGGAGCTGGCGACGCGCACCGGCTTCGAGCTGCGAGTCACGCGGCTGGAAGTGGGCGGGTACTGTGCGCAGTGCCGCGCGGCGCACTCCCGCCCTGCCGCCGCACCCGAGACCGCCGCCAGCGCCTGATGCCGGGGCGCGCGTGAGGTGCGGTAGCGTTCCTGCGCCAGGCCTGCGCTAGGCTAGAATCAGCAGCATGGTGACCCCGGAGCACGAGGCAAATTCCCCGGCTGGGCCTCCGCAGGCCTCGGCCGCTCACGCGCGCGCGCGCACGGCGCTGCTGTTGCTCCAGTTGCGTCATTCGGCGCTGTTCAAGGTCACGATAGGGCTGGGCATTCTGACGTTGATTCTGGGCGTGCCGGCGTTTTTCGGACACTCGACGCTGGCCGGGTTTGGTTTGCTGCGCGTGGCATTTTCGATTTCCGTCTTCCTGCTGTTGTTGCGCATCGTGCATCTGCTCGCGACCGAAACCCTGTGGCTGCTGCGCAACCGGCTGATTCTGGCCTACGTGTTCATGGGCGTGGTGCCGGTCATTTTGATTGCCGGCATGCTCGCCATTGGCGCCTACATGTTTTACGGCCAGTACGCCTCGTATTTGCTGCTAAGCAAGCTGAACGAAAATACTCATAACGTGGGCGCGGTAAACGCTTTGACCGTGCACGAGATGGTACGAAATCCGAGTCGCCTTGACCGCGCACCCGGGATGAGCCGTTATTACGCCAGCTACTATTTCCCCAGCGGTTATGGTGGGGTGCGTTCTTTTTTTTACGACGGCGCCAAGCCGGTAACCGACGAGACGCGGCGCTTTGGCTCGCCTCCGTCGTGGCTGCAGCCAGGCTTTGTCGGTTTGATTGCCCGCAATGGACGCTTTGCCATCGCGAGCTTTGCGGCCACCGTCAGCGGCAAAAGCAGCGAACAAGTGCTGACGTTATACCCTCTGTCAGGCCATAATCTCGACACTCTGGCGCAGCAACTGGGACGGGTCTCGCTTGGGCTGGGAATTGGCAGCACCATCGCGGTACCGGCCGGGGCCGTGTCCACAAAGGCTGCCCTGCCTGTGGCGAGCAGCTTCTTCGATATCCGCATCAGCAGCTTCGCCTTTATTCCGGTTACGGATTGGCAAAGCGGCAAAACGGGCACGGTGATCGCTACCATCACTACGCGGCCTTCGCTGCTGAACAATCAGCTCTTTGCCAGCTTTCAAGGCAGCGAACCCACCAAAGGCATCCGCATTCCGATGCTCGTGCTGGGCGTGGTGGGGGTCATCTTCCTCATCATCGAGTTTTTCTCCTTCATCGCCGGTATCCGCATGACGCGGACCATCACCGGCGCCGTGAACGACCTTTATGTCGGCACCGAGCATGTGAACCGCGGACAGTTCGACTATCGCATCCAGGTACGCACGCGGGATCAGTTGGCAGCGCTGTCGCACAGCTTCAACACGATGACCTCTTCGATCGAGCGGCTGCTCGCCGAGCAGCGGCAGAAGCAGAGCCTTGAAAACGAGCTCGCTATCGCGCACGAAGTCCAGGCGCAGTTGTTCCCGCGAACACCACCGCAGTTGGTGGGCATGGACATCGCCGGGCGCTGCCTGCCGGCGCGCGTGGTGAGCGGCGACTATTACGACTTTCAGCAATTGGGCCCGGCGAGCCTGAGCCTGGCTCTGGGCGATATTTCGGGCAAGGGCATTTCGGCGGCGCTGCTGATGGCGACGATCGTGTCGGCGGTGCGTGCCTATCAGCCCAGCATGGCGGATCGCGCGGTGGGCGCCGCCGCCGGCAGCGGCCGTGTCGGGGCCCTGGATGACGGCGATAGCATCGACCCGGTCATGCTGCTCGAACGGCTGAACCACCAGCTCTACCACTCGACTCCGCCGGAAAAGTACGTCACCCTGTTCTACGCCGTCTACGATGGCGCCAGTCGTGAGCTGCGCTATACGAACGCCGGGCACCTGCCGCCAGCGGTAATCGGGGCCCAGGGCATACGCCGGCTCGACCGCGGTGGCATGGTGGCCGGATTATTTGACGACATCAAGTTCGAGATGGGGCGCCTGCAACTATCGGCGGGTGATTTGCTGGCCGCCTGGAGCGATGGCGTCACCGAGCCCGAGAACGAGTACGGGGTGGAATTCGGTGAAGCGCGGCTATTACAGATGCTCGAACTGCACCGCGAGCGCCCCCTGCAGGAGATCCTGGATACGGTGCTCAGTGCCGTTCTGGACTGGAGCGGAACCTCGGAGCAATCCGACGACATTACCCTGGTGCTGGCGCGCGTGGCTCAGTAAACGATCGGGAATGGGCCGCGCGCCAGGCGGTCAAGCCCGGCGGCATGCGCGGCAAAGCGCCAAGACGATGCATGCGATCCAGGGCGAGATCGACAAAGCGCAGCGGGAGGGCGGCGCTGAACACGGCGCGGTCAAACAGAAGGATGGCGGATTCACCCTCGAACGGCAGCGGCACGGCACGCCAAGCGGTGCCGGGCGGAAGCGACTGCGCCAGCAGGAGTGCCCACTGCCGGGGGCGCAGATAGAGGCGGGTGAGATGGTCGCGGCGGCCCCAATCGCTGCGCTGCTGCGCGGCGGCGATGCTGGAGATGAAAGCGGCACGGCACGTCAGGCGAACCATTTCGCGCAGAGCCGCGCGTGCGGCATCGGCTTCAAGGTATTGCAGCATGCCATTGCTGTAGACGGCATCGAAGCTCGCGGAAGCAAACGGCAGGCGGGCGCAGTCGGCGCAAACCGTAAGCTCACCGCCCGCGGTGCGGCGCGCCTCACGCGTGGCGTAGCGGCTGCTGTCGGCCCCGAATGCCCTGACCCCGAGGTGCTGGCGGGCGTAGGCGGCCAGAGCGCCTTTGCCGCAGCCAACATCGAGCAACGAGCGTGCCCCGGTGAGCTCGATCAGGGTGGCGAGCTGGGCTTCGACGACCGGAAAGTAGTCTGGGTAATAACCGTAGCCGCGAACTTCGTCACCACCCTTCAGGCCCGGTGGGAAATTCGGATCCTCAAAATAGCGGCGCTCGAATTCCGGCGCTGTCATTCGGCGTCCGCCTGGCGGCGAAGATCCCGCTTGTGCTTATCCGGCTTGCGGCGCTGATCGGGAACGGATGAGCCCGGCGGCACTGCGCCCACACGCGCACGTGCCATGGTCTTCACCAATTTGGCGGCAGTGGGCGGACGAGTTTGTTTGCGTTTGCGCATGACCAGCACGACCTACTCCAATTACTACTCGAACCGTGGAGCTAAAGACCATATTTTAGAAGAATGCGAAAACTTGCGATGGTGTTTCTCCTTTTGGGGGCAGTGGCCTGGGGCCAGGCGGCGACGGGAACGATCTCTGGCGTGGTGCTCGATGCTCAGCACAAGGCGGTTCCCAAGGCGACGATCACGGTCGTCAGCGGCATCGGCGGCGCCCGTGTGCTGCATACCGGCGCCGACGGGCGCTTTACCGCGGCTCAATTGGCGGCTGGCGGCTACACCATCAATGCTCTGGCGCCGGGTCTGAAGCTGGCGCACCCGGAGCGGGTTACCCTGGGCGTGGGCGGCAGTGTAACGGTGACGCTGGTGCTGGGGGTGGCCCAAGCGGGCCAACAGGTGACCGTCACCGGGCGTGCGGAGTTGGTGGAGGGGCAAACGACCGCGCCTGCCACCAACAAGCGCAGCCCGCAGGTGGCGAACGCGGTGGCGGGGCTGCATGTAACCTACATGCCGAATCGCTCGCGCGAGTTCCAGGAATTTGGCATGCTGTCGGGCAGCAGCGCGGATACCGACAAGGGTCTGTCGGTTTCCGGGCAACGGCCGCACGCCACCAAAGTCGAGGTGGACGGATTCAACTTCAATGATCCGCTCGAGGGCGGCGCACGCGGGGCCAAGGATGGCGGGCTGTTTTTCCCGCAGACGGCAGTGCAGGAAATGTCGCTCGTGCATTCGGGCGCGGGTGCGGCCGTAGGCGACACGAACGGCGGATTCTTCAATGTGGCGACCAAGCCAGGCGCGAAGCGGGTGCGAGGCGAGGAGTTCTTCATCATCCGGCCGCGGGAATGGTCGGGCAGCGATGCCTTCGGGCACAAGCTCGACAATACCGTCAACAACTATGGACTTGGCGTCGGCTACCATATACGCAAGCTTTATTTTTACTTCGGCGCCGAGCACGACGAAGCTGAAGTTCCCTATTACACCGAGTTCCAGCCGCAAGCGCCGGGTACGGTTGTGCCCGCCAATCTGTTGACTGCGCAAGGCGAAACCGTCGGCCACAATACGCCAACGGCGGTCTCGCTGCGGATGGATACGACACTGAGCGCGCATACCTCACTGACTCTGGAAGGAAATTTCAACTACGTACGCTTTGACAACTATGATCCGGGCTCGACCCAGGTTTGGACGGAGGCCAGCACCGGCTCCAGCCTGAGTGGGCAAAGCGATTGGCTGCGCATGAATTTGACCTCGACGCTGGGCGCGGGGATCGTCAATCAGGTACTGGCGCAGTGGGCTGGTGACCGGCGTGACTTCACGCCCACCAGCGTGGCGCCCGAGGTTTTCATCAACGGATTTGGCGTGCTCGGCGGCAGCGCGCTGGCCGAACATCGTTACGTATCGGATCAGCGCGGCTTTAGCGATGAGGCAACGTTTACCTGGCATGGCAACCTCGTTCACATTGGCGGTGGATGGTCGTATGATCCGGGCACGGAGTTCGAGCAGGCGAATCTGAACGGGCGCTACGACTACAACTCGCTGGCAGACTACCTGGCGGGGAACGTACGGCGGTTTCAACAGACGTTTGCGGCCAGTGCTGGTTCCCTGCTGTATCAGGGCGTGGACAAGCGCTCCAATCTGTATTTCACCGACCGTCTGTCGCTGACGGATACGGTGGCGCTGACCGCCGGGCTGCGCTGGGATGGGCAGTGGAATCCGCAGCCTAACACACCGAACGCGGCGATTCCCGGGACGGGGCTCATTCCGAACGATCTCGCGCAGTGGCAGCCGCGGCTGGGGCTGGCGTGGAATCCGCGCAGCAGTACCGTGGTGCGGCTCTCGGCGGGGCTATTCGACGCGCCGACGCCGGCGACGTACTTCAACCGTGTTTTCACCAATAACGGTCTGAACGCGATCATGGCGGACAGCACGTATGACCCCGCGCTCCTGGCGCTGGCTGCCTCCGGCAACGGCTTGAGCGCCGCGCCCTCTACGCTCACCACGCCGGCGGCACTGGCGGTAGGCATAGCGTCGAACTTCCGCAACCCGCGGTCATTCCAGGCGGCCGCGAGCGTGCAGCAGCAATTGGGCAAGCACGTGAACCTCACCACCGGCTTTACGCACAACAGCACATGGGACCTGGAGCGGATGATCGAAGATAATCTCAACCCGCCGGCGTTCGACGCCGAGGGCATGCCGATTTTCCCGGCGGCACGGCCGCTGCCGAATGTCGGGCAATTGCTGCTCACGCAGTCCAGCGGCCACTCGACCTACGACGGTTGGGCAACGACCGCCAATCTCAACTTGCCCTACAGCCTGGGTCTGATGGCGAACTATACGCTTTCCCGTACGCGCGATGACGCCAGCCAGCAAGGACCATTCGGCATGGTTACCGCGCTCGATCCGTTCGACCTCAACCTGGAAGCGGGCTACGCCAATCAGGACGTGCGCAACAATTTCAATATCAGCGGAACCGACCGCCTGCCGCTCGGATTCAAGATCAATCCGATTTTCATGTGGCGCTCGGGGCTGCCGTACACGCCAATCATCGGCTTTGACACGCAGAACGACGGCGCCGACCGCAACGACCGCGCAGTTCTGAACGGTCAGGTGGTGGCGCGGAATTCGCTGCGGCAACCGGCGATGTACGATCTCGATATCCGTTTCGTGAAGGATTTCACGCTGAAGCGCAACCCGGGACGGCATCTGGATCTGTTCCTGGACGTGTTCAACTTCACCAATCACGGCAACCGCGAGTTTGGGCCGAACGCAATCGACTACTACGGAACTGCCGCTTCGCCGGTATTTTCCGCAGGGATGCCGTTGTTCGCGCCATCAACGTCGTCGTTTGGCGGACCGCGCTCGATTCAGTTCACAGCCCGGATGGTGGAGTTCTGATCGACTGCCAGAGCTGCCAGACGAGTGCGAGCGGAAGACCAACGACGTTCGAGTAGGATCCCTCAATGCGGGGAATGAAACAGGCGGCACGGCCCTGAATCGCGTAGGCGCCGGCCTTGCCGCGCGGCTCGCCGCTGGCAATATAGCCATCGATTTCGGGGGCACTGAGCGGAGCGAACCACACGCGCGTGGTTTCCACCGCTGCAAGCTCAGTCGAGCCGCGGCGCAGGCAAACGCCGGTCAGCACCTCGTGTTCGCGCCCGGAGAGCGCCTGGAGCATGGAGCGCGCGTGCGCGTCATCACGGGGCTTGCCGAGGAGTTCATCGCCAAGAACCACGATGGTATCGGCGCCCAGCACGCAAGCGGATGGCTCGACGATCGCAGCGGCTTTGGCGCGGGCCAGGCGATGAACATAATCAGCGGCCGGTTCGCCAGGGCGGTGGGATTCGTCAATGTTGGCGGAGTGGACCTCAACGCGCCATCCACAGCTTTCGAGAAGCTCGCGGCGGCGCGGCGAGGCCGAGGCCAAGACCAAAAAACGATCCTGGGTCACGGATGCGCACCCTCGACTCGGACCTCGCCGCTGCGCCGTCGGCCGTGCCATAACTGCCAGCCGAGCAAGGCGTACAGCGGGACGTATTCGGCAACGACCCAGCCCGGCTGGTGGCCGACGGCATAGGCCCAGATGACCGCTACGGAGAAATAGAGCCAGGCAGGATTGGGAACAAAAACGACCAGCGGAAGCAGCCAGAGGACGAACCATGGATGAACCTGGGGAAGCAACAACAGAAGCACGGTCAGAAGCCATAGAGCCGCGCGCAGGGGCTCCATTTTGCGTACGCAGACGAGCACGATGCTAAGAACCACGAACCCGGCGGCGAGGATGGCTGCGCCTGCCGCACCCGCAGCGGCGTGCAACAGCGCATACAGGCTGGCGTTGAACGGCGCCGCGGCGGCAGCGATGCGTAGATTGCGGACGATATCACCCAGAACAAACTGCTGGCTGGCAACCCAGAACGGCAAGGAAACGAGTACTGCAAAAGCGATGCCCCAGCGTAAGGATCGAGCCCAACGCTTCCCTGCCCCGACGATTGCCAGCGGGACCAAGGTGAAGGCGTACCAAAGGCTGAGAGCGGCTGCGGCGGCGGCAACCCCGGACGCACGGGCGCGATGCTGGCTCCATCCAAGCGCCAAAATGGCGAGCAATGCTGCCACCGGCGCCATGTGGCCATTTCCGGCAACCTCGAACACGGCCAACGGCGACCAGGCATAGAGCACGACCCACTCGACCGGGAGCTGGCGCTGCCGCAGCATGCGCATGAGCAGAGCGATGAGCAGCAGATCCGCTATGACGAAGAAGATTTTTTCGCTGCGCAGGCCAGGAAACCAATCGTAATCCCAATGAAACAGGATTTCCGCCAGCGGCGGGTGCACCGCGGCACGGCTGCTATCGGGGATGGCGGCATCAGCGGGAGTGCGAATAGGGCTAAAAAGACCGTTGTTGGGGGCATAGACGAAGGGATTGAAACCAGCATGGGCGATTTCCCCATCCCAATGAACACGCCAGAGTTGATGAGAGAGCGTGGGCGTGAGTGGCAGGAGAGTAAGGCGGAAGACGACCGCCGCCAGAAAGAGAAACCAGAGAGTCCGTTTGCGCGGAGCGGCCGGTGATTTGCGCCGCACGACCAAGGTTGCCGCAATTAGGTAGAATATACCTGCCGCAGTCAACGAGAGCAGGAGCTTCGAAAGCGGCCACGACGGCGCAGTTGCGGCACGCCAAGCGATGAAGCCAAATACGGCCTCCAGCAGGACGGCCAGCGCGATGAGAGCCGGTACGCGTGATCGGACGGCGAGTTTCCCCACGGGCCTTTATAGCCTAGCATTGCCTATGTTTGCGGTCGTCATCAACTACGCCGGGCTGTGGCAGACGGGAGCCCAGCAGCAAAGCGGCCTGCTGCACTATATCCATAACGAGCTGCTGAACCGCACCTTCACGGTTGGGCAAGCCAATCTTCCGCTCTATCAGGCCAATGGGTTTGATATGGCGCTGCTGATTCCCTACTTCGTGGTTCTGGGGATTCTGGCTTGTTACGGATTTCACCGCTATTCACTGGTCTATCTGTATTACAAGCACCGCAAGCGGGAGACGCACGCACCGGCGCAGCGATTCACCGAGCTGCCGATGGTCACGGTGCAGTTGCCGATCTACAACGAGCAATATGTGGTCGAACGGCTGGTGGAATCGATCTGCAAGCTGGATTATCCCCGCGACCGGCTGGAAATTCAGCTACTGGACGATTCCACCGATGAGACCGAGGCGGTGGCACGCGCCGCAGTCGAACGGGCAGCGGCAGCAGGTGCACCGATTGTGTACTTGCATCGGACGAACCGCAGCGGATTTAAAGCGGGCGCACTCGATGCCGGCATGAAGGTTGCGCGCGGCGAGCTGATCGCCATCTTTGACGCCGATTTCGTACCTCCCGCGGATTTCCTGCGGCAAACGGTAGACTACTTTACAGACCCCAAGCTGGCGATGGTGCAAACGCGCTGGGGTTATATCAACCGCGATTATTCCTGGCTGACGCGGGTAGAAGCGATTCTGCTCGACGGCCATTTTGTAATGGAGCACGGCGGACGCCACCGCGCCGATCTCTACTTCAACTTTAACGGCACGGCCGGAGTATGGCGGCGCGTTGCCATTGACGAGGCAGGCGGCTGGCAGCACGACACACTCACCGAAGACACCGATCTGAGCTATCGCGCACAGCTTTGCGGGTGGAAATTCGTTTATTTACCCCAGGTGGTATGCCCCTCGGAGCTGCCCGTAGACATGAACGCCTTCAAGGTGCAACAGGCGCGGTGGGCCAAGGGGCTTATTCAGGTTGCCAAGAAGATTCTGCCCCGGCTGCTGCGGCGCAAGGACATCGATGCGCACCACAAGATCGAGTCGTGGTGCCACTTGACCAACAACATCAGCTATCCGCTGATGATCCTTTTGTGCGGGCTGCTGCTGCCGGCTATGATTGTGCGGTTTTATCAGGGCTGGTTTCAGATGCTGTACATCGACCTGCCACTGTTTATCGCCTCGACGTGCTCGATTTCGTCGTTTTACCTGGCCTCGCAGCGCGAGCTGTACCCCGGCAAGTGGTACACGACGCTGCTCTACATTCCCATGGTGATGGCGATCGGAATCGGGTTGACGGTCACAAACTCGCGCGCGGTGCTCGAGGCACTGCTCGGTATCAAGACGTCATTCAAGCGCACCCCCAAGTTCCACATCGAGTCGCGCGCCGACCAGCAGGCCAGCATGGTGAAAAAGAAAAAGTACGGGCGCAAAGTGGGCTGGTCGCCGTTCATCGAGCTGGCGCTGGGGGCCGTCTTTGTGGCTGTAGCCATGTACGCCTGGCAGATGGAAAACTACCTGACGATTCCGTTTATTATGCTGTTCGTGGTCGGCTACTTCACCACAGGATTTCTATCGCTGTTCCAGGGGCGTTTCCACCGGAAACGGCACGCTGCCGAGCCTGTAGCGGAGGAAGCCGCCGAGCCTTCGCTGGCAGGCCGATAGCCGCAGGCGGCTAGTACAAGTGAAAATTGATGTCGATGGTCGCGAGCACGGCGATGGGTTTGCCGTGTTTGTCGCGTGCAGGCTCGAAGCGCCACTTCAGTACAGCCTCCACCGCCTTCTGGTCCAGGCCCAAGCCCAAAGCTTGCACGACTCTCGGGTCGCTCACCATGCCATTAGAGCCGATCACCACCTGCACCACGCAAGTGCCTTGAAAACGGGCCTTGCGAGCAGCATCGGTGTACTCCGGATCCGGCTTGAAAATGGGAATGGGATCGGTGGCGGCCACGGTGCCGGCATCAACACAATTCGGACCCGTGCAGGTGCCACCGGCAGAGCCCCTGCCCATACCGCCGGAGCCGCCGTTGACGCCGCCGCCGGCACCGGGAGGGCCGGAGATGGGGCCAATGGAGCCGAACGAGGGCATCGCCTGCGCCACCACGGGAGCGAGCAGCGTGGGCGAGATATTCATGGGGTTGGGGTGGGGCGTCGAAATCTTCTTGGGAGCGTTGAGCACCGGGGCGCCGCCGCCGGAAAGCCGGACCAGCCGGATGGGAGGGGGCGTGGCGACGTGGATGCTGCTGGGGACGAAGATGGTCTGCACCGTCAGCTTTTCGACTTTGGCGCGCACCGGTTTCCAGAATGGCAGCAGGATGATCACGATGACAGCAACGTGAACGCCGAACGACTTCAAGCGGCTCGAAATCGACTGTGGCGGCGACCAGATGTCTTTAACCGGAATCGGTTTCGACTCGAGGACAAGCTCCGGCGGCTTCGGCGGATGAATCGCCTCTTTGACACGCGTCCAGAATTCACGAACGGCGGAGGCTTGCTCGATGTGAAAAATCTCGTCGGCAGGCCTGTTGGGTGGCTCGCTGCGCTGGTCGGCCATGCAACTTGATCCTTTGGACAGCCAATGTGGATGGCGGTCCCACTGCTTTATACGCAGTCTATCATGCTGGCGTTGCGCTCGCAGCGAAATTAAAAAAGATGAAAGTTGACTTCGATATCGGCCAAAACGCGCACCGGGCGGCCACTCTTCATGGCGGGACGGAAGCGCCAGAGGGTAACTGCCTCCAGCGCCTTCTGGTCGAGGCCAAGTCCAAGGCGCCGAATGACTCTCGGGTCGTGCACGCGGCCATCGGTGCCAATGATCACAGCGACGATCACCGTGCCCTGAAACTTGGCGCGGCGGGCGGCATCGGAATACTCCGGATCCGGCTCATAGATCGGGATGGGCTCGCTTACGTCGCCGCCGGGACTGCACAATCCGTTCACGCAATCACCACCGCCGGCCGGGCTCGATCCGGGTCCTCCCGGGCCGGCTCCGCTATGGCCGAAGCTGTTGCCGGGGGGACCGGCAATGGGGCCAAGATTGCCAAATGAGGGCAGCGGAACATTCGCCTTTGCCGTTGCTGGCATGAGCTGGATGGGGGCGGCTATGGGATGTGCCTGGGCATCGACCGGGATCAATTTGGGCGGAGCGGGCATGTGGACCGGCGCACCCCCTCCGGCCAAGCGAACCATCTTTGGGAGGGAGGGACCGGGCGTGTAAAGGGTCGGAACCATCGTCGTTATGACTTTCTTTTGGGACGGCAGGCGCACTGCGTGCCAGATGGGCAACAGGACAATGGCGATGACGGCGGCGTGAATGGCGAGGGAGCCGATGCGCTGGCCGGTTCGCTTTTCATGGCACCAGATGTCTTTCACCGGAACAGGCGTGGATTCGAGTTGAATTTCCGGTAACGGGGCCGGGTGAATCCATTCGCGCAACTCCTGGGCAAGCTGGCGCCAGAGAGGCGGACTCTGAGGCGGTTCAAAATTAGGGAATAGAGCCATGCCGCGCGCACTATCGCTGAGATGGTCCTTAGGGCCTATAAGGTTGCGCTCGCGCCCTTATAATGGTCTGTGGCCGGATCGACCTATAAAAGCACGCTAAATCTTCCAGTTACGCAGTTTCCTATGAAGGCGAACCTGCCTTCAGGCGAGCCGAAATGGCTGCAACGGTGGAGTGACATCGGCCTTTACGAGCGCATTCGCGAGGCACGGCACGGTCGGCCCGTGTTTCTGCTGCACGACGGTCCGCCTTACGCCAACGGGGCGATTCATCTCGGGACAGCACTGAACAAAGTCGTCAAGGACTTCATCGTGAAGTCCAAGACCATGGCTGGGTTCGACGCGCCGTATATTCCCGGCTGGGACTGCCACGGGCTACCGATCGAGATCAAGGTCGACCAGGATCTGGGGCCGAAAAAGCGCGAGATGAGCGCGCTCGAAATCCGCCAGCGCTGCGAGGCGTACGCGCGTAAGTTCGTCGATTTGCAGCGCAAGGGGTTCGAGCGGCTGGGGGTGCTGGGACAGTGGCAGCAGCCCTATCTCACGCTGAACCCGAGCTATGAAGCTGCGATTGCACGCCAGTTGCTGGGCTTCATCGAGCAAGGCTGCGCCTATAAAGGGTTGCGCGCGGTTTATTGGTGCATTCACGATCAGACGGCGCTGGCGGAAGCAGAAGTGGAATACAAGCAGCACCTGAGCCCGACGGTGTGGGTGCAGTATGCCTACCAAAGCGGCCAGTTGCCAGCGGGGCTTTCAGCGGAGAACTTGTATGCGGCGGTGTGGACCACCACGCCCTGGACGCTGCCGGCAAGCGTGGCACTGGCGTTTCATCCCGAGCTGGAGTACGTAGCCGTGCGCCATAGGAATGGCCGCGTCTACCTGGTGGCGGCGGCGCGCATGGCGGCCACATCAGATGCTATCGGTGCGGACTGGAGCGATGCGGAAATCGTGGCCCGCTGCAGCGGCAAAGACATGGAGGGGGTACGATTCCGGCATCCGTGGCTGGAGCGGGAGATCCCTTCCGTCATGGCCGACTACATCACCACGGACCAGGGCAGCGGCATTGTGCACACCGCGCCGGGGCACGGCGCCGAGGATTTTGCGACGGGTGAAAAATACAAGCTGCCGGTGATTTGCCCGGTGGATGCCGCCGGCAAGTTTTTCGGGCCTGAAACGGCGCCGTTTACCGGCCAACGGGTATTTGACGCGAACCCGGCGATCATTGCGCATTTGCGCAGCTTGGGAGCGCTGCTGGCGGAAGCCCCGATCGAGCATTCCTATCCGCATTGCTGGCGCTGCCATAATCCGATCATTTTTCGTGCCACCGAACAGTGGTTCATCGGGATGGACCGCACCGGATTGCGGGAGAAAGCTCTGGCGGCGATCGCGGGGGTGCGCTGGATTCCGGAGTGGGGCGGCGAGCGGATTCACCAGATGGTGGCGTCGCGGCCGGACTGGTGCATTTCGCGACAGCGGGTTTGGGGGGTTCCGATCCCTGTGCTGGCATGCGCAAGCTGCCACACGTACCTGCGCGACAAGGCAACCGACGAACGGATCATCGCGGCGTTTGGGGCGGAAGGATCGAACGTATGGTTCGAAAAGCCGGCGGCAGCGTTTGTAGCGCCCGACGCGCGCTGCGCTCACTGCGGCGGCAGCACATTCGTTCAGGAACACGACATCGTGGACGTGTGGTTTGAATCCGGCTGCAGCCAGGCCGCGGTGCTGAACGAGGCAACGGGGCTGCCCTTCCCGGCTGATCTTTACCTGGAGGGCGGGGATCAGTACCGGGGGTGGTTCCAGTCGTCGCTGTTGGTCGCCGTCGGGATGCGCGGCACAGCGCCGTACCGGCAGACCCTGACGCATGGCTGGGTGGTCGATGCCGAAGGACACACGATGCATAAGTCGCTGGGCAACGCCATCGAGCCCGACGAAATTGTGGGGCGCTATGGCGCTGAAATCCTGCGGCTGTGGGTGGCGGGCAGTGATTACCGCGAGGAGATCAGCCTGTCGGAGGATTTGCTGCAGCGGTTGACAGAGGCCTATCGCAAGGTACGCAACACCTTCCGCTATCTGCTGGGCAATCTGCATGAATTCGTACCCGCGCGCGACGCCGTGGACGCGGCTGCACTGGAGGATCTCGATCGCTACATGCTGCGGCAGTTGGCACCGATGGCGAACGGCGTGGAGCGGGAATACGCCGACTACGCGTTTCACCGCGGCTGGAGGAAGCTGGCCGATTTTTGCGCGGTCTCGCTGAGCGCCTTCTACCTCGATGTGCTGAAGGACCGTCTGTACACGTTTGCACCCAGCAGCCGTCAGCGGCGCAGCGCACAAACCGTGCTCTGGCACACACTCCGGGTGCTGGTGCGGCTGCTGGCGCCGATTCTGGCGTTCACGGCCGAGGAGGTGTGGCTCGAGATGGAACGTACCGGCCTCGCTGACGGAGCTGAAACGCCGCACAGCAGCGTGCATCTGCAAACCTTTGTGGATGTGGCGGCGTGGCTCGCAAGCAACGATGCGGAAGAAAGCCGCTGGGCCAGGTTGATCGAGTGGCGCGAAGAAGCACTTAAGGCGCTGGAGCAGGCCCGGCAGCAAAAACTCATCGGAACGAGTCTGGAAGCAAAACTGGAGCTGGTCGCCAGCGGCGAGGATCGCCGGCTGATCGAGGCGGCGCTACCGGGTCTGCCGGAACTGCTGATCGTGTCGCAAGTGGTGCTCGGGCCAGACGGCAGCCGTGGCGTGCGCGTCCACCGGGCAACGGGGCAGAAATGCGAACGCTGTTGGAATTATTCTGAACAAGTGGGCGCCGATACGATTCACCCCACCTTGTGTGAACGCTGCGTACGCGCGCTCACGGAAATGGAAACCGCCGCAGCAAGGTAGTCATGGCACGCGGATTCAAACTACGGCATCTGCTGGCAGGGGTAGCTGTGTTCGTGGCCGATCAGTGGACGAAAGGACTGATCGACAAAACGCCCAGCTATTTCAGCCATACGGTGATCCCGGGAATCTTCACCATCATTCACGCCGAAAACCCAGGGGTGGCATTTGGATTATTTCAATACTCCTCGCCGGCGTTTCGCGACGTGCTGATCAGCGTCTCGAGCCTTGCCCTGCTGATCGTACTGGCGTTGCTGTGGAGGAGCAAGCAAACCTCGCGCACCGGCTACGCCATGGCGCTGATTGTGGGCGGAGCGTGTGGCAATCTGCTGGACCGCGTACTCCACGGAAAAGTGGTGGATTTCCTGCTATTTTATGTGGGCAGCCATAGCTGGCCGGTATTCAATCTTGCCGACAGCGCCATTGTTGTGGGTGCAGCGCTACTGGTTTGGGAGATTATTTACGATCAACCGGCGCCTCGACCGGCTGCCATACCCGCCGAGGATGCAACCGCGGAGCCAGCGGGAGATAAGGACGCCAATCCGGCGGCGACGAATTGAGGCTTCATGTTCCCTGTCTTATTGAATTTCGGCGACTTCACGCTGCACACCTACGGCCTGCTGGTCGCCATCGGCTATCTGTCGGGCATCTACGTGGCACGGCATTATGCGCGGCGCTTCGGGCTCGATCCGGACAAGATCTTTAACCTTGCCGTGTATCTGGCGCTGGCGGCGATTGTGGGCGCCAAGTTGTTCCTGGTCATTCAGGGCTTTCATTTTTACGTGCGCGAGCCGGCGGCACTGTTCAGTGTGGGTTTTCTGGAATCGGCAGGAATTTTCTATGGCGGGCTGCTGGGCGCGCTGCTGGTGCTGACGCTGTATGTACACCGGCAGAAACTGCGCTGGCTGGCGGTGGGTGACGCCATCGTACCGGGCGTTGCCGTGGGGCAATCCATCGGGCGGCTGGGATGTTTTTCGGCGGGCTGCTGCTGGGGCAAAGCCACAACCGGATTTTTCGGCTACACCTTTCACAACGCCTACGCGCATGCCACCGTAGGGGTGCCGCTTGGCGTCAGGCTTTATCCCACGCAACTGCTGATGTCGGCGGGCGAGTTCGTGATTTTTCTGGTGCTGTGGCGGGTGGCGAAGCGGCGCGCGTTTGAAGGGCAGATTATGGCGCTGTACCTGCTTTGTTACGGAGTGTTCCGGTTCCTGATCGACTTTCTGCGCTACTACGAACCATCCGCCATGCTCTTCGGTGGACTCATGACGGATGCGCAGTTCACCAGCCTGTGCCTGATCGCGCTGGCAGTGATCATCTGGGCCGTGCGCGGGCGCCGCGCTGTAGCCTCGGCAACGGCAGCGTAATCATATGGAATGGACGCGCACGGCGGAGGCAGCGGCGCGGCTGGACCAGTTTCTCCACGCCCACCTTCCCGACTGGAGCCGGGCGCGACTGCAAGCCCAGATCCGGGCCGGCGCCGTTCGAGTCAACGACAGCGAACAGATACGGCCGGGGATACAACTGCGCCTTGGCGACCGGATCGAGGTTCGCCTGGGGGCTGTGCCACCGGTTGCGCCGCGAGCCCTGCCGGAAGCGATTCCGCTGGCGATTTTATATGAAGATGAGGATCTAGCGGTGATCGACAAGCCGGTGGGACTGGTTGTGCACCCCGGCGCGGGGCAGCCCAGCGGCACGCTGGTGAATGCGCTCTTGCATCGCTATGGGCGCATGTCGGCGACCGGGGGCGAGCAGAGACCGGGGATCGTCCATCGTCTCGACCGGACCACAAGTGGGGTGCTGGTGGTGGCGCGCACCGATTTTGCCCACCAGCAGCTGAGCGAACAATTTCAGGCACGCACCGTGATCAAACTCTACCGTGCTGTTGTACACGGCATTCCGCGCACGGCAAGCGGTGACATCCGGCTGCCGGTCGGACGCGACCTGCGGCATCGTGTGCGGATGACGACGCGCCGCCCGGAGGAGCACGCTCGCGGCGCGCACACCGCCTATCGGGTGCTGGAGGCATTTCCGGATCCCGCGCGCTTCAGCGCTCTCGAACTCCGGCTCTATACCGGACGGACGCATCAGATCCGGGTACATCTGGCAGCCATTGGGCATCCGGTGGTTGGCGATCGCCTTTACGGCGCAGCCGCCGCGCTCAGCGGGCCTGGCGATCTCAACGGCTGGCAACCGCCGCGGGTTATGCTGCACGCTGCCGAGCTGGAATTCGAGCATCCGCGCAGCCACGAGCGTATGCGGTTTGCCGCTCCGCTCCCGGCTGCCGTGGAAGCATTGTGCATCTCACTGCGCCGGGCCTGCGAGCCGCTATAATCGGAGCAGATGATGAGGAATGCTGTTTTGGGGGCCATGGCGCTGCTTTGCACGGTTGCGCTATGCCCGGCGCAAGCTACGCAGGCCACGCAAGCCAGCGCGGAACCACAGACGCCGACGATTGTCGCCAATGTCAACTCGGTGCCGCTGGTGTTCGTGGCGCTCGACAAGCATCACCATTTCGTGAAGAATCTGACCGTAAAAGACGTCCAGATCTACGACAACGGCAAGCGGCAGCACATCCAGCAATTCACCTCCGAGGGAAACTTGCCGCTGCGCATCGCCGTGCTCATGGATGTCAGTCAGAGCGTGGACGCACGCTTCCAGTTCGAACAACAGGCGGCTATCGATTTTCTGCAATCGGTGCTGGTGGAAGGGCGAGACAAGGCGATGGTCGCCGGCTTTGATACCACGCTCCACACTGCGCAATCGTTTACCGACAACTACGGCAAGCTGGCGCAGGCCATTCACATGCTTCGGCCCTCCGGGGGTACAGCATTGTACGACGCGCTTTTCTATACGGCTCACGACGATTTCGGTCCGGGTTCAGGCGAAGTGGGTGCCGGACGCAACGTGATCGTGATCATCAGCGATGGGGCGGACAACCAAAGCCGCTACAGCGAAAGCGAAGCGATCGCCATGGCGCAGGACGCCGGCGCCGTCATTTACACGATTGGCACCGAGTCGACCGGTTCGGATCCGGAATCGGATGGCGTGCTGAAAAAATTCGCCGGTGAAACCGGCGGGCGCTCGTATTTTCCGATTTCGGCGCGCGATCTGGGCAGTGCGTTTCGCTCCATCATGGATGATCTGCGGCACCAATACGTGGCTTCCTACAGCCCGAACGATTTGATCGCCAATGGAGCATTCCATAAAGTCACGGTCAAGGTGCTGCGCAAGGACGTCACAGTCCGCACCCGTAAGGGCTACTACGCGCGGACGGCGGGCAATCGCTACTAGTGATGAATGTCGAGTAAGTCGAGTGGGCCCGCCTGCGGGGACAGAGGCGGCGCACAATGAGCACGCATACACAGACCGAGCCGGCCGTGGTGATTGTGGGGCGGCCGAACGTGGGCAAATCGACGCTGTTCAACCGGCTTACCCGGTCGCGGCGCGCCATTGTCGGGGATGAACCGGGAATCACGCGCGACCGCATCGGCGGGTTTGCAGAATGGCGTGGCCGGCGGTTTGCTCTGACCGATACCGGCGGGCTGCTGCCGGGCGAAGAATCCGAAATACCAGCGGCAATCTTTGCCCAGGCGCAGAAGGCGATGGCCATGGCTGACGCGGTGGTGATGGTGGTTGATGGACGCAGCGAGCTGACGGCGCCTGACCTGGAACTGGCGCGGCTGCTGCGCACTGCCGGCAAGCCGGTACTGCTGGCGGTGAACAAAATCGAGGGACACCGGGCGGAAAGCGGACTGGGTGATTTCTACAAGTTGGGATTGAGCGAACTCTTCCCGGTCAGTGCCGAACATGGCAATGGACTCGATGCGCTGCTGGACCGAGTGCTGGAGCTACTGCCGCCAGCGGGCGAGATCGATGCCGCACCCGCCGCGACCGAGCCGGAAGAGAGAGAAACGCGCGTAGCCATCATCGGGCGGCCGAACGTGGGCAAATCGACGCTGCTCAACCGTCTACTCGGGGAAGAACGGTCCATCGTGAGTGCGGTTGCGGGCACGACGCGCGATGCCGTCGACGCACTCATCACGCACGGCAAAACGCAGTACCGGTTCATCGACACGGCGGGCATCCGGCGCAAGGGAGTGACGCATGCCATGGCCGAAAAGATGAGCGTGGTGATGGCCCGCCAGCATCTCGAGCGCGCCGATCTGGCGCTGGTGGTGATCGACGGTGCGGCTGCGGAAGAGAGCGGCGTGCTGGCACTCGATGCCACGGTGGCCGGATACGCCTTTGAGGCGCAGCGTTCCTGCATCCTGGTGGTCAATAAATGGGACGCAGCGCAGGCGATGGGGCGCACGCAGGAAGAATTCGTACTGCGGTTGCGCGAGCGCGTCAAGTTTCTGGCGTTTGCTCCGATCGTGTTTGTGTCCGCGCAGGAAGGGACGGGGTTGCCACGTTTGTATGCGGCGATGGCGCGGGTGGCGCGCGAGCGCCGCAAGCGGGTTCCGACGGCCGCCATCAACCGGTTTCTGACGACGGTTGATTTCACGCGGGCGCCGGTGCCGGCGGGCCAGCGCGTGCGCATCCTCTACATGGCGCAGGTATCTCTGGCGCCGCCGCAATTCGTGCTGTTTCTGGACCGCGCGCGCAAGCTGCACTTTTCTTACCGGCGCTTCCTGGAAAACCAGATTCGGCGGGCGTTCGGTTTTGAGGGTACGCCAATCCTGCTGAAAACGCGGGCGGGCGGGCGGCGGATCGCTCAGTGAATGGCCGCGCCGGACTCGGGTGCCGGCGTGTCGCCGGTGTCGGCGGCGATGGGTGCGGCGCGGCTTAAATCAGGCAGGGAATTCCAGATACGCGGGTCTTCCAGGCCCATGCGCCAGACGGAGTAGCCACGCAAGTGATACTCCGCGACCAACTGCAGCTTGGCGCGGAAGCTTCGCGCATCCGCCACCCAGGTGACCACGCGCCGGTGCCCGGAGCCGGAAACACGATAGGCCGCCTGCAAGGAGGGGTTCCACTGCAGATCGTCATAGCCAGAAACCGGACCGCTGCGGTGAACGATGCGATAGACGGTGCGATAAAAGCGATGGATGCGCCCGGCAATGCGGCGGCGCCAGTAGATGCGAACACGGTGCTGCATCCAGTCGGTCTGGTAGGTCGGGATGCCGAGCGAGAATTTATCGGGTGGCACGAATTGCGAAATGTAGGCGATGACCTGCTCCACCCAGGGAGCACTGGCGAGCGGGCCGGGCTGGCTGCCGCTGTTTTCCGGATAGGCCATGACGCTCAGGAAATCAGCGGTGTGCGCCAAGGCGGCATAATCGTAAACACCGGAGAAGTTGCGGTAATTATCGCCGTGGACATCGCTGCTGGTGCGCGCCGCCACGGCCACGCTTAACTGCAGGCCCTGGCGGTGCAACGCGCCTGCCAGTTCGGCGATGAAATGCGAAAATGCGTGGCGCTCCCAGGAGGGCAGGTTTTCAAAATCAACCTGCCAGCCCAGATAACCTTGCAACCGGGCCGTGCTGACCAGCGCGCCGACGGCACGATCGCGCGCAGAGGGACTGCGGAGCAAGCGCTCGGCGCCAATGCGGGAAAAGCCGGCATTGATCACGAGCGGCATGATCGGTACGCCGTGAGCGCGCGCAATGGTGCTCAAAGCATCGGGAACAGAGCCGCGCAACACGCCATAGCGATCAAGCGAGAAGCTTTGGGGAGCGAACACACCGACGCTGTCAGCGTGTGCCAGAAAGCTGGCCACCGCTTTCGGGCCCGGCATGGCGTAGAACACGCCCTGGGGACTGGCGGTAGTCGCCGGAACCTGGGCGGAGGCGGCCAGGCAGAGCATGGCGCACAGAAGCGGAAGAATGAGTCGGAAGTGGAGACGGCACCGAGCCACAGTGTCCTTACTGTAGCAGCCCCGAGCCCCCGCTGGCGAGATCGTTTCCGTCATCGGAGTCATCATCCTCACCACCGATGATCAACTCCGCACGGCAGGTGGCCGCGCCAATGCGTACAGTGCCGCCCTCGAAGAAAAAACGGACCTCCAAATCGGGGCCGCGCACGAACTCAAAATAGTCCAATTGACCTGGGGGATCGCGCTCGAACGCGACTTCAAAGCGCGTAATTTCATTGAAGTGCAGCGCCAAACCGCTGATCGGAAGCGCGTGCGCGCCGCGGACAACCTGTAAGGGCTCCATCGCGGCCCAACCCAGCGTCGCGCTGGTGGGCTCAATCCCGAAGGTCAGGCCCACCAGGCGCAGATGACGATGCAGGTCCACGTGCACGCCTTCGACCTCGAGATCGGCGAGGGGGTGAGCGAGGACCGGCGGTTTGAGATTCTCGAAGCGAATGGTATATACGTCCTCAGAAGGGGATATCGTCGTCGGTGATCTCGGTAGGCGGACCGCTGTAGCGCTCCGGCGGTGCGGCATCATTGGCGGTGCCCGCATCGGCAGCGGCATGAGCGGCACGACCTTCGCCGGCTGCACGGGGAGCGCCAGAGCCCTCGCCGCGTCCCCCGAGCATGACCATTTCGTTGACCACGACTTCGGTCATGTAATGGCGCTTGTTCTCCTTGTCTTCCCAGGAGCGGGTTTGCATACGGCCTTCCAAATAGACGCTGGAGCCTTTGGTCAAATACTGATTGGCAGTTTCGGCAAGCTTCGACCAGAGGACAATGTTATGCCACTCGGTGCGCTCTTGCAGCTCGCCGCTGCCCTTATCCTTCCAGCGCTCGCTGGTGGCCAGGCTGAATTTGGTTACGGCCTGGCCAGAGGGGGTGTACTTCAACTCGGGGTCTTTTCCCAGACGGCCCAGCAGGATCACTTTGTTTACGCTGCGTGACATAAATCACCTCGGATCGCACCCTTTACCGGGCACGATGTTTGGACAATTGTACTCTTTGGGATGCTGGAGTGGAATGCGCGGGACTTCCATAATTTTGTAAAATAGATTCGTTGGTTTCCGGAAATGGTAGTGCTGTACAATCCTCTCCGATAGCCGTTTCCTGCACACTGTGCAATACCTACTCCTTCACTTCGGTTACGCGTTTTTGGTACTTGGCCTGATCATTGAGGGCGATGCCACGCTCGTGGCTGCCATGATCCTGGCGAGTGCCGGATCGCAGTATTTCAGCATGCGCTGGGTGATCGGCATTGCCTTGGGCGTGACCATCGGCGGCAATGAATTGATGTACGAGATTGGCGCCCTGGGGCGGATGCGCAGTTTTTTGGCCAACAGCAAGCACCGGCAGAGGGTATCACGCTGGCTGCACAGTTCGCGCTCTGGTTTTTCGGCGTTGCTGTTTTCGCGCTTTATGTGGGGATTCCGGCTGATGATTCCTTTTGCCGCCGGGATGCTGCACATCAAGCGGCGCCGGTTCTCGCTGACCAATATCGTTGGCGGCGCCATCTGGGTCACCGTCCTGGCGTACTTCGGCGTGGCCGTCGAGCAGTTGTTTGTATTGCTGCACAACGATCTGATGCGCTACCAATCGCACATTGCCGTAGCCCTGTTTCTGGTTGGGATCGTGCTGGGGCTGGCAACGATACCCTGGCAGATGACGCGGCGGCGCGGGAAAAGGCGCCGGGCCGCTGCGCTGCAACTGCAGCGGCAACGTAAGGGAGTGAGGCGTGGGCCGGGGGCCAAACTGCCCGTGGCAGCGAGCCCGCTGCCGGCGGAGCGTAAGCGCGCGATCTATCGCGATGGTGCGGGTAGTTGACGGCTTCTATCTGCTTGATTAAACTGAGCTTAGATGATCAAACTGGATCTCATTCAAGCCGTCGCCGCGCGCACCGGTCTGAGCAAGGCGCAGGCGGAGGCGGCGGTGGAAGCGGTATTTGGGCGCATGAAGTCTGCGCTGGAGAGCGGCGAACGGATTGAGTTGCGGGGGTTTGGGGTGTTCAGCATCCGGCCGCGCAAGACCGGCGTGGGGAGAAATCCGCGCACCGGCGCCGAAGTCGCCATCACGCCGGGCAAATCCATCCGCTTCCGGCCGGGCAAAGAGATGAGCGCGATTGATTAGCCGACGTTAGTGCAGCGCCCCATGCGCTCTCCCGAAGAAGACAACGACGAGACGGCGCCGCCCGAGCCAGCGCTATGGGCTACGCCATGGTGGCAAGTGCCGCGCGCCGAGCGCTGGCGGCCACCGTGGCCAAGCTGGAAATGGGCGGCGCCGCTGTTTCTCGTCACACTGATGACCACCACGGTCGTCGGAGCGCGCCTGCAGTTTGATTTCGCGCGCGGGCTGCCGCCGTATTACAACAGCAACGATCTATGGCCGTTTGGCTGGATATGGCGGCATCCGGCAGAGCTGTGGATGGGACTCGGTTTCAGCGTAGCGCTGATGGCGATTTTGCTGGCGCATGAGTTCGGTCATTTTCTGGCCTGTCGCTACTACCGGCTGGACTCCACGCTGCCGCTGTTCCTGCCCGCACCGACATTGATCGGGACCTTCGGCGCGTTCATCCGGATCAAGGCGCCGTTCAATGATCGGCGCGAGGTCTTTGACATCGGCATCGCAGGGCCGCTGGCTGGCCTGGTACTCACGCTCGTGCTGCTGGCGTATGGCATGGCGCATTCGCAGGTGCTCACGCCCGTGCAGGAGCCGTTTTTCAGGCACCAGTTTTTATACTTCGGCTGGCCGCCGCTGGTGCGCTGGTTTGCCGCCTGGGCACATCCGGGCGTGCCGGTGAGCCAGATTGCGCTCTCGCCGGTCGCGCGCGCCGCCTGGCTGGGGCTGTTCGTTACCATGCTGAACCTGATCCCGGGCGCGCAGCTCGATGGCGGGCATATTCTCTACGCGCTGGCACCGCGTGTGCACAAGGCGATCTCTTGGATTGCCATGCTGGGGTTGTTTGCTGCCGGATGGTACTACTGGCCGGGCTGGTATTTCTTCGCCGCCTTCATCGCGCTCATGCGCGTGCGCCATCCCTTTGTGCCCGAGGTGGTCCCGCTCGGCCGCGCCCGCGCTGCACTGGCCATTCTGTGCCTGGCCGTTTTCATTCTCGCCTTCGTGCCCGCGCCGCTGATTACTTAACGGCCGAGTGCGAACGCGCGTTCTCCTGCAGACCCATAACAACACCAAGAAGAAGACTGGTTTCGAGCTCCGGCTGGTTCAGGTTCTCGATATCGTTCAGCATCCATTGCGGATCTTTCGCCTGTTGAAACACCCCGACAACGAGCGATCGCAAACCGCTTGCGCCATCCACCAGGTAAGAAGCTTTGCCGGGGTGGTTGTCGAGATCCCGGTCGTAGGCTTTGACTCCAAGCGCAAAAGCAGCCTCGGCGAGCGGGTGTGCCTTTTGCGGTTTACCAAGATCCAGATAGGCACGAGTGAGTCTGGTTGCGAGCTGCAGCCGCCGGTGGAAATCGTTGGCGGGCAGATCGTCGAGTTCCTTACTGGCCTGCTGCAGCCAGGATTCCGACTGGGCCGCATTGCCGCCCTGTGCGGCGGCCGCAACCGCAAGTGCGTAGGCGCGGCCGTACGGTGTCGTCATCTGGTGTGTCAGCGCGAGAATGCGTTTGCGAGCACTCGACGGCAGGCGGCCGAGCTGCACCTCGCGGGCAAACTCGAGACCAGCAGCCGATTGATTCCGGCGGGACAGTATGGCTCCTGCCGGGTGAAGCTGGATTCCTGGCGAGATCACCGGCAGTCCCGCCAGATACGGATTCTGCTGACGCAAGCCCTCCACACGCTCGGGATCATACTCTTTCACCAGCGGCATCAACGAGTACAGCAGGTAATCCGCAATTGAGGGAAGATGCGCCGTCCCGTGAGGCGTCGCGGCCTGAACCACGCTCGGCAGCGGGTCGTGTTTGCGGAACCACTGGATGAGCGTCAGCGCGGTATCAATGCCTTGACCCATAAGACCGCTGGGGACGAGCGCCTGGGTTTTGAGTAGTAATTGTACAAACTCGGGCGGGGTGGACAGGAATCCCGGATCCTGGCCAGCATAAGTAATCGCTTGTGCAAACAGGCTTCGCGCCTGGTTAGGGTGCTTGGCGCCAATCGCGGTGATCACGCTGGTGATTGCGCGATAAGGATATTCGCCGGTTGCGCCGAGCCAGTCCGACAGCGACTGGATCGTGGCAACGGTCTTGCCGCCGTGGCTGCTCAGAATCGCGGGGAACAGATACACTGCCGCTGAGGCCCGGATATCCTCGTGCATCTGCTCCGGAGTTCCCCACGATGGTGTGTCCTGTTCGCGAAACAGTTCCACAGCGCGGGGCAGGTCCACCTGCGCCATGGCCTCGACTATGCCTTCTTCGTCAGCGGATCGCGCGTGACTCGGCGACAATTTCGAGCGCGCCATCGCGAACGCCTGATTCAGCCAAGTCTCGGCTCGACCGCGGTCGTACAGGATTTCTGCACCGCCGCATTGATACAGCGCCATGACTCGCTCGCTGGGGCTGAAGTTCGTCGATAGACTCTCAGCACGGCGGATGAGGGCTGGAATCGAGATACCGGTGGCAGTCGGCTTCGGTGACGATTGCACGCCCCGCTGCGCCGGCGACCCACAAATCGCAGCGGCCAACACCAATGCTGCGCAGCCTGCTGAGCTCGCCACGATTATCGCCTCCGTACAGTTACGGCACGCCTTGCGAGCCGATCGCTGTTGCGCGGGGGCTCTGTCAGAATCACAACAATTTGTTGCGCGTCCATGCCATCGACATTTGTGATAACGTCCCCGGCTTTAATGCCGGCCCTCATTCCCGCCGTTTGAACGCTGGTAACGAGGAGCCCTTCCCACGTCCCGATTACGCGAAAGCCCCGATCGGAGTCTGCCTCGCGCGCGGCGGGTGCATTTTGACACGGATCCTGGCAGTCGGAATCTCCGCAACCCTTCCCCGCATTATCGGACATGCAAAGGTTCTCACCGCAGGTAAAAATGGCCGGGGCGCCATAATTACAGCCGATCCCCTGTGCCAAAGCAGGGCTGGGTGCGGCTACGCAGGCGAACAGCCCGAGCGCAGCGGCAGCCGCGATCAAGGCCAATTTTACTGTTGCTGATCTCATTGCGATCCCCTCCTGAGATCAAGCTGAAGCTGACGAATCCTAAAATTCAAGAGCTTGGGCGCCCACTGGGCGCTGAAAACTTCTCCGCTTTTTGCCCACCTGCACATGGACGGGGGGGGGCGCATAGCAAGAAACCTGTCCAAGCCGTCTGGATCAGAGTTTGCCCAGCGGATGAAACGCCGGAGTAGATGGGCAACGGTGTGGTCGCGCTCGGCCGCCAGGCGCTCAAAACACGCCAACTCCTCAAAGCCTACGCGAGTCTGAACCCTGATACCTAAATGCGCATCGGTCGCCATGGATCGCACCTCGGCTGCTCGCTGGATTATATCACAATATGCGGCAGGGACACCACATTACGGCCGGAGCAACGCCGCGCTGCATGATCATGACCGCGACTGTTCGCATATCGGAACGCTGCGGGTGCGCAACCCGCTGGTTGGAAGCCCGCCACCCGGACAGCCCGCCACACTGCGGCCGTGCCATCTCAGGGTTATCATTTCAGAGATTGAGCGGGTCGATGTCGAGGCTCAGCGCGGTGGCGGGAAAGTTCTCGGAGCGGGCAAAGGTGCGGAGTTCGGTGAGCAGGCCGCGCAGCGAGCGGCGGCTTTCACTTTTGAACAGGAACTGAAAGCGGTAGGCGTTTTTGGCGCGCGCGAGCAGCGCCGGCGATGGCCCCAGAATGCGAATCGCCGGATACGCCGCACCGCGCTCGCGCAAAAATTGCCCGGCTTGCGTCGCATAAGCCAGCACGCGGTCGTAGTCGCGATGGCGCAGTTGCGCGCAGGCGAGCGCGGCAAACGGAGGGTAATGCAGCCAGCGGCGGAAATTGGCTTCTTTATCGTA
>JBOGKK010000136.1:0-5183 GCA_050745425.1 Terriglobales bacterium
GCCGCATAGGCAGCGGTTCCGGCGGCCGTAGCCAGGACGGATTCTGGTAAGGGAGCCACGCTCCATGCTAACTTACAAGTTCCAAGAGGAGGACGATTGAGCGAGACTTCACCTGCCGCCGCGCCGCTTTCCGCCGCCGCGCCAGCCCCTGTGCGCAAAACCGCACTCAACGCCATGCACCGCCAGCTGGGCGGAAAAATGACGGAGTTTGGCGGCTGGGATATGCCCATCGAGTACAGCGGCATCATCCCCGAACATCGCGCCGTGCGCGAACACGCCGGCCTGTTCGACGTCAGCCATATGGGCGAGCTCGCGGTGCACGGACGCGAAGCGCTGGCGCTCATTCAGCACGTCACCTCCAACGATGCCTCGCGCCTCAGCCTCGATCAGGCCCAGTACAGCGGGCTCATGACGCCCCAGGGCACGTTCGTCGACGATTTGCTCGTCCACAAGTTCACCGACGACCACTATTGGCTCGTGGTCAATGCCGGCAATTGCAGCAAGGATTTCGAATACATCAAGGCGCAAAATCATTTCCAGGCGGAGGTGGATAACGTCAGCGATGGCTACACCCAACTGGCGATTCAGGGCCCCCGGGCGCTCGCCGTCCTGCAGCCACTCACCTCCATCGCGCTGGCGCCGATCAAGTACTACTGGTTCACCATCGGCAAGGTGCTGGGCGTCGAGTGCATCATCTCGCGCACCGGCTACACCGGCGAAGACGGTTTCGAGCTTTACTTCGACCCCGAGCACTCAGAAACGCTGTGGACGGGCATCCTCCAAGCCGGCAAGGGCGAAGGCATTCTTCCCTGCGGCCTCGGCGCCCGCAATACCCTGCGCATGGAAGCCGGCATGGCCCTCTACGGCCACGAAATTGACGACACGACCACACCGATCGAGGCCGGACTGGACTGGATCACCAAGCTCAATAAGCCGGATTTTCTCGGCAAAGCCGTCATCGAAAAGCAAAAACAGGAAGGCATTCGCCGCAAGCTCGTCGGCTTCGAAATGTGCGAGCCCGGCATCGGCCGCGAAGACTACGCCGTACTGCACGCCGGCGAGAAGATTGGCCGTGTCACCAGCGGCGGCCCCATTCCCGGCCAGAACCGCAACATCGGCATGGCCTACGTTCCCGTCGCCTTGGCCGTTCCCGGCACGGAAATCGATATCCAGGTGCGCACCCGCACCGTCAATGCACGTCAGGTGCCGTTGCCCTTTTATAAGCGCACGCGTTGAAAGGACTGCTCATGGCTTACCCCAGCAATTATCGCTATACCAAAGAACATGAATGGGTTGCACCAAACGGCAAGACCGCCAAAATTGGCATCTCCGATTTCGCTCAGAACCAGCTTGGCGATATCGTGTTCGTCGAGTTGCCGGCCGTCGGCGCCGAGTTGAAAGCCGGTGATGCGCTGGGCACGGTCGAATCCGTCAAGGCCGTCTCGGAGGTGTTCGCACCCGTCGGCGGCAAGGTCAAGGCCGTCAACGACGAGCTGGCGAAAAAGCCCGAGTTGATCAATCAAGACCCTCACGGAGCGGCCTGGATGGTCGAGCTCGAGCTCAGCGATCCGAACGCAGCCAACCAGCTCATGGACACCCCTGCCTACGAGCAATTCATCGCCTCGGCCGAGGCGGCCCACTAGCGAACCCCTAATCCCTAACCCCTAGTCCCTGCTTCAATGCGCTATCTCCCAACTTCTGACACCATCCGGCAGGAAATGCTGGACGAGCTGGGCTTGTCTTCCGCCGAAGATCTGTTCCAGCACATTCCTGAATACTGCCGGCTCAATCGCCCGCTGAACATCCCCACCGGCCGTGCCGAAGCCGACATCATCGCCTGGTTCCAACAAGCCGCACGTGACAACGCACCCGGCTTCACCTCGTTCGTGGGCGCGGGCGCCTATCACCACTTCCGCCCCACGCATCTCGACAACCTCATCAGCCGCGGCGAGTGGCTCACCGCCTACACCCCCTACCAGCCCGAAATCGCCCAAGGTACGCTGCAATCGATTTTCGAGTTTCAGACGATGATCTGCCAGCTCACCGGCCAGGAAGTCGCCAACGCCGGCATGTATGACGGCTCGACCGCGCTGAATGAAGCCTGCATGATGGCCGCGCGTGTGACCGGGCGCGACGCCCTGGTCGTCGCCCGCAGCGTGCACCCGCAATACCGTCAGGTGCTGAACACGCTCACCCGCAACCGCAACTTCCCCATCACCGAAATCGGCTTTCAAAAAGACGGCCGCCTTGACCTGGCGGCGCTCCAGGCCGCCGTGACCAATGCCACCGCTGCGGTCGCGGTGCAGAGCCCGAATTTCTTCGGCGCCATCGAAGACTGGAACGCCGCGGCCGCAATCGCCCATGAGCACGGCGCACTGCTGATCGCGGTGATTGCCGAGCCCGTTTCGCTGGGATTGCTGCCGCCGCCCGCCGTGGCCGACATCGTCGCCATGGAACTGCAGGGCTTTGGCATTCCGGTCGGTTTCGGGGGCCCGTACGCCGGCATTCTCGCCTGCCGCGAAAAGTTCGTACGGCAGATGCCCGGCCGCCTCGTCGGCGAGGCGCACGATGCCGAAGGCCGCCGCGGCTTCGTGCTCACGCTCTCGACCCGCGAACAGCACATCCGCCGCGAAAAGGCGACGTCCAACATCTGCACCAATCAGGCGCTGTGCGCCCTGATGGCCAACATCTTCATGGCGACCTACGGCAAACAGGGCTTGCGCGAGCTCGCCGAACACAATCTCGCCAAAGCAGCGTATCTGGCGCAGGCCTGCGCCAAAGCCGGGCTGGAAGTCCTGTTCCCCGCCCCGCGCTTCCACGAGTTTGTCGTCAAGCTGCCGCGCCCGCTGGCCCAGATCGAGCCCGCCCTCACCCGCGAAAAACTCATTGCCGGCTACCCGCTCGCCCGCGACTATCCCGAGTTGGGCGAGGCCGTGTTGCTCTGCGCCACCGAAATCATTCCCCGCGAACGCCTTGACCGCCTTGCAGACGTATTAAGCCATGCCTGAAACTGCCGCTTCCACTTCCACCTCCACCTCCGCGCCCGATCTTAGCCGCCCCGCGGGCACGCGCGCGGCGCGCCATCTCGTCCAGAACGAAGACCTGCTGTTTGAAGTATCCGCGCCTGGCAAGCGCGGCTACCAGCTCCCCGATCTTGATGTGCCGCCGGTACAGCTCGCCGCAGCCCGCGCTGAAATCAAGGATTTCCCGGAGTTAAGCGAGATCGAGATCATTCGCCACTTCACCCGCCTCTCGACCTGGAACTACGGCATCGATACCGGCATGTATCCGCTCGGTTCCTGCACCATGAAGTACAACGCGCGCGTCAACGAGCACGTCACGCGCATTGAGGGCCTGGGCGACGGCCATCCTCTGCAGCCAGAGGCACTCTCGCGCGGAGCGCTGCGCGTCATGCGCCTGCTGTCGGACTACCTGCTCGAAATTACCGGCATGGATGCGATCACACTGCAACCGGCTGCCGGCGCGCAGGGCGAGTTGACCGGCATCCTCCTGGTGCGTGCGGCACTCGCCGCCCGCGGCGATGCCCGCCGCAAGGTCCTGATTCCCGATTCCGCTCATGGCACCAATCCCGCCACCGCGGCCATCGCCGGCTATCAAGTCGCCAACCTCAAGTCCAACGCCAACGGCACCGTCGACATGGCCAGCCTCGACCAGCAGATGACCAGCGAGGTCGCCGCGCTGATGCTGACCAACCCCAACACGCTCGGTATTTTCGAGCCCGATATTCATCGCATCGCCGATCTCGTACATGAGCGCGGCGGCATGCTCTACATGGACGGCGCCAACATGAACGCCCTCGTCGGCCGCGCCCGCCCCGGCGACTTCGGCGTGGATGTCATGCACCTCAACCTGCACAAGACCTTCTCCACCCCGCACGGCGGCGGCGGCCCGGGCGCCGGACCGGTCGCAGTCAAGAAGGAACTCGAACCCTTCCTGCCCATCCCCGTACTGGTGCGTCAGGGAGCTACCGAAGCCACGCTCGACTACGATCGCCCGCACTCGATTGGCCGCGTGCGCGCCTTCTACGGCAACTTCGGCATGTTCACCCGCGCCCTCGCCTACATCATGGCCAACGGCTCGGATGGCCTCAAGCAGACCACCGAGGATGCCGTCCTCAACGCCAACTACATCCGCAAGGGCCTCGAAGGCGACTACGCGCTTCCCTACCCCACCCCCTCCATGCACGAGGTGATCTTCAGCGATGCGCTGCAAGCATCGCAGGGCGTCCACACCGGCGACATCGCCAAGCGCCTCATCGACTACGGCTTCCATCCCTACACGGTGTCGTTTCCGCTGGTAGTGCGTGGCGCGCTCATGATCGAGCCCACCGAAAGCATCAGCCGCGCCGAAATGGACGAGTTCATCGCCGCCATGCGCGCCATCGCCGAAGAAGCCCGCACCCAGCCCGCCCTCGTCACGGGCGCCCCTTACACGACGAAAATCAGCCGCCTCGACGAAGTCGCCGCCGCCCGCAATCCCGTCCTGCGCTGGCAGCCGAAACCGTAGCGTCGCGTGCGCTGTTTCCCCGCAATTCCTGCCAACCTTCCGGAATTGCGCGCCACCCTCATCGCCTGGCAACGCGCCCAGCCCGGAGCGGCCGGGGGGGAGCCGACCAACGGGAGGCGTCGGGGGCGGAGCCCCGGGCAAAGACAGGCGGTGCCTGCCTGCGCTGGGAAGCGCCCGATGCCCTGCATGTGACCCTGCGCTTCATCGGCGCCTGGCCGGATGAACCCGTACCCGAATTGGCCTCCGCCCTGGCGATCTCCACTGGCAGCCAATTCCTCTACGCCTGACCGGCCTGTGCGCATTCCATGATCTCCGCCGCCCTCTTACCCTTTGGGCCGCCCTTGCCGCCTCGCCGCCTCGCCGCCACTACTGGCCCTCGTCACCGCCATCTCCGCCCGCCTCGCATCCCTCGACATCGCACCCGAGCGGCGAACGTTTATCCCTCACAGCAGCGCCGCCCGCCTTCGGCGCGGTCAGCATGTTGGCAGACTCGCTCCCCTTCCCTCCGCCACCTGAACCGCTCGCGAGCATCGCCTCTGCAACTCCCTCGCCAACGCATCCGCCGCACAGCTCTATCCGGCGCGCGCGCATTTCCCGGCACCATAGAGCAAAAACAGCTCTGCTGTAGCATCGCCGACCGTACCGCCTGCGGCTTT
>JBOGKK010000137.1:0-12357 GCA_050745425.1 Terriglobales bacterium
CAGTTGGTGTGGCGCGATTGGGTAAAGATTCTTGATTTGGACAGTTGGGTTCCATGCAGCAATGCATCCGGGTCGGCTCGAACGTTCAGTCGGAGGATTCCGCCGAAGCCGGACGACCCGCCGACCAGCAAGCCGCGATACGAGCTATTGACCTGCCATGAGCCCCATAAAGGGAAGGGCGGGATTCGCCAAGGGACTCTTCGAGAGAACATCCGCAAAGCGGGGATGACCAGAGAGCGGTTCTTTGAGCTTCACGACAAACTTTAATCGCGATTCTTTGTTGCCCACCGGGTAGCTGCGGCCTTGCGCGCAATCACTTGGCGCTGCATACCCGAGAGAGACTTCGCACGTGAGTTGCCGCCCTTAGCGCCGCCTTTGCGCCCGCGTTCCACAGCCTCACGACTGGGGCTACTTGGAAGCGGCTTCCCGCTAAGGCCCTCGCCGATAGCCCTTTCAACTACATCTCTAGCGATGGTCGCAAAATCATGGTCCCGCGCCGTTCCAGGCCGTTTTCCCATGACCCATTATCGCATCCCGCTGCCTCCCGGCAATTCTCGCGTGAATCCAAACTGACCCACTACCGGGGCCCGCGCCAACAAAGCGCCGGGCGCCGGGGGCTGGTATACTGAAAGGTACTCGGATGCGCAAGGTTACCTGGAAATTCGCGGCGCTGATTGTGATCATGCTGGCAGCGCTGGCTTGGCTGGCGTTCACGGCGGTGCGCGACACCAAGGCCTATTTTGTGACGGTCACGGAGCTGGAGACGATGCCGCCGGCGCAGGCGCACACCGTGAACCTGCGCGTCGCCGGCGATGTGGTGCCGGGCAGCATCCGCAAAAACGTCACCGAGCACGGTGCCATGGAGACCACCTTCGAGATTACCCAGGGCGGGCATGTGTTGCCGGTCGCCTACGTCGGCACCGATCCGCTGCCGGACACCTTTGTGAACAATGCCCAGGCGGTCGCCTCCGGACGCTGGCTGCCGGACGGGACGTTCCGTGCTTCGGGAGTTCAGGCCAAATGCGCCTCGAAGTACGAACCGAAGTACGCTCGCAAGCTGGGTCGCGGACCGCGCACCAGCGCGGGCATGATGAACTAGCCTATATTCCTTGTGTGCCGTTTCTAGAATGCCAGAGCGTCAGCCGTTTTTTCGGCGACGCCGTGGTCCTGCGCCACGTCAGTTTTTCTTGTGAGCGAGGCCGGCTGCTCACCCTCTGGGGAGCTAACGGCGCGGGCAAATCGACGCTGTTGCGCATTCTGGCGGGTGCGCTGCAGCCGAGCGACGGCACGGTCAGGCTCGAGGGTGCGGCCGCCGGTTCGGCGGCGGCGCGTAGCCGGACTGGTTTTTTGTCACACCAGAGCCTGTTGCATCCGCATTTGACAGTGCGTGAAAATCTGCGCTTTTATGCCACCCTGTTCGCTCTGCCGGACGAGGAGGAGGCGGTGCGGCGCGCGCTGGAGCAGGTGCGAGGTCCGGCGCTGGCGCCGCGGCGGGTGGGGGAGCTATCCCAGGGTATGCGGCAGAAAGCCGCGCTGGCGCGGGCGCTGCTGCACCAGCCCGCACTGCTGCTGCTCGATGAGCCGTTTGCAAGCCTGGACCAGCAGACAGTGGCCGAGATGCGGGCGTGTCTGACAGAGCTGCGCGATGCGGGCATGGCCCTGCTGCTGAGCAGCCATAATCCGGAGCAGGTATCGGGCCTGGCCGACGGTCAGCTCACGCTGGCGCGGGGACGGCTGAGCGAAGGAGTCGCGGTTGCCCGCTAGCGCGCTCAAAATAGCCGGTGCGGTTGCGGTGCGGGATTTGCGCATTGAGCTGCGTACGCGCGAAGCGCTGCTGGCGATGGGATTTTATGCGCTGCTGGTGATCGTGGTGTTCAGCTTTGCCTTCAATGCCGACGCGGCGCTGACGCTGCGCGCGGGAGGGGCGCTGCTGTGGATTGCGTTTCTGTTTGCGGCGCTGGTGGCGCTGGATCGGGCATTTTTACGCGAGACGGGCGAGGCGAGCCTGACCGGGCTGCAGATCAGCCCGGCCTCCCGCTCGGCTATTTTGGCGGGGAAGTTTCTGGCTAGCCTGGGCGTGATCCTGGCCCTCGAAGTGATCTTGGTGCCGCTGTTCGCCATTCTGTTCAACGCGCCCCCGCAGACACAGTGGTGGGGCATTGCCGCAACCTGTGTCCTGGGCACGTGGGCGCTGGCCGCCAATGGCACTTATTTTTCGGCGATGAGCGCGCACTCCCGCCAGCGCGGCCTTTTGCTGCCCTTGTTGCTGCTCCCCATCTCCATTCCGGCCATCCTGGCCATGGTGCAGGCGACGCAGGTCTTTCTGGCGGGCACAGGCATGGCAAACTATTGGTTGCAGCTGCTGATCGGCTACGACGTGGTCTTTTCCTGCCTCGGTCTGCTACTGGCCGACACGGTACTGGAGATTGAGTAGTATGCCTTCCGATTTTTCACTATGGCGCGCCCGCACCACGTGGGTGTTTGCGGCGACGCTGGCGCTGCTGCTGATCGCCCTCTGGTGGGCGCTGGTGGGTGCGCCCACAGAAGCCACGATGGGCACCATCCAGAGGATTTTCTACTACCATGCGCCCGCGGCGCTGACCGCGTTTGTGGCCTTCATCATCAATGCGTTGGCGAGCATCGCGTATTTGATCCGGCGCTCGGAGGCGGCGGATGCGCTGGCAGTTTCCTGCGCCGAAGTGGGGCTGGCGTTCCTGAGTATTACCTTGATTTCGGGGCCCATCTGGGCGCACCCGGTCTGGGGCGTCTGGTGGGTGTGGGGGCCGCGCCTGACGCTGACCCTGGCGCTCTGGGTGATGTTTGCCAGCTATCTGATCTTGCGCCAGTTGACCCCGCCCGGTTCGCTGCAACCGCGCCTGGCCGCGGCACTATCGATTTTCTTCGCCGTCGATGTACCCATCGACTACATGGCGATCCGCTGGTGGCGCACCCAGCACCCGGCGCCGGTGCTGATGGGCGGACCGAATTCCGGCCTGGCGCCCCGCATGCTGATTGCATTTCTGATTTCCATGGTGGCCTTCCTGGCGCTCATGGGCTGCCTGGTGTGGCTGCGCTATCACCAGGAACTGACGCGGAATCGTCTGGTAAGGCTGCGCCAGCAACAATTGCTGGCCGAGGAGGGCTAAGGCAATGGGAAGTCTGGTGGCTGCTTACACTGTGGCTTGGGTGATCCTGATGGTATACGTGGTGACGCTGGCGTCGCGCCAACGGCGGCTGCAGAGCAAGCTGGCGGCGCTCGAGGCGGATGCGACGGCTTCCAAGGCGCCGGTGCGCGGCAGCGCGGCCGAGATGCATGTCCGCTAGCGGCCCCTGCAGCGAGGAACCGCTGCTGGCGGCGGCGGAGGGGATTGCGCGGGAAGCGGGGCGCATTCTGCTCGAGCATCGCGGGCGGGTCGGCATCGAGTACAAGGGCGAAGCGGATCTGGTGACCGCGGCGGACCGGGCGAGTGAAGCCTATATTGCGGCGCGGCTGCGGGAGGCCTTTCCCGAGCACGCCGTCATTGCCGAAGAGGGGACGAGAACGGAAGGCAGCGGGGGCGCCTGCTGGTACGTCGATCCGCTGGACGGAACAACGAATTTCGCGCACGGGCTGCCGTTTTTTGCGGTCTCGATGGGGCTCGAGCGCGCGGGACAGATGGTGGCGGCCGTGGTCTACAATCCGCCGCTCGACGAGATGTTTACGGCGCTGCGCGGGCGGGGGGCATGGCTCAACCATGTTCCGATTCGCGTCTCGGAGGTAAGCAGCTTGGCGCAGGCCCTGCTGGCTACCGGGTTTCCGTCGCACAAACGGCACAGCAGCCCCAACATCCACTTTTACCAGCACTTCAGCCTGGCCAGCCACGGCATGCGGCGGCTGGGGGCGGCGGCGCTGGATCTTTGCTACACCGCCTGCGGGCGCTTTGGCGGCTACTGGGAATTTGGGTTGAAGCCGTGGGATGTGGCGGCCGGTTCGCTCATCGTCACCGAGGCTGGGGGCATGGTCAGCGACATGCGGGGGATGGGGCACCAACTGCACAGCCCGGAAATTCTGGCCAGCAACGGGCGCCTGCATGCGGCCCTGCTGACGGCCTTTGACGAGCTGTTCGCCGGGCGCACGCCGGTCATGCCGGATCCGGCCGCCTATGTGCAGCAGCGGCCTGCGGCGGTGAAGCCGTGAAAGCGGCCCGCAGCCGCGGCGCGCGGGAGCGCGCCCACGTACTGCGCCAGAACTCCTGGCGCCAGGTGCAGACGCTGCTGCACGCGCGCCATCCGCTGGCGCGGGATCCGCAAATCAGCCATCTCGAGGTGCCGCTGCCGCGGTTGCCGGCCGCCCTGGCGGGGTTGCGGATTGCGCATTTGTCGGACATTCACTACGGGTTGTTTCTCTCGCGTGAGTCGCTGTTGCGGGTGCTGGAACTCACGCAGGCGCAGAAACCGGACCTCATCTGTATTACGGGTGATTTTGTTACCCAGTCCGCGGTCTTCATTGATCCGGTTGGGGAAATGCTGGGCCAGCTGCGGGCGCCGCTGGGAGTGTACGCGGTGCTCGGCAATCACGACTTCCGTGCCGGTGCGGACGAGTTGACGCGCGTGCTCCGGCGCCAGGGCCTGAAGGTGCTGCGCAACCAGCACCGGCTGCTGCGCCACCGCGGCACACAGTTCCAGATTGCCGGCATTGACGATTCACGCCAGCACCCGAATGTGGCCGAGGCGCTGGGTCCCACGGCGCGCCGCTTTACGCTGCTGTTGGCGCACAACCCCATGGAGCTGGGGGCAGCGGCCCGCTGCGGGGTCGATCTCGTGCTGTCCGGCCACACCCACGGGGGGCAGATCAAGTTCGGCTTCGCCGAGCCGCTGTATCAGCGTTTCCTTCCGGCCGGGTTTTTGAGCCTGGAGGGCACCCAAATGTATGTCTCGCGCGGCCTCGGCAAGGTGATTGTGCCCATGCGCGTGGGCGCCCCTCCGGAGTTGGCCTTCCTAACTCTTTATCCGGGAATCTGAACGGGAGGCGCCGAGGGCGGAGCCCCCGGCTTGGCGCGAGCATAAGCGGGACGCGCGGCAAAGCCGCGCTGGGGCCCGCGCCAACAAAACGGTTGGCGGACTGAATCGCCCCGCAGATGGGGGATTTTACATCGGGCCGAATCAGGTCTACTCTAACCAAGTCACCCCCGAGACAGAGCGCGCCGAGGGCGGCGCGTTCAGAGAGCGATCAGCAATGGCGAATTCTGCCTCAGTGTTGAGCGGCTTATATTCCAGTCTGGATTCGGGCGATGCGGCGCTGGCCGGAGCGATGGA
Organism: Terriglobales bacterium; assembly: GCA_050745425.1. Taxonomy (GTDB): domain Bacteria; phylum Acidobacteriota; class Terriglobia; order Terriglobales; family SCQP01; genus SCQP01. The sequence continues at coordinate 5,296 of JBOGKK010000137.1, forward strand.
TGCCGCGCCGGTGCTGCTCATCGAAGATGACGCCCACATCCGGCGCAGCATTGTCTATCAGTTCCATCGCCAGGGCTATCGTGTCACCTGCCGCGAGGATGGCGAGGCGGGGCTCGAGGAAGCCCTCAAGCACAGCTACTGCGTGGTGATCCTCGATTTGATGCTGCCGAAGCTGGACGGGTTCAGCGTGTGCCGGCAGCTCCGGCAAAGCCGGAAAGATCTACCCATCATTATCATTTCCGCGCGCGGCTCCGACATGGACAAGATCACCGGGCTGGGACTGGGGGCGGACGATTACGTCGCCAAGCCGTTCAGTCCGGCGGAGCTGGAAGCGCGGGTGAGAGCGCTGCGGCGGCGCACCGGGAGTTTCGAGCCGGCGCCCATTGTGGCGGGTGGAATGTTGCTCGACTGTATGCGGTATCAGCTTACGATTGCGGGGACGGTGATCCGGCTCACGCCCAAAGAGATGAAGCTTCTGCGTCTGCTGATGAGCTCGCCGGGCAGGGTCTTTACGCGCGAAAACCTGCTGACGCAAGTCTGGGGGGTTTCCTTCGACGGCTATCATCGCGCGATTGATGCGCATATGAGCCGCCTCAAGATCAAGCTGCTGGAGCAGGCGGGCGAACCGCCGGACTGGCTGGAGTCGGTCTACGGCGTGGGTTACCGCTTCCGCGATCCGGCCGAGAAAGCGGGAGCCAAAGCACCCGATGCCGCCTTGTCCGGCGCGCCCGACGAGCGGGAGGCGTGAGAGATGGCGCTCGGTCTCGCTGATGCGCGCCAGCGCCTCGCTTACATCAATCAGTACCGCGAGCTGGCGCTGGGAACGCTGTTTGCCATCATTTTCTGCCTGTGGGTGCTGGGGCGAGAGCTGCCGCTGCTGGCGGTGGTGCTGTTTGGGGTCTGGTTCGTGCTGGCCTGCGCTTTTGTGCAGGTAGGGGCGCGCGCACGCGGCGAACTGCGCCTGTACCGGATCGCCGGCGTCTATTTTTTTCTGGAACTGGCCCTCATCACCGCCATTGCCACCAACTTGCGAAACGCCCATTGGCTGGCGTTGCTGTTCTATATCGTCACCATTCTGCACGCCAACATGGTGCTGCCGCGGCGGGCGGCGCTGCTGCTGGCCGCGGTGGCGGCGTGCGGCTTCACGTTTCTGGTTGCCCTCGGTTCCGGGTTGCTGCAGCGCGGCCTGCCGCTGGGCGCGATGGTGGCGCTGGGGACGGTTGCGGTCTTGGTTTACGTGATTGCGGGCCTCAGCATGGCGCAGTTTTCGCGCATGCTGAACCGCCAGGCGGATGTTTTGCAATCGGTCAACCACAGCCTGCAAGCCACCAGCGAGGAGCTGCGGCTGCACCGCGATCATCTGGAGGATCTGGTACGCGAGCGCACGCGCGAGCTGGAACGCGCCACCGACGATCTGCGGGATGTCAATGCGGATTTGCGGCGGTTGAACGAATTGAAATCCAGCTTTCTGGCCAACGTCAGCCACGAGTTGCGCACGCCGCTGACCTCGATCCGCTCGTTTTCGGAGCTACTCCTGAACTACGGCGACGAGGACGTGGCGACGCGCACCGAGTTTCTGAGCATTATCAGCAATGAAAGCGATCGCCTGATGCGCCTGATCGACGAGGTGCTCGATCTGGCGAAAATCGAGGCCGGGCGGCTGGAACTCCATGTCGAGCCGGTGAGGTTGGCCGATCTGGTGCGGGAATCCATCGAATTGTTTCAGATTTTCGCGCTGCAACAGGGCATTGAGCTGCGCTGCCACCTGCCCGACGGCCTGCCCGGGGTGATGGCCGACCCGGACCGGCTGCGCCAGGTGTTTACGAACCTGCTGAGCAATGCCTTCAAGTTCACCGCCACCGGATCGATCGTCATCAGCGCGGAACCCGGCGCGGACGCCATGCTGATCACGGTGGCGGATACAGGCACAGGGTTTCCGGCTGGTGAAGAGGAGCGCATCTTCGACAAGTTCCATCAGCGCGGCGAAGCGCTGGCCGGCAAACCCAGCGGCGTCGGTCTCGGTCTGGCGATTTGCCGTGAGATCTGCCAGCGCCATGGCGGCAGCATCTGGGCGAAGGCGCGGGCCGAAGGCGGCAGCATCTTTTATTTCACGCTGCCGCTGGCGCCGCCGGGGGAGCAGGCCCTGGCCATGATTTCAGCCGGAGCAGTTCCAGACTAGCTCTCTCCCGATGTCCAACGGGAAGCGTCGGGGGCGCAGCCCCCGGCAAAGACAGGCTGTGCCTGTCGCGAGTTCTCCGATACTACAATAGCGATATGAGCTTTGACCTGTTAATCGTGGGTGCCGGGCCGACTGGTTTGGCCTGCGCCATCGAGGCGCAAAAGAAGGGTCTGCGGGCGGTGGTCATTGAAAAGGGCTGCCTGGTGAACTCGATTTTTCACTACCCGGCCAACATGGTCTTTTTTACCACCTCGGAGCTGCTGGAAATCGGTGAGGTGCCGTTTCCATGCGCGCAAGCCAAGCCGACGCGGCTGGAGGCGCTTTCCTATTACCGCAAGGTGGCAGCCTATTTCCAGCTCGACATCCGCCAATACGAGCGAGTGGAAGCGATCGACAAGGTGATGCCGGGCATGCCCGGCTTTCACGTGCGCACCGACCGCGCCCATTACGAGGCGGAGGCGGTGGTCATTGCCACCGGTTATTACGATTTGCCGAATTGGATGGGAGTGCCCGGTGAAGACCTGCCCCACGTGTTCCATTACTTTCACGAAGCCCACGCCTTTGCCCAGCAGCGCGTGGCGGTGATTGGAGGCAAGAACTTTGCTGTGGAAACGGCCCTGGATCTGTTCCGCCATGGCGCCAGGGTGACGCTCATCCATCGCCGGGCGGAGCTGGCGAGCAGCATCAAATACTGGGTGCGGCCGGATATTGAGAATCGGCTCAAAGCGGGCGAAATTACGGCTCGGTTTTTAACCACAGTGCGCGCCATGCAGCCCGGTAAACTGCTGCTGCACGGCCCGGAAGGGGATTCGGAATTGGCCGCTGATTTCGTCTTCGCGCTGACCGGCTATCACCCCGATTTCAGCTTTTTGCGGGCCGCCGGAGTGGCCCTTGATGCCGGAGAGCGGCCGCAATGCGATCCGGCGACGTATGAAACCAACGTGCCGGGTCTTTATCTGGGCGGCGTGATTGTGGCCGGGCGCAACACATCCGAGATTTTCATTGAAAACGGCCGCTTCCACGGCAAAGTGATCGTGGCCAGCATCCTGGCGCAGCGCGCTGCCGCGCTTACCCATTAGGCCGATGGAGGCGGAAACCATCCTCGAGCTGGAAACGACGCTGGACGACTGCAGCCCGCAGGTGATTGGCTATGTCCTGGAGCGCGCGCTGGCATTGGGCGCGCTCGATGCCTATACCACCCCGGTACAGATGAAAAAAAGCCGTCCCGGCGTTTTGCTGACGCTGTTGGCGCGGCCAGAACTGCGGGAGCCACTGCTGGATCTGCTGCTCACGGAGACGACGACGCTGGGCGTCCGGGTGCGGTCCAGTGAGCGCATGATATGCGAGCGCAGGACCGCCACGGTGAATACTGTATACGGCGCGATTCGCGTCAAGCTGTCCGGAGCGCGCGCTTTTCCCGAGTATGAGGACTGCCGCGCCGCCGCCCGCCGCCAGGGCGTGCCGCTGCGCCGCGTGCAGGAAGCCGCGCTCGGCGGCTTGCATTCGCGGCCGGAATCGAAGTAGACTCTGCCCAGTAGTTATTGGGCGTGATAGTGTTTCAGCCGTGCTTCCCCCTTTGGGCACAGTGAGCAAGCATGGTCCTCCGAACGCTGTTATTTGCTGATTTGTTTGTCCAGGCGGCATGCGCCGTGGCGCTGTTTTGGCTGAGCCGCAGCCTGGACGACATGCGCGGGCTGCGCTGGTACGCCTGGTGCTTCGGCACCTGGGCGTTCGCACTGCTGCTGGTGATCGCGCGCGCCGGCGGCCCGGAAACGCTCTCGCTGTTTGCCGCGCGCGTGCTGACGCTACTCGGCGCGGTGCTGCTAACACAAGGCATCAGCGAGTTTACCGCGAGCGGGGCCAGCATCCTGCATTGGGGCCTGGGCCTGCTGGCGGTATTTTGCGCTGCCGAAGGCTACCTGGTTTTCGTCAACGCTGAAGTCGCGATGCAGGTGTTTGCGATCTTTATCTGCGGACAGATGTTGGTCGGAGTGTTTCTGCTGCTGGCGCATCGGGAACCGCTGGAACGAACCGCTTGCCGGGTGGTCATGGCGCTCATGGGCCTGGTGATGCTGGTGTTTTTGTTACGGGCCGTGGTGGGGCCACTGCGTGGCCTTCCATTTGCAGCGGCGGGCGTATTGGAACCCAATGAGCTGGGGGTGGGCGGATTCACGGTTTTTCTGGCGGCGACGGCCTTCATGGCGTTCGGTTTCGTGTGGATGGCGGTGGCGCGGATGCGAAGCCGGCTCGAGCAGCAAGTGCGCACCGATGCACTCACGGGTTTGTTGAATCGCCGCGGTCTCGAAGCCGATGCCCAGCGCGAGCTCGCCGCCAGCCTCCGCCTGCAGGCGCCGCTGGCGGTCGTGGTTCTCGATTTGGATCATTTCAAGGAGTTGAACGACAGCTATGGACATGCCGCCGGCGATACCGCGCTCGTGGCCGTATCCGGCCTGCTCGCGCACTGCCTGCGCCGAAGCGATCTTCTGGCTCGCCTGGGTGGAGAGGAGTTTGTCGCCGTGCTGCCGGCACGCGACGGCGCCCGCGCCGGCCTGGTCGCCGAGCGTCTGCGCAGCCGCCTGGAAGCTTTGCGGATCGACTATGAGGGTAACGTGCTGGCGGTTACCGCCAGTTTCGGAGTTACGGTCGCAGCGCCCAGGGAGAGCTGGCCAGAGCTGCTGCTGCGCGCCGATGCCGCCCTCTACGAAGCCAAGCGCGGCGGCCGCAACCGCGTCTGCACCGTGGCCGTTCCCGACGCACTTGCGGGGCGAGATCGCGTGGCCAGCTCCGCGGCAAACGCCGTTTAGTTAGCTCTGCGAGGCCAGTTGCGGCGCCGGCGCCGCTGCGTGAGCCTTCTTGCGGCTCAGCGCATGCTGGAAGCGGTCCAGGTAGATATATACGACCGGAATAATGTAGAGCGTCATGAACTGGGCGAAGACCAGGCCGCCTACCACCGCCAGGCCCAGCGAACGGCGGCTCTGGCCACTGGCGCCGAAACCGATGGCGATGGGCAAGGTGCCCACCAGCGCGCAGAAGGTCGTCATCATGATGGGGCGGAAGCGCACCAGCGCGCCCTGGTAGATCGAATCGCGCGGCCCCAGGCCGTCCTCGCGCTCGGCCTGCAGCGCAAAGTCGATCATCATGATGGCATTCTTCTTCACGATGCCGATCAGCATGATGATGCCCACGATGGAGTAAATGTTCAGATCCATGTGGAAGTACCACAGCGTCAGCAGCGCGCCAAAGGCCGCCGCCGGCAGTCCCGACAGAATCGTGATGGGATGGATGAAGCTCTCGTACAGAATCCCGAGCACGATATAGATCACCGCCACCGCCATCAGCACCAGCAGCCCCAGCCCCTGCATCGACTGCTGAAACACCTGCGCCGTGCCCTGGAACACTGTCCGGATATCTGGCGGCAGCATGGTATGCGCGGTTTGCCGCACCAGCGCCACCGCCGGGCCCAGCGAGGCGCCCAGCTTCAGGTCAAACGAAATGGTGACGGCAGGGAACTCGCCAATGTGGTTCACCTGCAGCGGTCCCAGCGTTTGCTGGAATTGCGTCACCGCACTCAGCGGCACCAGCGCGCCGGAGGTCGAGTGTACGTACAGATAGCTCAGCGTCTGCGGATTGATCTGAAACTGCGGCTGCAACTCGGTGATGACGTAGTATTCGTCATCGGGGGCATAGATCAGTGACAACAGCCGTTGCCCGTAGGCTGTGTACAAGGCGTTTTCAATCGTTTCCGCGCTCACCCCCAGCGTCGAGGCCTTGTCGCGGTCGATTACCACGTTGACCTGCGGGTTGGCGAGCTGCATATCCGTGTTGACGTCCTTCAGCATCGGATACGTCGAGAGCTTCTGCGCCAGCAGCGGCGCCCAATGGTACAGCTCTTCGGTATTGCTGCCCTGCAGCGCCACCTGATACAGGCTGTTGGTATGGTGCGCGCCGATGCGGATGGGTGGCGGATTCTGCAAAAAGACCTTGATGCCGGGGATCTGCTCCAACTGCGGCCGCACCTTGGCGATGATCTGATCGGCGCTTAGCTTGCGATCCGCCGCCGGCTTGAGGTGGTCGTAGACGGAGGCCGTGTTGCCGCCGGCAAACGACATCACCGCATCCGATTCCGGCAGCGCATTGAAAACGTGAATCACCTGCAGCGCTTTGGCTTTCAACTGCGGCCACGGAATGCCCTGTGCCGCCTGCACCTGGGCAATGACTTCATCCATATCCTGGCTCGGCAAAAAGCCAGTGGGCAGGATCATGAACAGCTTCACCGTCACCGCCATCACCGCCGCGAACGCCAGCATCGTCAGCACCGGATGCCGCAGTACCGCCTTCAGCGTGTAGTCGTAAATGCGGTACATCACCTGATAGCCGCCCTCGAGAGCGCGGTACATCAGGCCATGCTGGCGGTGCCCTTCTTGCTTGAGGAAGCGGCTGCATAGCATCGGCGTCAGCGTCAGCGAGACCACGCCACTGACCAGAATCGCCGCCATGATCGTTACCGCGAACTCGTGCAGCAGCCGCCCCAGCACCCCGCTCATGAACAGGAAGGGGATGAACACTGCCGTCAACGCCAGCGTCATCGACAGAATCGTGAAGCTGATTTCCTTCGAACCATCGAAAGCTGCTTGCAACACCGGTTTGCCCATCTCCATGTGGCGCACGATATTTTCAAGCATGACAATGGCGTCATCAACAACAAAGCCGACGGAGAGTGTCAGCGCCAGCAGCGAAAGCGTATCCAGGCTGTAGCTCAGCAGGTACATCACGGCGAAGGTCCCGATGATGGAAAACGGCAAAGCCATGCTGGGGATGATGGTGGCGGAGACATTGCGCAGGAACAGAAAGATCACCATGGCGACGAGGCCGAGCGTCAGCAG
>JBOGKK010000138.1:0-1768 GCA_050745425.1 Terriglobales bacterium
CGCCGGTGTCGTCCGGGTGGATGGCAGCTTCGAACGCGGTGATGCGGTCGAAATCCTCGGCCCCGGCAACATCGTCCTCGCCCGTGGCCTCGCCGCCTATCCGAGCGAGGACGCCAGGCTGATCGCCGGTCATCGCACCGACGAGATCGAAACCCTGCTCGGCTGGCGCGGCCGCGACGAAATCGTCCACCGCGACGACCTCGTACTGATGGTAGCCGGCGCAGCCTAGTACTACAGTTGCATTTTTTGAGTTTTGTAATGGGCGCGTGCGGCGCCGATTTGGTGACGCTGTCGCCACGCTGACCAAGCGAACACGAACCGTCGACGTAGCGGTTGGTGGAGCAGAACTCTGGCGATCAGCATCCGAATTTCGGGCACGCTGGGCAGTAGCAGGCGTGGCGGGATCAGGCGGCGAGCGTTGGACTCGTTTTGTTCGGTTTGCCATTGGCAGCACGCCGTAGTTGGGCTTGCAGCCTGGCCAGAAAGGTGCCGGCGGCCATGCATAGCGTCATGTGGCGGTGCCAGCCATGCCAGGAGCGGGCCTCGCAGTGATCAAGGCCAAGCTCTTCCTTGGCGCGCTGGAAACATTCCTCGATCGTCCAGCGCAAGCCGGCCGCTCCTGCCAATTCCGCAACCGATGTGCCGCTGCGTGTAAAGACCAGGTAATAAGCAAGGTCTTTTGGATCGCGCCGGTTGCGGCGAAACAGCAGCCAGCGTTCGAAGCCATCGGCCGCGTTCCAAGGCAGTGCAAGCCGCGCCCATTCGTAAAGCCTGATCCCCTTGCTGCCTTCTCCGGCCGGGTGCGTTGCCCAGGCCGGAGAAGGCAGCGCGTCAGCAAGCGTGAGGGGATCGGTTTGGATCAGTTGCCCGTCCTCAAGAAAACGCAGCGTGTGATTAGAGCGCGTGGCCAGAACATAAGGCTGGCGGCGCGTTTCCAGCATGTGGCGGATGGAAGAGCAGGCGCCGTACAGCGCATCGGCCAGCACGAAGGCCGGGCGGATGCCGGCATCAAGCGCTGCCGCGATCATCTCGGCAGCGATCTGGGGTTTGGTGGCAAATGCCAGGGACTGCGGCACAGCAGCTTTGTGCCGGCGCTCGCCATCCGCCGCCCAAGCCTGCGGCAAATACAGCCTGCGATCAATCAGCGCCTGACCGAAACGGCTGGCATAACCAAGAAAGACGCCAACCTGACAGTTCTCCACCCGCCCTGCCGTACCGGAATATTGCCGCGCAACCCCTACCGAATGCACGCCCTTCTTGAGGAAGCCGGTCTCGTCCACTACCAGCACGCCGGCGTCATCGCCAAGGCTTTCCAGGACCTCGCCGCGGACAAGATCGCGCAACACATTCGCATCCCAGGAACTGCGTCCGAGCAGGGATTGCAGACGATAGGGCGCCGCAAGCCCAGCCTGTTCAGATAACTGCCAGCCAGTCTTGCGAGAAATGCCAGACAGCAAGCCATCAATGAACGCTCCCGCCGAACTCCGCACTTCCGAGCGCCCAAAGGCACCAGCAAGCCGGGACTTGAATGCCACCAGCTCCTCATCCCAGCGCAACAAAGCACCCGACCATACTGCCACAGACATTGCATACCCTCCGCACCACACGGAGCAAACGAATCAGATTATCAGAGAAAATGCAACTGTAGTACTAGGGAGCCTGTTCAGGTCGCGACCCGCAAAACCGGTTACGCGTCTGTTTTTTGCATCCGATTTGCATGGCTCGGAACGGACCTTCCGTAAGTTCCTCGCGACCGCCAGGCACTATC
>JBOGKK010000139.1:0-12311 GCA_050745425.1 Terriglobales bacterium
AAAGCGGCCGCGCCCGCCACGATGGCCCGCTCGGGAACCCGGTTTCGCACCCGCAGGCCCGGATTTTTTAGCGCCAGCAGCACTGCCGCCGCCGCCGCTGGCTCGGTTCTGGGGATTCGTGAGCGCCAGTACATCGCCCTGTTGCACCCCTTCCAGCACCACCTGGCTTTCACTGCGGCCGTCAATGGTTACCGGCACGGGGGCAAACTCGCCGCTGCGGCGGACAAAGACCACTTGCTTGCCGTCGTCGCTAAAGACCGTTTGCGCCGGCGCATGCAGCACGTTCGGTAAAACATCCGTGGTTATCACCGCACTGGCCGTCAGTCCGGGATGCAGCGTTTTGGAAGGATCCAACACCTTCACGTCGCACTCGACCTGCCGGTCCCAGACCGGACCGCTGGCCTGGCCGAGCGCCGTCACCTGGCCCTGGAAGGTGCGCCCGGCCAAGGAAACAAAACTGATGGCTACGGGCTGTCCGGGCTGCAGGTTCCCGGTGTCCAGCTCGTTGACCTCCAGCACCACTTCCCAGGAGCTCGTATCCGGAATCTGCGCCACAGTCTGCCCATGCCGCACCGTATCGCCCACCTGGAAATCCTGCGCTGCCTGTCCGGCAAAGCCACGCATGAAACCGGAGTTGGATTCAATGGCAACATAACCGGCATGCGCGGCGCGCAGGGTCATCGCCGCGATATCCGCACGAGAGGAGGCGGCTTCGGTTTCGGCTTTCTTTTCCGCCGCCAATTGCACTGCGATGGTAGCGGCATTGCTCGCCTGCTGGCTGGCGATGTCGTGTTGCAATTGCGCCAGCGTAGCCTCGTCAGAATGCAACTGCAGAACGTTTTCCTGGCCTGTAATCGCCGGCAGGATCGGATTCTGCTGCACCTGCAGCTGATCGAGTTGAATCTGGTATTTGGAGTTGACCAGGGCGTAGCTGTTCGCAGCCGATTGGGCGGCGGTTTGCGCCCGCGCCAGCGCAACTTCCTGTTGCGCCTGCTCCAGTGCCTCTTCGGCTTGCGTCAGGTTATAGTGCTCGGCCGTGGTATCGAATTGAACCACCACCTCGCCGGGCTTGACCAGGGTACCGGCCGGCAGCAGGCTGCTGATAGTCAGGTTGCCGTGCCGGATGGAGGGTGCGACCAGCAGATCCGCGTTGCCGCCCCGCAGCGTTCCCGACGCGAACACTTGCAGGCGCACCGGGCCTCGCTCCACTGCCGCCGTAGGGATGCCGGCGGTGGGCGAGGGGTTCAGCGCACGAATCCCCAGCCATGCGCCCCAAAGGACCGCCAAGATAATGGCGATGCCGATGACCCAGCGCAAAATGCGGCCCATCAGTGAGCCGCTGTTGCGGCCCAGCCGGTTCGGCGGCAGCGACGAAATTTCAGTGAGCGGAGGGACGGGACTGGTCATGATCTGACTTTCAGTGCTTAATCTTGTCTGGCTGCGGCTGCTTCAGCGCGATGCGGGTACCGGCATCCAGTCCGGATACCGCCGCATTGTCAGCGGTGCGGGCCAGTACGGTCACCGCCTTGGCCTGAAAATGATCGCCATTTTCCACGTAGACGTTGGGCTTGCCTTCGATCGGGAAGATGGCCTCGGCCGGCACGATGATGGCGTTGGGAATGCGCTTGGTGACCACGTCGACGCTGCCGTTCATGGCCGGTTGCATGCGTGGGGAAATGTGATCGATGGAGGCGTTCACCCGGAACACCTGAGGCGGCGGCCACGTCGCGCCGAAATCCGGCTCCGTCAGCGCCGAAATTGTGACGATGTTGCCCCGGATGGGCAGCTCAGGCAGGGCGTCCAGCGTCATGCGGATGGGTTGACCCACCAGCATTTTGCCGCGTGTCACTTCCGAGACTTTGGCCAGCACCTGCAGCGTGGACATGTCGGGAATTTCGGCAAACGCACCGTTCCCCCAGACGCTGTCGCCCACCTTGAAGGGCGCTTCGTTGTCATGTCCATTGGCATGGTTCATCAGATAGGCGATATGGCCGGTAATGGGCGCATGCACGGTCATCTGGTCGATCTGCTTGGAAATCAGATCGTAGTCGGCTTGGGCTTTCTGCTCAGAACGCAGATCGGTGGCAATCTGGGCAGAATTGGAGGCCTGATGCGATTGAATGGTGGCCTTCTCCACCTTGAGCTTCTCCTCCGCCATGCCCAGCGCCAGCTTGGCCTCCTTCCCCTGCACAGCGCTTTGCACCGACATCAGGATCACTTGCAGCTTTGCCTTGGCGACGGCGTTGGTGTCGGTGGCAAGATCCAATTGATCCTGCTGGTCGGTGATTTTCGCTTGCGCGCCGATCTGCGCCAATTGGGCTTTGGTCTGGTTCAGCGTGGCCAGATCCGTCACCTGGGTATCGCGGGCGCTTCCGGAATCAAACGTGGCGATGACGTCGCCCTGGTGGACGAGACTACCGGTGGGCACCAGCGTCGAGATGATCAAACCGCTGATGCGGGGCGCATTGATTTGCACGGAGCGCGCCGGCGTTAGCGACCCGCGCACGGAAATGGTGACTTGAAACGTACCCCGGCGCGCGCTCACGGTGGGCACGGTCGGCGCCATCGCACGCGCACGGAACGTGCGCACACCGTAGTAGACACCACCGGCGATGACGATGACGATGAGGATTTGCAGCCAGCGCTTCATGCCTATTCACCTTCTCCGGCGATACCGGCCGGCACCTGCACGTGCTGGCCGGCCTTGAGGCCGGCGATGATTTGCACCTGCTGGTTATCGAAATTGCCCAACTCGACTTTTTGTTGCTTCCATTGGCCGTCGGCAGCCTGGACGATCACGTACGGCTGACTGCGGTCGAAATGCACCGAGCGCCGCGGCACCAGAAGTTGCGCCTGCGGGCTGGTGATCTTGAGATCGATGGCCGCAGACAAATCCGGCAGCAACTTTGAGTTAGCGCCGTCAATGTGAAACAGCACCGAGAACGTGCGCACGGTGTTGCCCATCCCTCCCGCCGCGATCGCCACCGGGCTGGCGGTGAGCAGGTGTACGGGCAGCGTGATGCCGGGATAGGCATCAAGGGTGAGCGTGCCCTTTAAGCCCGGCGTCAGCTTGGCATCATCGGCTTCGTTGACCTGCGCATTAACCTCCATGTTGCTGGGATCAAAGATGCGCAACACCTCTTCGCCGCTGAACAGCTGATCCCCGGGTTCGGCCGGAGCCATGCCATCGCTGACGCGAACCGGCACCAGACCCACCATGCCGGAAATCGGCGCCCGCATGGTCAGGGCCTGAATGTTGGACAGGTCCCGCTCCCAATTCACCTTCGCCTGATCGCTCTGCAGTTTCAGAATCTGCAACTGGGCCGCATCCTGCTTGTCAGTGAACGCGTTTTGCTTCTTAATGCTGGCAATGTCGTCCTTGGCGTTGATGACATCAATCTGGTCCGACTTGCGCTGAATCGCGGTCAGCACCGGGCCTTCGGACAGGTTCAACTCGGCCGTGCTCAGATTCGTTTCGGCCTGCTTGAGCGTGGCCGCTCGTTTGGCGGCACTGGCCTGATTCACAGCCGCCTGGTTGGCTACCTGATGAAGCAGCCCTTCATAGGTGGCCTTGTCGTCAAGCGCCGCTTGCAGCTCTGAAGTGTCATCAAAGGTGGCCAGCACCTCGCCTTTTTTGACGGTCGTGCCGCTCTGCACGATCGTCACCAGAACCTTGCTGAACCCGGCCCCGCGGATGCGCGGCACGCGAATGACCTGGCTGCTCACCGCCTGTGTTGTCCCGGACACACGCAGGTCCCGCGTCAACATGCCGGACGCCACCGTGGCCGTGCTGTAGTCGGCGATGGCAGGGTTATTCGGGGTTGCCGTGACCGCCTTTTGGCTGCTGGCGGTTTGCTGCGCTGTGGCATTCGAGCCACAACCGGCGTTGAGCGCTACCCCCACCGCCAGCACCAGCGGCAGGCAGCACAGACGAAGGGCATGTGAGTTCCGTGAGGTCAACATATAGCGTGCTTTCTAGTGTAAACGTCGCGACGGGGGCTTAGGTCACATCATGGCGCCAAGAAAATTCACTTTTTACCCGCTCCACCACTTCCACCCGGCTTCACAGCCGCCTTGGGCGGCCCTGCGGCTGCGGCTGGCATTGCGATCACCGGCGGCGGCGTCGGAACGGCAATCTCATTCTGCTGATTCCGGCCCGCGGCGATGCCCGACGCCGGCTGCGGCAACCCCGGCAAGCGCCCCTCGCGCACGTCGGCGGCGGTGAGTCCGGCTTCCTGCGACTCGGCCGGCGCCGGCAATTGTGCCGTGACCACCAGCACATTTTGCAAACGGCCGAGCTCGGCCGCCGGTTTGATCGTGAGCACCTTGAAAATCCCATCATGGCTGGGCAAAACGCCGGTCACCGTACCGACCGGAAGACCTTTCGGGTAGACCTGATCCTCGCCCGAAGTCACGACCTCATCGCCGGCCTTTACCGCTTCGTTCTTGAGCACGCGGTCGACTTCGACCGCACCGGCGCCGAGCCCGCGCAGGATGCCATGAAACTCCTGATTGCCGATGAGCACGCCCACCCCGGACTCCGGATCGGTAATCAGCAGAACCTGCGCCGAGGTCGCCAGCACCTGGCTGAGTTTGCCGACCAGCCCCTGCGGCGTGATCACCGCCATGTTACGCCGCAGGCCTTGCCGCCGTCCTTGATTCAGGTAGATGGCCTGGGCATCGGGGCTGGCGCCATGGCTGATCACCTGCGCCGGCTCCGTGCTCAGTGCGAACGTGCGATGAAAGCCGAGCAAGGCATCGAGATGGGGCAGATCGCGCACCGCCTGGCGCAATTGCTGGTTCTGCAGCTCAAGCTGGGTTACCTGCTGCTGCAAGCGCTGGTTCTGCTCGTGGGTATGGCGCAGCATGACGTAGCCTTCACTCCAGTTGCGGATGCCGCTCACCATGTGCTGCGAGAGTTTTTCGGCGGGCAGCACCGCTTCCGCGCTCCAAAGCCGGATCAAGCGGATGCTTCCCGCCTCCGGACGCCGGACCTGGTAGGCGAGCAGCAGCAGTTGGCCCGCGATCAGCGCACTCAGCACCCAGCGGCCGCGGCTTTGGCGCCCAAACTCAGGCATCGCCGTTCCCACCCAGCCTCAGCATCTCCCCATTACTGATCGATGGAAATCTTGCGCAACAATTTGAAGTCACTGAGCATCTTCCCTGTGCCCAATACTACGCTGGCCAGAGGATCGTCGGCGATGGAAACCGGCAGCCCGGTCTCTTCCCGGATGCGCTTATCGAGGTTCTTCAGCAGCGCGCCCCCGCCGGTGAGCACTATCCCCTTGTCGCTGATATCGGCGCTGAGTTCCGGTGGCGTGCGCTCCAGCGCCACGCGAATGGCATTGATAATGGTACCGACATTCTCGCTCAGCGCCTCGCGGATTTCCGCATCTCCAATCACCAGCGTCTTGGGCACTCCCTCGATCAGGTTGCGCCCCTTGATCTCGAACGTTTCCGGCTGATCCAGCGGGTACGCCGAGCCAATGCTCATTTTCACCTGCTCGGCCGTGCGCTCGCCGATCAGCAGGTTGTACTTGCGCTTGAGGAAATTGGTGATGGCGTCGTCCATCTCATTGCCGGCCACGCGCACCGAACGCGAGTAGACGATCCCCGACAGCGAGATGACGGCAATATCGGTGGTGCCGCCGCCGATATCCACCACCATATTGCCGCTCGGTTCGGTGATGGGCAGCCCGGCGCCAATCGCTGCCACCATCGCCTGCTCGACCAGAAACACCTCGCTCGCCTTGGCGCGATAGGCCGAATCCATGACCGCGCGTTTTTCCACCTGCGTGATCTCGCTGGGCACCCCGATCACGATGCGCGGATGCACCAGCACCTTGCGGTTGTGGGCCTTCTGGATGAAATAGTTCAGCATCTTCTCGGTGACTTTGAAGTCAGCGATGACGCCGTCTTTCATCGGACGGATAGCGACAATGTTGCCGGGCGTGCGGCCCAGCATTTCTTTGGCTTCCTTGCCGACCGCCTCCACCTCGCCGTTGACGCGGTTGATGGCGACGATCGAGGGCTCGTTGACCACGATGCCCTTGCCGCGCGCGAACACCAGCGTGTTGGCCGTACCCAGATCGATCGCCAGATCGCTGGAAAAAACGCTGAACAGAGTGCGAATGCTCATGATCTCGGTCCGGGGAGAGTCTCACAATACCATAGCCCGAGCGCGATTCCGCATCGAGCCGCTATAATCAGTTCGGTTCCCCGTGGTCCTGACTTTAGAAAAGCGTCTGGGCGAAGCCGTCCGCGCCCACCTGCAGCAGCGGTATGGCTTCCAGCCCGCGAAATGGGTGGTCGAGCTGCCGCCCCGCCCGGAGCTGGGTGAGTTTGCCCTGCCGGTCTGCTTCGAGCTGGCAAAACAGCAACACCGTCCGCCCCGCCAGCTCGCCCAGGAGATTGCCGCCGAGCTGGCGCTCCCGGCCGGCTTCTCCCGCGTCGAGATCGCCGGGGGCGGCTATTTGAACTTCTTTGTCGACCGCGGCACTGCCGCCTCCGACCATGGCACCGCCCTGCAGCCACAATTTGACGGCAAGGTCATCGTCGAGCACACCAACATCAACCCCAACAAGGCAGCGCACATCGGTCATCTGCGCAATGCCGTCCTGGGCGACACCTGGGTGCGCTTGCTGCGCAGCCGCGGCGAGCAGGTCGAAGTCCAAAATCTCCAGGACAATACCGGCGTCCAGGTCGCCGATGTGGTTGCCGCGTTTATCCATCTGGCAGAGCCGGCCACCGTCGCAGCCGCTCGTGCGCGCGTGGAAGCCGCGCTGGCGGATCCTGCCGTGCGCTTCGACTATCTCTGCTGGGATCAGTACGCCGCTATTTCGCAGCGCTACGCCGGCGATGAAACCGCGCTCAAGACCTGGCGCCCCGCCACGCTGCAAGCCATCGAAGCCGGCGGCAACGAGCTAGCGGAACTCGCCGAGCGCATCTCCACCTGCATCGCCCGCTGTCATCTGCACACCATGCAGCGCCTCGGCATCGCCTACGATCTGCTGCCGCGCGAGAGCGAAATCCTTCACCTGCATCTTTGGCAACATGCCTTCGGCCTGCTGCGCGAGCGCGGCGCCATCCGCCTCGAAACCGAAGGCAAAACCGCGGGCTGCTGGGTGATGGATCGCCCCGGCGCGACCAATGCCGAAGGCGAAGACGACACCAAGGTACTCGTCCGCTCCAATGGCACCGTCACCTACGTCGCCAAAGACATCGCCTACCAGCTCTGGAAATTCGGCCTGCTTCCGCTCGAGTTTCGCTTCGCTCCCTTTTACGAATACCCTGGCGGCCACACCGCCTGGACCACCGCGCTGGCGGCCACACATAATGCACCCGAATTCGGCCGCGGGCGCTGGGTATTCAACGTCATCGACGTGCGCCAAAGCTACTTGCAGGAAATCGTCGTTGATGGCCTGCGCGCGCTCGGCTGCCGGCGCGAGGCCGGGCAGAGCGTGCATTTCAGCTACGAGATGGTCGCCCTCTCGCCCGCTTGCGCTGCCGAGCTGGGCTATGCCGCCGCCGTTGGCGAGACGCGTGTGGATGTTTCCGGCCGTAAAGGCACCGGCGTCAAAGCCGACGATCTGCTGGATCGCCTGCAGGCGCGCACGCGCGAAGAAGTCGCCCAGCGCCATCCGGAAATGCCCGCTGGCGAGCAGACACGCGCGGCCGATGCCATTGCGATCGGCGCCCTGCGCTACTTCCTGCTCAAATTCACGCGCACCACCGTTATAGTTTTCGACTTCAAAGAAGCCTTGAACTTTGAAGGCGAAACCGGGCCTTACGTGCAGTACGCCGCCGTCCGCGCCGCCAACATCCTGCGCAAGGCCGGAGTCAGTGCCGCAACCGGCTTCGATGCGGCATGGCGGCCCTACCTCGACGATCCCGCACACTGGAACCTGCTCTGGCTCGCGGCCCGCCTCGATGGTGTCGTGGAACAGGTGGTCGAGGCACGTGAGCCCGCACACCTGGCCAAATATGCCTTTCAGTTGGCGCAGGCGTTCAACGCCTACTATCATCATCATCCGGTGCTGCAGGAGGGCGACGCCAGCAAGCGCGCGTTCCTGCTGACGCTGGTCGCCTTTGTTCTGCGTCAGCTCACCTCGGCGCTTGCCGCCATGGGCATTACTGTGCCTGCGGCGATGTAGCCCTGGCCCGCCGTTCAAACGACCGCGCCACCAGAATGTCGGTGGACGAGTACACCACAATCGAGAGCACGATTACCAGCCCGATCAAATGCGCCATGGCACCGGCCTGCGGCGTGCCCAGCTCGAGAATCATCAACCCATAAACAACCGAGCCGAATCCTTTCGGCCCAAACCACCCCGCCGCCAGTATCTCCCCGCTCGAAAGAATACTGCCCTGCATCGAAATCGCGATCGCCACCATGCGGACGGCGGCCAGCGCAAGCAGGATGAACACAATCGCAGCGCCAGTCAGCGGCTGGACAGATTTGGCGCCATCTGCAGCCCGAAAATCCAAATCGCCGCCAGCTTGAGCAACTCGGTCACGCCTTCTCCAAATTCGTGAAAGGCTGCGCGCACCTCCGGGCTGAAGCGCGCCACCGCGACGCCGGCGGCAAAAGCCGCCAAAAAAATATTGGCGTGTACGCGCCAGCTCACCGCCAGCACCAGCAGCCCGATGGCAAACGCATTCAGCGAACGCAGTACGCCCGCTGCGCCAAAAAACCGGCTGGCTTCCAGCCGGATCGCCAGCCACGGAATCAAGACCCCGATCCCGACACCCCCAGCCAGCTCCAATCCCACCCGCCACAGGCGCACCGGATGCGCCGCCATCTCGCCCAAAAAAATGATCACCAACGGCAAGGCAATGCCGTCATTAATTCCGCTCTCGACGTTCAAAAGCCGCTGCAAGCGGCCGGGCACCGCCTCAAAGTGAAAGATTGCCGAAATAAAGACGGGGTCGGTCGGGCTGAGCACCGCGCCGACCAAAATGCCCTCGACCCAGGTAAACCCCAGCAGCAGGCGCGCCAGCACGGCAATGCCGGCAATGGTCAGCGGCATCGCGCCCAGCAGCGCCCGCGTCACCAGCGAGCGCGCGCCCAGCGGCGGCGGCGATCCACCGGCGCGCATGCCATCGGTGAACAACACGCTGAACAACGCCAGCTCGGCAATCACCCGCAGCCACTGCGGATCCAGGCTCGGCAGCGGGCCGAAGACGTGGCGTCCGGCCAGCACTCCCACCACCAGAAACAAAACCGCGGTCGAAAGTACCGTCCGCTGCGCCAGCGCCGAGATCAGCACCGCGATCAGCAGCGTGATCGCGAAGACCAGCAGAAGCGTCATCCCTCTCCAACTCTAATGGATGAACGCCCGCCACCAATCGCGCAGCCCGGGCCAGAAACCATGCTCCACCGGCGCCTCGCCGCCAGCCGCGGCAAAGGCCAGCACGTCTTCGGGCCGCAACCGTTTGGTCACACCTTCACGGGCGATCATTTGCACGCGCCCGTCCGCGCCGATTACCACCGTCGCCGGCACCGCGATGCCGCCAAAGTCGCGTGCGTTATACAGACCCCACGCCTGCACCGTTTCCCGCTTGGTGTCACAGAGCATGGGAAAGCTGAGATCGAGATCGCGGCGCAGCTTCTGGGCCCGTGGCGCCGCACCGGTCGCCAGCGCCGCCAACCGATACCCCGACTGCTCGAACTCCGTCGCAATAAGATTGAAGGCCACCAACTGGTGGAGGCAAAACGGTCACCAGTAGCCCCGGTAAAACAGCAGCACCAGCCCCTTGGGCCCGCTGAGCGATGCCAGGCTGCGCGGCTCGCCATCCTGATCGGTGACCGTAAGCGGAGGCGCTATTTCACCCTTCTGTGGCATGGTTGATTCTAAAGCAGAATCAGACTCGGTATATCCGGCTCCGGCCACGCCGCCCACGTTCGATCCAATCGGCCCATAGAAAGTCTTATTCTGTTCGAACCTGTCCCTTGAGGTGTAAGCTGAGCCCAAGGGCAAGGCAGGCACCATGACGCGAATCATCTCGGCATGTCTGGTGGCAGCGGCGGCTTGCTGGGCACAAGCGCCGCCGAAGTCAAAACCGAAGCGGCACCCGCCGGAGATCACCGTTACGCTCTATCGCGAGGCCAAAGCGGCGCTCGCTGGGGTGCCGGCGCCCCTCGAACCCATCGACCTGATGACCATCGCCGAAGCCGAGTCCATTCGCCATCCCAAGCAGGCGCGTATCGACCTTGCCCAGGCATTCCGCGATGCCGTGGCGCTTTCCGCCCCGCAGGACGATTCCGATGCTGACGACGCCCAGTCGAAATGGTACGCGGCCATCAAGCGCGGCGTCGAGCTCGAGGTCACCGTTCGCCTGACCAAGGGCCCGGCGGCTGACTTCACTGTGGCGCACGCGCTGGTGCGGCAAGCCGACGTGCCGCGCGCGCAACTCTATACCGAGCTGATCGGCAGCGCCGGCAGCCAGGCAATGGAAAAGGCGGGACGGGGTTTTCCCGCCGAGCAAGGTCTGCTCGCACGCACCTTCGGTGGCATCGGCTATACCCCGAAGACGTTTAAGCGCAACCACCTGCCCTCGGCAACGCCGGGCTACAGCGTGCTCGAACTCGCCCAGGAGTGCTATCAGGCCGACGGATCCTTTCCGTTTCTGGGCGTGCTGATTGCCCTCAACACATATCAGACCCCCGGCGTCGATCAGCGCCCGCTGGTGCTGCTGGCTTACACGCGCGCAGCGCAAGTGACGACGCCGCGCCTGTTGAACTCAGCCACCAGCGATCTGATGAAGGGCCACCAACTTTACCCCGACCTCGACCCGCAAATGGAAACGGCTGCCGCCGGCATGCTCGCCCACGTGCAAGCGGCGCTGCCTACCAGCGGCGACTGGACCGGTGAACTCGAGGCCGCAGGCAACCGCCTGCTCGCCCTCATCGCCCAGGTCGACGAATCGCGAGCCGAAGAATTGCGCGCCCAATACGCGGATTTTGCACTCACCCCCAAGCAGCTTTTCGGCTCGCCGCGGCCGCTACGCAGCTTTACGGCGCGGCGCCGGCAGGCGAATGTCGATCCGGCCACCGCGCTTGCCAGCGCTGAAAATATGCCCACCATTTCCGGCCAGGAGAAGGAAGCCAAATTCCGCCAACTGGTGAACCTTGCCAATATGCTCGCCCGGCAAAACCCGAAACCCGCCGCAGACGCAGCCGCACAGGCGCTGGATCTCATGAACAGCGCCCGCCTGAGCGCCAACATGCGCCGCGTGGCGCTGCTGGCGCTGCGCACGAAGAAGTATCTGCACGATCCGATAAACGCCGAAAATCTAATCCGCAAATGCCTCGACGCCGCCGAGAAAAAAGCCATCGCCGCCCAGCAGGCCCTTGACAACGCCGGCCCGGCGCAGCAGCGTTCGCTGGCCCAGGATTTCGAAGGCAACGGCGCCCCGGAAGTTGACCTGTGGGCGTACGCTGCGCAAATCGACCTAAACCTGGCCATGGCCCGCGCCCAGCAGACCAGTGCGGATTATTTCAAGCCGCTGTTTCTTGAGCGCGTCGCCGTCGGCCAGGAAATGCTCCACCCCTGGTGGCAATAGCCTCCGCTTGCCCACATGACCTATACAGGTCATGATAAGGACATGAAGCAGGTAGGCATTGCCGATTTCAAAGCGCATCTGAGCCAATACCTGCGTGCAGCTCGCGAGGGCGAGCCGATCCTGGTGACGGATCGAGGTACGCCCGTCGCTTGTTTGGGGCCTCCGCAGCAGAACGGTCTGCGAGTTCGCCCGGCGAAGGGTAGCCTGAGGGGCTTCAAAACGCTTCCGCCGCCCAACGACATCGACTATGACATCGTTGAGGAACTCCTTCAAGATCGAGCACGGCGATGAGCTTCCTGTACTTGGACTCATCGATCGTTCTGCGCTTTCTTCTTCGCCAGCCCGATCATCTCGAATTGCGCGGCCGGCCAGAATTCGCCGCGGCCAGTGCGCTCACGCGGGTGGAGTCGCTGCGCTCCCTCGACCGGCTACGACTCGCTGGCACGGACGAACTCACGTTGGCGTTGCGGCGTGCCACACTCGAAGACCTGCTCGCGCACACACAAACAATCGACTTAACGCCGGCCATTCTGTCTCGTGCCGCAAGCCCGCTATCTGTCCCCTTGGGCACGCTGGATGCGGTTCACCTGGCGAGCGCACTCTCCTGGAGCGAATGGTTGGACTCGCCCGTGACTTTTGCAACGCATGACCGCGCTTTGGCGCGGGCAGCGCGCATGTACGGGTTTCCCGTCACCGGCGTAGCGCCCGAATAAGAGCTAGTCCGTACGCAGCACGCGCATCGGGTC
>JBOGKK010000140.1:0-2806 GCA_050745425.1 Terriglobales bacterium
CCCATGGGATCGTACTGGTTGAGCGAGAGCACAACCGGACTGCCCGTCTGGTAGACAGGCGTGGAACACCGGCTCCGCCAAGCCGCCGATGAGCTGCCGTAAATGCGCATGATGCGGATCGCTGTGGCCGAGCAGGCCGATCAGAACACGTGGTAGATGAAACCTTCGACCGCAAAGAGCGCATACCCGCCGAATAGCACAAGACGAAAACCGAACCTGCGCATTCGTAGCCCGCGCGGGGTTATCCTGCCGCCATAGACGAATGTCATCCACCCGGTTGTCATGAGCCAAAAAACGCCCGCACCGATTGGAGGGAGCACCGCCCCGACGGCAAGATATTGGGATAGGTGGGTCATTTTCGGCCGACGCAAGCTGCGGCGCTGCCAAGCCAAGAGAGCACGTCGTATCCGATGATTAGAGTCCCGACGCCGCTGCCCGCCTCTGCGACCGTGATGCCGGTCGAGGCGAGGCTAACCTCGCCGGAAAACAACGTCGTGACGGTTTCGCCGGCGCCGGTAACCGCTGACCAGAAGCCGCCCGAGCCGGCCTTGATCGCTGTGCCGGCCAAGCCCTCCTGAGCCAGCCCCCCGCCCCCAAAGCCGAGGTAGGTTCCCGAAAGCAAAATCGTCGCCCCGGGCGCGCTGCGATCGAACCCGCCGAACAGGCCACTGATCGGATTGCCGAGCGCGGCATTGACGATCGTTGTGCCCAGCCCTCCGCCGTTGGCAACGCCCAGCGCGTGTAGCCCGCCGGCGATGCTCGCCTTGTCTGCAAGATTGTTCGTACATGCGAGCTCGCTCGACGCCCAGCCCGTAAAGCGTGACCAGATCGACGGACCGGGAGGCGGCGCACCAGGCGGAGGGTTTGTGGGATTCCCCCCGGGGCCGACGCGGCTGCTGCCCCCTCCGCCGCCACAATCCTCGGCCGTTACCATACCCACGTTGACGAACTCCGTGGACGGGCCGCCGCCGCAGCCGCCCCCGCCGACACCGCCGCCTCCACCACCGCCGCCACCGCAGCTCCCGATGCACGGCCACGGTGCGGTTACATTGCAGGGGTTGCCGCAGCAAGGAGGACAGAGACCGGTGCGGTCGGTATATTCCAGCGGCTGATTGCCCACATACGCATACCGGTCCCAGGTCTGCGGATTCGCCGGATTGGCCGCAGCGAGGCCGGCGGGGTCGGGGCTGAGAAAGCGGGCGACGTTCGAGGCGTACGTGCGCGCCTGGGCGTTGTCCCAGCCGGTGCCTGAGTCGCGCTCGTAGGTGGCGAACTTGAACGCGATCGTCGCTTGCGTGCAGCCGCACGTCTCTGCGCCGAAGGGCGTGTAGGTGAGCATGCTGCCATCAGGATAGCTAGCGTTCCGCGAGCAGTTGAGGATGTTGTTGCCGCTGCTGTCGGTAACCGCGCGCAGCGTGCCCAGCGAAGCGGTGTGCATCGTCAGGTCGCTCGTTACTTGCCCGAGCACGGCTGCGGCAGCGCGGCGGCTCACCAAACCCGTCACGGCTGAAAATGCGGGGGCGCTCATGCCTGACTCCCGTCGGGCCGGGTGCGGGTGGTCGCGGCGGCGCCGGCGCGGCGATGGCGCGCGAGGCAGGTGCAAAGGCCGCTAGGGTCGACGGTGCTTAGCGGCTGGTTGTTGGTGTATGCGTATTCGTTCCAGCTTTGCGGGTAGTCCGGCGGGGTCGCCTCGTAGCTGATCGCGCCGGCGAGGGACGGAATCATAGCTGCTTCGCGGGCGGCGCGGCTCTTGCAAAAAGGGCTAGGCTGGGCGGATCAGCCGGTGCGAGCAACTCGCCAATGGTCCACCAGGGATGGTGCTTCACGAACACGATCAGCACGCCGGGCACCGGCACGTGGCGGGCTTTGCCGCACACGTTGTCGCTCACCACCCCCTGCGTCAGGATTTTTTCGATGGAATAGTTCAGATTGCCGTCGATCTTGTTAAACGGTTCGCACGGGATGTCGCGCCCCACCCAAAGTGACAGGTCATCGACATCGGCGCCCGGGTGATACGGAATCACGGCATCGCCGTCCTTATCCGTCACAAACATCGGGGCGACAATGGGGAACTTGGTGAGGGTTACGCCTTTCTCCAGCCATACCCCCAGCGGTTCCTTGTTAATGGGCTTACCGCTGTGCGCCTCAAGGATGCGGATAACGACCCTCTGCGGCGCTGGCGCTCTCGTTGCGGCCTGCGCTTCTTCGCTCATCCAGCCAGCTAGCGTCACGGCCAATGCTAAGCAGATCGCCGCGCCGACCCGCTGTAGCACGCCATGCGCCCTCAGTTGTCTGGGCATGCATTCCTCGTGGCGTGGCCCAGCACATCCTCGAACGTGTGGATGGCAAGCCCCAGCGGGTTGTACGCGTAGCCACTGTCAAGGTGCACCGTCATCGTCAACGACGGCACACCACCCACGTCAGTCTTGGCGAAGAATGCGCCCGGGTCGAGCGCCGTCGGGCCGGCCACATGCAGCGAGGACCCAATGCCGGTGATCATCGTTGCCAGGCTCGCGTACCGCCCCAGATTGATCGCGCCAAACTGGCTTGGCGTTAGCGACGTCGAATTCATTCGGAGGTTGAACTCGCCGCCAGAGGCAATGAGTCCGGTGTTTATATTCCACTGAAGCGGGATCGTGCCGAACTGATTGTCCACGGCCGTGAGCAGCCGGCCCTCGCACTCGGCACTGGTCGGCTGCGCCTCCGATGTGCCATTGATGTCACTTTGATAGGCCGTCGTTTGTAGGCCGCTGCCGATCGAATAGGTCTGGATGGCACCTATGGCGGAGCCGGTGCCGTCTGGGCC
>JBOGKK010000141.1:0-3545 GCA_050745425.1 Terriglobales bacterium
GGGATGCACCTTCGTAGCAGCCGGTCTCGACGAAGGTATCCAATTGATATTGCTGCCTGAGCACCCAAGGCTGAAGCATGGCAATGCTGCTCATGGAACTTGCCCAGCAATTCGGTTGCCATTGGCGGATTAGAAATTCTTAAGCGCGGGGCAAAAACAGCGCGACTCCTTCGGCTTGCTGCAGCAGCGCGATCTCATGCGTCGCCTGGAAGGGCTGGCAGAGCTCGGCCAGCGTGATGTCCTGATAGCAGGCCGCGTGACGCCCGCGCAGCTCGCCCGGCCGCCAGCGCGGGTTGCGCCGATCGCGGATCACGCGCAGGTCATCCATGGCGATGACGTCGTGTTGCCAGCCGCGGCGCAGGGTGCGGATCAGTTCCAGCTCGTGGGGCAGCGGATAGCGGTTGGCCGCGGTTTCGGGAAGCCCGAAGGTGGCGGGAAAGTGGGCATCGAGCCAGAACAGCGCCGGTCCACCCATCCGTGTGGGTAGACAACGCCGCAGCATGCTGAGGCTGTCGCCATGAACGATGCGCGCGCCAGGAAAGCGCTTGCGGCATTGCAGTACGTAGCGTTCGCAAATGTCGCAAGAAAGCAGATCGCCGAAACCGGCCTGCTGCGCGAGGCGCAGCGAGCGCCCCAGAAAGCAACCCGTCTCGACGTAGGTTGTAAGCCGGAATTGCGCGCGCAACTGCGCCGGATAGAGCATGGATATGTTGCTCATGAAGTCCAGGGAACTGCACGCCGGCTGCCATACTGGAAGCGGAGGACCTCATGCCGACCGTCTGGAATATCGACCCTGTCCACACCCACGTGCAGTTCAGCGTGCGCCACCTTATGGTGAGCAACGTCAAAGGCCGCTTTGCAAAAACCGGTGGGACCGTCACCCTGGACGAGAGCGATTTTACAAAATCGAAAATCGATGTCGTCATGGATGCCGACAGCCTCGACACCCAGGAACCGCAGCGCGACGCGCACCTCAAAAGCGCCGATTTCCTGGAAGTGGCCCAGTATCCTACGCTGAGCTTTCGCTCGACGAAGATTACGCCGCGCGGGAGCGAAGGTGAATTTACGCTGACCGGCGATTTGACCATCCACGGCGTCACGCGGCCGGTTACGCTGAAGGTTGATGCTCCCAGCCCGGTCATCAAGGATCCGTGGGGTGGGACGCGGCGCGGCTTTGAGGCGAACGGCGAAATCAGCCGCAAGGAATGGGGATTGGTCTATAACCAGGCGCTCGAAGCCGGAGGCGTGATGGTGGGCGATAAGGTCAAAATCGGTCTGGAGGTGGAACTTGTCAAGGCTGAACCGAAGGCCGCTTAGAGCAAAAACAGCGTCGGTGTAGCAAGCTTCGGGCGATTGCGTGCGGCTTTTCCTGGGGTCAAAGCCGCAGGCGGTACGGTCGGCGATGATACAGCAGAGCTGTTTTTGCTCTAGCAGGCCAGCGCGCTCAAATCCCCACCTGCGGCGTAGCCCAGCAACTTGCGATCTCGAGTAACAAGGGTGAAGCCCAGGATGCGGGCCGTCGCAATCAGAATCCGGTCGGCGTGGTCTGAGGGCGGATGGTGGGGCGCGGTGGGCAGAAAACTGGCCGCCACCAGGACCTCGGGCGGGAGCGCCGCGAGCTTCATTCCTGGCAGGGACACCATGCGACGAAAATAGGCGAGTGGATCCATGGCAAGCGGCAGCCGCTCGCGAGCGACGAGTAGACCGATCTCCCACGCGCTGATCGGAGACAGATAGAGCGCTTCATCGGCGTCCAATCTGGACTGCAAGAGCCGCAGGACAGCCGGCGAGAGTTGGTTTTCCATCAGCCCGATCGCGGCACAGGTGTCCAACAGCAGCGGGGAGGTCACTTTCCCGCTCTCCGGCGCCGGGGCTCCCGGCCATATTTCTCGTCCAAGTATTTCGCCAGCCCAGGCCAAGCGGGCCCGGTAAGGTCTACCCCTGGGACAAATCGGACCACCCCTTGCAGTGCGCCCGCAATATCCTCAATCCGGGGCCTGCGGGCGCGCGCGGGCGCGCCGCGCCGCGCAAACGTGATCCGCTCGCGGCCGAGATCGACTCTGCTCGTCTCCCAGCCCGCGCCGAGCCAAGCCTGTGCCTGCACGTGGCGATTCGGATTGTTGCTCCACCACGCCGGGCGCTTCCGTGCCGACTCCGGCAATGCGAAGCCCAGGATACGGCTGATTTCTGAGAAGTGGAGGGAAAGCTCCGCTTGAGCCGAACTGGTTAGATACTCTTCGAGCGCATAGTACTTTCCCATAAGAATAAAGGCAGCATAGTTCCTATGCTGCCGGTGGTGGCCCGTGTCTTGACAGCACGCACTCGCACATGTATCTTACCCACATATGGCGAACGAACTGGAAAAGCGGGGCGCCGCCGAGGTGCTCATCCTGGCGCTGCTCGAAGCCCGCCCGCGCCACGGCTACGAACTGGCGCTGTTGATCGAACAACGCTCGGGTGGCGCGGTCGATTTTCATGCCGCCTCGCTCTACCCGCTGCTCTACCGGCTCGAGCGCCGCGGTCTGCTCGCCGCGCGCTGGGTTGAAAAGGCGGGCGAGCGCCGCCGCCGCTTTTACCGGCTCACCGCGGCCGGGCGCAAGGCGCTGGCCGCCGAGCGCCAGAGCTGGCAGCGCTATCTCGACGCCATGCAGGCGTTGCTGCGTCCCGAGGGGATCTGATGGCGGACTGGGTGCAATACGTGCGCGAGCACCTGCGCCTGGACGGCATCGCGCCCGAGCGCGAAGCCGCGATTATCGCCGAACTCGCCCAGCAGCTCGAGCAGGCTGCCGCCGCCGGGCGCAACCCCGAGCACGAAGTCTCCGACTGGCCCGCCCTCGCCCGCTGCCTGGAGCGCGAATTGCCGCGCCGCGGCGGCGGCTGGCTGGGCGATGGCGTAGGCGATGCTCGCTATGCGCTGCGCAGCTGGCGCAAGGCGCGGGGCTTCGTCATCGCCGCGGTGCTCACGCTGGCGCTCGGCATAGGCGCCGCAACCGCGATGTTCAGCGCCATGAACGCGGTCATGCTGCGGCGCTGGTTTCCCTCCGTCAGCACCAGCAACCTCGTCTACGTCTGGATGCCCAGCCATCGCATTGCCCAGGCCCCGGTCGACAGCTTCGGGCCCTCTTACGGCGCTTTCACCTTGTTCCGGAAGCATGTCCACGCGTTTACGGACGCCACTTTATTCACGCAGCAGGCCATCAGCGTGGAATCGGCTGCGACCACCGTTCGCGTGGGCAGCGCCCAGGTGCGGCCCAATTTCTTTTCGATGCTGGGCGCCACTCCGCTGGCCGGGCGCACCTTCACGGCGGCGGATGCAGGCCCGGGTGGCTTGCCGGTGGCGATCCTCAGCCAACCGCTCGCACGCTCGGCATTTGGGAGCGCGCGGGCCGCGCTCGGCAAGGTCCTCGTGCTGGATGGCAAACGTACGCGCATTGTCGGCGTGCTGCCGGCGGCCTTCAATTTCCCCAGCTCGCTCGAAGCTCCCGGTGGCGACCGGGGCCTCACCCGTAACGACACCTGGCTGCCTTTGGTGCTGAATCCGAGCC
>JBOGKK010000142.1:0-2676 GCA_050745425.1 Terriglobales bacterium
GCGCATGATGAATGGCGCGGCCAGCGTGGCGCCAAGCCCGGTGAGCGCGGCGCGTCGTGCGATCGGCATGGTTGGTCCCTCCCCTGGGTTTCGGGCGGGGCCGGTGCTCCGGCACCTCGGTTCCTCCGCCGCGTCCGGGTTCACGATAAATGAGGCCGGCGGGTTTAGCCATCCGGCTGGAAAATCACTATAGGGGGCACACGAATTGTCCGGTGCAGGTAGCGGATGATCTGTCCGGCGCATTCGAGCCTGGGAGGGCTAGGGAACCTCTGAACAGGCCGATTTCCGGCATTGATCGTATTGTTGCACGGATCTCCGGTGCCAGGAGCCGCTTCTGGCGGGCTTGGTGTGCCACGGCGCTTCGATGTTCGCTTTTCGGGCGCCTCCGGTGCCCTATTTTCCAGGCGCCGGACAGACTCCGCCCTTGATCCTCAATCGACAGGGGCCAGCGCGTGCCGTGCCAGGTAGAGATTCACCAAGGCAAACTGGCTGAACAGGCGCTGTTCGTTCTTGAACAACCCGCGATACCGTACCTTCGTATCACCGAACTGGCGCTTGAGAACCCGGAACGGATGCTCGACCGCGGAACGCAGCGCCGCCAGCAGCCGGTTCAGGCGCTTCTGCTCCGGTGTGGTATCGCAGCCTTTCTTGCGTTTGAACGGTACGAACCAGCGCGGGCCGACATCGTCCGCCTCACGCAGGCGGTCTGGCGCGCGCGTTTTGTCGGCATAGCCGCGGTCGCCGTGTGCCGTCGCCTCCTCGCCATGCAGCAGCGCCTCCGCCATGCTGTAGTCCGACACCTTGCCGGTCGTGACCTCCAGCGTGTGCACCAGGCCATGCGCCGTATCCACGCCGATATGCGCCTTCATCCCGAAATGCCACTGATTGGCCTTCTTGCTCGACGTCATTTCGGGATCGCGCTTGCGGGCCGCGTTCTTCGTCGACGGCGGCGCTGCGATCAGCGTTGCGTCCACGATCGTGCCCTCGCGCAGGATCAGACCGCGCTCCGTCAACAGCGAGACCACGTCTTGAAACACGCTCTCGGCCAATTGATGCGCTTCCAGCAAACGGCGGAAGTGCAGAATCGTCGTCTCGTCCGGCATGCAGCTGGTACCCGCGTCCAAACCCGCAAAGCGCCGCAGCATCGGGATGTCGTGCAGCGCTGCCTCCATCCCTGGGTCCGAATACCCATACCAATGCTGGAGAAAGTGAACCCGCAACATCGTGCCCAATGGATAGGGCTTCCGGCCGTTCCCGGCGATCGGATAGTGCGGTTCAATCAGCGCCTCGAGCCGAGGCCAGGGCACCACCCGTTCCATCTCCGCTAAAAACACTTCCCGGCGCGTGACTTTCCGCTGCTTCCGAAAACCGTCATACTCGGCAAAACCGCGCTGCATCCGAATGGCCCTCCAGGGAGCCAGAAAGCCATATCCGGCGCCGCGTCGCATAGAGCTTATTCAGAGTTTCCCTAAACTAGAGCGTAGTCGTTTGAGGATGAATCGGCGATAAGGGATTCCCGACGCGGGCGGGCATCTGATTCAACCTGCGGGCTGGAGTGGAGGCCAGCCTGCATGGGACGTCCTTACTCGCTTGATCTACGCGAACGCGTGGTTGCTGCGGTGGCTGACGGCATGAGCCGGGCGGAAGCGGCGCTGCAATATGGGGTCAGCCATTCCTCGGCGATCCGGTGGACGAAGCTGAACGAGGAGACCGGCAGCCCGGCGGCGCGGCCAATGGGCGGCAAGAAGCCCTATGCACTGGCCGCCGAGGAGGATTGGATACGCGCCCGTCTGACCGAGAAGCCCGACCTCACCGGCCGCGAGTTGCTGGTCGAGCTGAACAAGCGGGGGGTGGAGGTGAGCTACTATGGCGTGTGGCATTATCTCGCCCATCTGGGCCTCAGCTTTAAAAAAAAGCCTGCGCGCCAGCGAGCAGGATCGCGAAGACGTCGCTTACCGCCGTCAGCAATGGAAAGCACGGCAGACCAAGGTTGCCTCGGCGCGGCTGATCTTCATTGACGAGACCTGGGCCAAGACGAACATGACCCGCACCCACGGCCGCTGCACCAGGGGCCGGCGGCTGGTGGCGAAAGTCCCGCACGGCAATCGCCGAACATTCACTTTCGTCGCCGGCCTGCGCCACGACGGCATCACCGCTCCCTGCCTGCTCGACGGCCCGATCGACGGCGACAGCTTCATCGCTTGGGTGGAGCAGGCCCTGGTGCCGACCTTGCGGCCAGGCAACATCGTGGTGATGGACAATTTGAGCAGTCACAAGGACCCGGCAATCCGGCACGCAATCCGCTCGGCCGGAGCGAAGTTGTTCTACCTGCCGCCCTACAGCCCCGACTTGAACCCGATCGAGCAGGCGTTCTCAAAACTCAAGACGCTGCTGCGTAAGGAGAATGCGCGCAGCTTCGAGGCGATCGAAATGGCTCTGGCTGGGCTGCTCAAGAAATTTACCCCTGAGGAATGTTGCAATTTCTTCACTGAAGCCGGCTACGCGCAACCTCAAGCTACCACGCTCTAAGGCTTGATGCCGCACTCGCCGCCCAGATGAGCCTCCCGGGCTCGGATTGGGCTGCACTGCAACGGGCGGCACTCGCCGATTGCCAGCTGTTCCGGGTAAGCGGCGGCTTCGTCCCCCGGTCGGCCCACCCGCTGCGGCTGCTTGCGC
>JBOGKK010000143.1:0-2688 GCA_050745425.1 Terriglobales bacterium
GCCCTCTTCGGCAGCCAGCACGCGCGCTTCGCGGAGCAGGCTGGTGTCAAGCTTGAGGGTGATATTGGTCTTCACACAATCATGCTAGCACTTTTTTCGTGCTGCACGATTTATCGTGCTCAGTGAGGGCAGACTACGACTGCGCGGGGGCAAACCAGCCGCCGCCGGAGTGGGCCGTGCGCCCCAGAGCCAGTGGACCGGAGATGGCTGCGAGAAAGTGAAGCCGCAGATGGGCGCAGGCGCCGCGGCGCGGGCCAGTCGTAATGGACAGGATCTCGGTTTCCGGGAGAGGTAGACCGCGGCGCTGGCATTCGACGGCGAGATCGCGCGCGATGAGCGTGGGCCAGTCGCCAGCACGCCGGGCGTGGCGGGTGGGCGCATAGGGAGTGAGCGATCTCCACACGTTTGCGGTGCTGAAAAGGTCGTCGCGGCTGTCCGGGAGGGAGGCCAGGGAGAGAATGCCGAGGCGGCCGGCCACGAGGTGACGGAGAGATGCGACGGCTTCAGAGAATTGTTTCTGCTCGCTTTGTTTGGGGCGCCAGGTGCGGTCCATACGCCAGGGGGCAATGGCAGCCAGAGTATCGAGTTGGCCATCGCCATCACGGTCCAGGGCCAGCAGGTAGACGTGGCGGTGATCGCCGCTGCGAGCCGGTCCTGAGCCGTCGGTGTGGCCGGAAAACAGGGTGGGTACATTGCCTTGCGGGCCGGCGGCTAAGTGCATGAGGGCTCGCCGCAGGGCGTGAGTGAGCGCGGCGGCTTCTGCGACGGGCGGACGATTGACGGCCGCGATCGACCAGAGCATCGCATCTGCGGGCGGCTCGGGGGCGCACAAGCCCAGGCCGAGGAAGCGCCCGTTGCCGATGGCTAGAGGCCCGGGGATCGGTTCCGCAAACTCGATGTCGCAGTGCCAGAGCTGAGAGGCGGGAAAGCGCGGGTGTGCCACGAAGCTCTCAGCGCGATCGCCGTGTTGTGCGAAAGGCTCGCGTTGGACGCGGACCTGCGCGGGTTGCTGCGTAAGCCCGGCATGGCGGAGGGATTGGAGGACGAGGCGAGCGAGAGCGGATTCGCGCGCTGCGCGCGTGGGATGCGTCCCCTCCCAGCCGAGTGCAGCGGGCGTGACGGTTTGCCAATGGCGGGCGTTGGCCTCACCGCCGGCCCCGTAATGGTCCAGCATGCTGCGA
Source organism: Terriglobales bacterium (assembly GCA_050745425.1). GTDB lineage: Bacteria > Acidobacteriota > Terriglobia > Terriglobales > SCQP01 > SCQP01. Next base: position 1,182 of record JBOGKK010000143.1, read on the forward strand.
TCTTCGGCCTGCACCAGACGCGGGGAGGATTCGTTGGGAAGTTCGCCAGTGGACTTCTCCATGCCCAGGTCCAGGCCGGCGAGCGCCCAAGTGAGGTCGGCAGCGGTGATGGGGCAGGTGCCGGGGCGGCGGACCAGGATGCGGCGCACGGACATGTCGGCGTGGACGGAGCCAATCGAGGGCAGGGGGATGATCTGGATGCGGCGCTGCTTATCCTGATCGCCGGCGCCGCGGCCGACGATCAGGTGTTCGACGGCATTTGAGTCGAGACCGGCGTGCAGGAGCTTGGCGGCAAGGGCGTCGCGCACCGCAATCGCGAGTTTAGCGGTAGCGCGCAACGGCCAGGCGTAGAAGTTGACGGTGGAACGTAATTCGTAGAGCAGGTTGTCGGCGGGCGAGCCATAGCAGGCGCGGGCGAACGGGGCGGGCGGGAGATTGCGGAACAGGCCGCCGCTCCAGCGCTCGGGCTGGCGGGCGTGGCGGTCGAGGAGGCCGGTGCTGCTGCCGCAAACGGGGCGCCGCAGCGGCGCGCCGGTTGATGCGGGGCGGAAGAGTTGGCCTTGGTGGGCTGCGAGCTGCTGCTGGAGAGAGGCAACATCGAGGAATTCGGCTTGAGCGAAAGCCATGTCCTCGCCACGACCGAGCTGGTAGAGGCGGTGGGCGAGGGAGGCGATGCCGTGTTGCAGGGCGTCGTCGGGTGCAATATCAAATTGCCAGGCGAAAAGGAACGTGGGTGGCGGATCGAGCAGTCGGGGTTCCAGGAGCTTGACGGCTTTGCGGGTCTTGCCGATGCGGGAAGGCCGGCCCCCGACGCGGTCCAGATCGTTATTGGGAAGGTATTGACGGATTTGCTGGCCGCGGCGGCTGAGGGGTGCAGCGATCAGGGGATGGGGCAATTGCTCGAGCCAACGGAGCGCTGCGCCCTCCTCGGCCGGAGGGTGAAGACCGCGGCCGAGGCCGGCGCCGGCGACGAGAGCCTGAAACAGACGCCAAGGGGATGGCGGCCATTCCGCCGCGCCGAGCCAGCGAGGCCGATAGAGGCTGACCTTGATGAGTAGGCCGCCAGCGCTCACGCTTCTGCCGCCTCTGCCGCGGCCTGATCGCTATCAGGGTCTTCTTGTCCCGTCTTCTTGTCTTTATTTTTTTTCTTAGCTTCGGCAATGTCGGTCTTGGCGAGCTTAGGATCGAAGGTGAAGACGCGGTTTTCGCCGACGCCGAAGGCGGCTGCTTGGGCCTTGCCGTACTCGACCGCAGTACCCGCGTCCAGGGTCACAGCTGTACGCGAGCCGTCACGGCGGACGAGAGACCATGCGGCCGGCGAGTTTTGATCGGGGCAGAGCAGGCAGCCCTGGCGGAGATTTCCATCGAACGGTGCAGTTGCGGCGGCGAGGACGAGGCCCAGGATGTATTTGCGGAGCTCGCTGCTGAGAGCGCGCATAACGATCAAGTTGATGAGAACCTCGCGGTAGATGCCGCCGTGGGCAAGGATGCCGCCGGGCAAGTCGGT
>JBOGKK010000144.1:0-10956 GCA_050745425.1 Terriglobales bacterium
CCGGTGGCCCCGGCTTCCAGGATGGCGGCGGCCTCAACGATGAGCTCTACCCGCTCGCCCTCGCCAGCGACGGCGGCCAGAACCTGTTCTTCACCGGCAAGAGCGGCGAAGCCCTGCGCCAGTACAATTTCGGCAGCGGGTCCGTCCAGACGCTTATCGGCGATGGCCCCTATACCTTCACCATCGGCGAAGGCGACGGTATCGCCTATGATGCCGCCAACCAGACCGTCTACGTCGCTGACGACCAGGAGGCCGATGTCATCGGCTATGGTCTGACCAGCCGCGAAAAGACCGTCCTCGCCGGCGTTGCCGGCACCCGCGGCGATAAGGACGGCACTGGCGCCGCCGCCTTGTTCAATGGACCCCGGGGTCTCGCCATCTCTCCGGACGACAAGACTCTCTACGTCGCCGATTCCGCCAACAATGCCATCCGCAAAATCGACATCGCCACCGGCGCCGTCACCACCATCGGCGGCGAGGTCTGCCAGCCCAACGCCCTCGCCCTCGACTCTACCGGCGCCAATCTCTACATCGTGAATCCTTGCTCCGGAGACGACAAGATCGAGCAAATGGTGCTCGCTACCGGCGTCCTCACCGACGTCGCCACCGGCTTCTCATCCCCAACCGGTCTGGCCATCGATCCCCACACCGGCGCCAACATCCTCTATGTCGTCGACGGCAACCAGATTGACGCCGTCGTGCTCGGCGGCAAAACCCCGGTGATCTACACCGTCGCCGGCAGCCATGCCAACGGCTACGCCAACGGCAGCGGCTCCGCGGCGGCCTTCTACCAACCCCAGGGCCTGACCGCCCTCGCCGGTCCCAGCGGCAGCACCCAACTCTTCCTCGCCGACAGCCTCAACGGCGTGCTCCGCCAGATCAACATCAGCAACCCCCTCACCGCCACCAGCAGCAGCAACGTCGTCGCCACCGTCGTCACCCTCGCCGGCCAGCCCACTCAGCGCGGACGTGCCGACGGCCCCGGCACCGGCCCCGACTACAGCAGTACCTCCACCGCCCAGTTCGATCAGCCGGAAGGCATGGTCACCGACGGCAAGGTGGCCTACATCGCCGACTCCAACAACGGCGCCATCCGTAAAATCGACCTCGCCAGCGGCGATGTCTCCACCGTCGCCGGCCCCGGCCTCGGTTACGCTGATGGCCCCGCGAGTTCCGCCGCCTTTTACGAAAACGCCGGCCTCGCCTGGTATGACGCCAACGGCCAGAACGTCATCTATATCGCCGATAGCGGCAACAACCTTATCCGCAAACTCGACCTCAACGCCAAAACCGTCACCACCGTCGCTGGCAGCCGGACCTGTGGTTCGCCGCACTACCAGGACGGCGCGGCCGCGCAGGCCTGCTTCAATCACCCCTTTGGCATCCTCGTCTCTCCCGACGGCACCACGCTTTATGTTGCCGAAGCCGGCAACCAAGACATCCGTATGATTGACCTGACCACCAACATCGTCTCCACCATCGCCGGCAGTTACAACCACCGAGGCGAGAAGGATGGCCCCGGCGCCGCGGCCGAGTTCTCCGAGCCCAACGGCATGGCCTGGTCGCCCGATTACAAAAACATCTACATCAGCGACTTCGAGGGCAACGCCATCCGCGAACTCAACCTCGCCACCGATACCGTGACCACCATCGTCGGCATGAGCCATATCTGCGGCAATACGGATGGACCCGTCGACGTTGCCAAAGCCTGCGACCCCACCTTTATCGCCACCGATGGCTACAGCCTGTTCTGGGCGGAAGCCGACGTGGGCCAGATCCGCGTTATGGACCTCGCCACCAGCGTGGTCTATACCCTCGGCGGGCTCGCCGGCCAGTCCACCGGTAGCAATGAAGTGGTCCTACACCAGGCCAACGGCGCCCTCACCGAAGTCCCCGGCGAACTCACCGGCCCCGTCCGCTACAACAACCCCTTCGGCATCGCGCTTGATCCCAGCGGCAACTTCATCCTCATTTCCAACAAAAACGAAAACACCATCCGCATCGTCCATTAACCCCGGTGGGGCAGGCGCCCCCAGCGCCTGTCCCTTCTTCCTGTCCCGGCTCCCCCTCCGCCACCGTGAGCAACTCCCCCAAAACGGTAGCTGCGTCCCCGCGGAGCAATCCCGCGCCCGCCGCAGCGCCGGCTGTGCCTGCCCGCCGCTGGCTCTGGATCGTCGTCACCCTCCTCATCGTCCTGCCCTTCCTGCTGCACGGCATTCATCGCGGCGACTTCATCCTCAACAACGACGAGCAAACGCACGCCATCACCGGCCTCTACTTTGCCGATCTCATCCGCGACCTGCCCCTCGCGCACCTGCGTTCCTACACAACCCTCTGGTACGCGCACTACCCCAACCTCGGCATTCTCGTCTGGCCGCCGCTGTTCCACATCGAGGAGGCAGTCTTTTTCCTCCTCTTCGGCCCTACCGCCGTCGTCGCGCGCCTCGCCGTCCTGCTGTTCGCCCTGTGCGGCCTCGCCTTCTGGTTCCGTCTTGTCGATGAACTGGTGCGTCCGGCGCGGCCTCGCGGCGGCCTATACTGTGCCATCGCCGCCACCTTCGTCCTCGCCATCCTGCCGCACATGCTGCTGTTCGAGCAGGCGGCCATGCTCGAAATCCCGCTCATGGCCCTCGCCATCGCCGCCATTTTCTACTGGCTGCGTTATCTCCGCTCCGGCGCACCGCGCCCGCTGTATTGGTTCGCTTTTTTCGCCGCGCTCACCATTCTCACCAAGCAGAACTGCGTCTTCATCCCCGTCTATTGCCTGCTGACCCTGGCATTCGAAAAAAAGCTGCGCTGCGTCGCGAGCCGTGCCATGCTCACCGCCGCCGCCATCGTCGCCGTTCTGGCGGGTCCGTATCTGGTGGTCAGCTACAAGCTGGCCCACGGCTTTCTCAATACCGACCTCAGCCACGGCATGAGCTTCGCTCGCCTGGCCACCTACTACCGCTATCTCCGCATTCTCCCTGATCAACTCACCTGGCCGGTGGTTGTGCTCAGCCTCTTCGGCCTCCTTACCTGGCGTTGGTGGGCGCGCGCCCGGGGCCAAGCAATCGAAGCCAGCCGCATGGCGCTCTGGATCGCTGCCGTCTACCTCACCTTCCTCGCCATTCCCCACAAGGAGAGCCGCTACGTCCTCTACTGGGCTCCCGCCTTCGTCTTCTTCGCGGTCGTGCCCCTGGTCATCTGGGTGCAGTCACGCGCGCTCCGTATCAAGCGCCTCGCGGTCCCAGTGCTCGCTGCCTTCCTCCTCACCATGGCTGTCTTCGGATGGCGCTTCCAGCGCCCCTCGATTTCCGGCTACCGCCCCCTCGCCCGTGCCGTGCTTGCTCTCCCACCGGCGGCGGACGCCGGTCCCCGGCTGGTTGTCTACGACGGCCCCTTTTTCGGCAACTTCATCTTCTACATGCGCGCCCTCGATCCCGCCCGCCACTGGATCGTCATGCGCAAACTCCTCTACGTCACCGACGTCGAACCCGCCTGGGGCTACCGCGCTCTCGTCCACTCCCCCGCCGATGTCCGCCGCGCTCTCGCCCGCTACGGCATCCGCTACATCGTCGTCGGCAACGGCTCCGATCTGCTGCCCCCGCAGCGCGACCTGCGCACCGTGCTGCGGCACCCGCCTTACCGCCTCCTGCGCACCTTCCCGATCCATGCCAACACCGCCGCCAACCGCGGCATCGTCCTCTCGCTCTACGAAAACCCCGATGCTGCCCCGCCCACCGCCCACAACCTCGTCCTGCCCATGATGTCCATCAGCCACAACATCGTCATTCCCATGAACCGCCTCAACTTCCGCCAGCCCCTAACCCCCAAACCCTAAACCCTGCTTAACCCTCCACAGGGTCGCGCCCTCGGCCTGTGCCACCGGCGTGGCGATCGCCCGCACGCCCCGCGCCAGCGGCTGCGGCGCGTTCACGGTCACGATGTAGTCGAAGTTGTGCAGGCACGCCGCCTGCCCGGCCGGCCAGCAATTGCTGAAGCCCCGGCGCTTGATCAGCGGCTGCTGTCCGGCCTCGGCAAACACGTTCGATTCGTAGGTGCCCCGGCTCACGCTCCAGTAGTCAACAATTTTGGGCAGCGTGAAATCCCACTTGTTGGTCACCACTCCCCCCGGTGTGTCTTCGATGACGTCGATCCGGGTTCCCGGCACGAGCTTGGCCCCCAGCGCCAGCACCCGGTCTTCGCGCCGGTTCATTCCGGTCCAGTGCCGCGCAATCAATCCGGCATGCAGACCCATCAGCAGCAACGCGGCCGTCAGCGCCATCTTTTGCGCTCGCCCCCAGTGTGGCCGCAGCGCGAGCACCAGCAGCACCAGCGCCGGTATGGATATCCTCATATCCACGTTCTTGGCCGTCATCACCTGGTAGGGCATCACCAGACAGCACGCCAGCAGCACCACGCCCGCCGCCGCCAGCTCCCGCTGCCAGTGGCAACGCCGCAGCAGCACCAGAGCGCACAGCGCCAGGCCAACTGCGATCGCCGCATCCGAGCGCAGATTGTAGCTGCGCACCAGCGCCGCCAGTGCCACCAGCTTGTGCAAGGGCGAGCTCCACGTAATCTGGCCCACACGGCCGTTTCTACCCAGATACCCAAAGCCCAGAATCAGCACCGGCAGCCCCAGCCATCCCGTCTGTGCCAGCAGCCGGCCCCAGCGCCACTCCCCCGCAAAATCCATTAGCGCCACCGTCACGCACGCTACCCCCAGCACCGCGACTGCCCCCAGATGAGCCAGGTACACCACCACGCTCAGCCCGGCCAACACCGCAAACCACCGCACGTTCATGCTCCGCCGCTGGCGCAGCCACAGCGCGAATACCAGAAAGAACAACCCCAGCCCGAACAGATAGTTGACGAAGCCCCACAACAACGTCGAGTTATATAGCGTCAGTCCCGCCAGCGGCGCCAGCCAGCTCCGCCGCCCCCACGCCACCTGCGCCAGCACGCTGCAGCCGATAACGTACAAACCCGCCAATACGGTCAAAAAGATCCTGCCGCTCAGAATGATCGGCAGCCAGCTCGCCAGCGGCGCCACCACCGCATCCATGGCTAAGTTGGGGATGGGTCCGAACTGAATGCGGTAGAAGTGCCGCCACAGCGGGTTCGCGCCGAAATGAGCAATGATGTAGCAACGCACCAGGTGCGAGGGGTAGTCGATCATCCCCGGAAAGCGCACCATCCACATGGGCACGATCACCGCCGCCAGCACCAGCGCCAGCACCGTGTAATAGCCCCCGGCACGTGCCCCCGCCCCCACCGGCTCGGCAGTGCCGGCAGATCGGCTCGGACTTTCCGGACTCAGCGGCATCTTCAGCTTCCTAATTTGGATGCATTCCGCTCACAACCTGGCTCCGCTGTTGGTCGCATTTCGCGGCAACCGCCGAGCAGCAGCAAGCACGAAAGGCGAGTTCCCGTTATGGCACATGCCTTGGGCAACTTCGCAATCACGCACAACGTTCCCACCCTCAATGCCGCAACCCGCGCTTGACCCGGAGATCAGCATCATCATTCCCGCCTTCAATGAAGAGCGCCGCTTGCCCGCAACCGTCACAGCCATCGCGGCCTACTGCGCCCGCCGCCCCGAGCGCTTTGAGATCATCGTCGTCGATGATGGCTCCGGCGATGGCACCGCGGCGCTTCCGCTCCCGCCCGATGCCCCGCGCCTGCGCTGGCGCATGCTGCGCAATCCCGGCAATCGCGGCAAAGGCTACAGCGTCCGCCACGGCATGCGCGTCGCCCGCGGCCGCCGCCTCCTGTTTACCGATGCCGACCTGTCCGCGCCCATCGCCGAGATCGAGCGCCTCGAAGCCGCCCTCGCTGCAGGCGCCGATGTGGCCATCGGCAGCCGCAGCCGCGCCGATCTCCTCGGCGCCCGTCAGCCCCGCCTGCGCGAGCTCGCCGGATGCGTGTTCAACCGCCTGGTCCGCGCCGCTCTCGACCTTTCCTTTCACGACACCCAGTGCGGCTTCAAGCTCTTCACCCGCGCCAGCGCCGACGCCATCTTTCCCCTGCAGCGCGTCGAGGGCTGGGGCTTCGATCCCGAACTCCTCTTCCTCGCCCGCCGCGCTCATCTGCGCATCAGCGAAGTCCCCATCGTCTGGTCGCATGCTGAGGGCGCCAAAATCCACATGCTGCGTGACAGCGCCCGCATGTTCGCCGACGTCCTCGCCATCCGCGCCGCCGCCGCCTGCGGCCTCTACTGCCAGCCGCCCCATCTTGCCGCCGCCGCTTGACCCCGCTGGCCGCCTGCCACATTCCGCCCTTCGGCGGGTGCAGCCACAGGCCGCTCGCGGGGGCCGCACTGCTGCTGCCGTGCATCGAACCAGTTCGTCATGATCTCTCTCGTCGTCCCGACCCGCAACGAACGGGCCAACCTGGAGCCCATGCTGCGCCGTTCCGCCACTGCACTCAGCATCGCCGCGACCGCCTTCGAGATCATCATCGTGGACGACGCCAGCACGGATGGCACCCGTGACGAGGTTCGCCGGCTTCAGGCGGGCGGCTTCCCCTGGCTACGCTTGATTGAGCGCGACCACGAGCACGATCTGTCGACCGCCGTCCTCGCCGGCTGGCGCGCGGCCCGCGGCGATGTGCTCGGCTGCATGGATGCCGATCTGCAGCACCCGCCCGAGCTCCTTTCAGCCCTCGTCCTCGCCCTGCGCCGCCAGGCGGCCGATGTCGCCATCGCCAGCCGCTATACCCCCGGCGCAAGTCTCGGCGCCTGGGGCAAGGCCCGCCGTCTGGGCTCACGTGCCGCCACCGCGCTCGCCAGCCTGATTCTGCCCGGCGCGCTCGCCGGCGTGACCGACCCCATGTCTGGATTTTTCCTGGTCTCTCGCCGCGCCGCTGCGCTTGAGGCGCTGCGCCCGCAGGGCTATAAGATCCTGCTCGAGCTCCTGGCACGCGCGCAACCGCTGCAAGTGACCGAGGTCCCTTTTCGTTTCGGCACCCGCACCGCCGGCGAATCCAAGGCCAGTTGGCGCGTCACCTGGCGCTTCCTGCGTCAGATCGCCGCCCTTGCCGCCGCGACCGGCGAGCTGCGGCGCATGGTGAACTTCGGCCTGGTGGGCTTAAGCGGTACCGCGGTCAACTACGCTGGCTTTGCTCTCCTGCGCCATCTCACCCCTTCCGTCGCCATCGACGCCGCGGCCTCGGCCGCAATTGCCATCTGCAATAATTTCCTGGGCAACGAGTTCTACACCTTCCGCGATGCTGCCCGCCTGGCGCCCGCCTGGCGCGACCGCGCCGCCCGCTTTGCCCGCTTTTACGCCCTCTCGCTGGCCGGCTTGGGTATCAATACCGCCGTGGTCCTGGCTCTCACCGGGCTGCTCGCCTGGCCGCTGGCGCTGGCCGCCGGCATTACCTCCGCCGTCTCCTGGAACTTCTTCTCCAACTCCACCCTCACCTGGCGCCGCACCCCCCAGACCGCCCGCGCCCGCGCCGCCTAGGAGCAAAGGCAGCCCTACGAGCCCGTCGAGCCGGCCCGCACTCCGCGGCGGTGCGCCTGTGAGCGCGTTGCCCGGCAGCCACCGGCGGAAGCGGCACACTCATCTCTGCAAGTTGAGAGCAGCAATGTGCGCTTTCTGCAGACTACCGGCACAGGCGCACCGCAGGCCGGCGCCCCCGTCAGCCGGTCATCACCGCTCCAGCTTTACCGTGCCGCCCGGATAGAAGTGCCGCGCCAGCGGCAGCGACCGCCACTCCTCGCCCAAAAACCGCTCATGCAGCCCCGTCCGCGTATACTCCAGGCTTTGTGTCCGGCCGCCGGCCTCCCGGCACGCCGCCGCCGCCGCCGGGTAACCAGCGCTTGAATCCACCTCGACCCACTGCGTTCCGTCCAACTCCGCTCCGCCCGGCCCCAGGCGCAGATAAGCGCCGGCCTCGGGTCGCATCCGGGCGTATTCCAGGAAAGGCAGCGTGTAGTTGCCCAGGAAGCACACAGGGCTCCCGTCCGCAAGCGTAGTTTTCATCCAGGCATCCATTTCGTGCTGCCGCGCGGCCAGATCCCGCGCGCTGGCGAATACGTTGCCCGACGGAAACAGCGTAAGGTTCGACGACGGCGGGATCAGCCAGAAGTTCGCCGCCAGCACCAGCACAAAACCGACGGCCAGCACGCGCCCGCTAACGCGACGTGATTCCAACGCGTCCGCTGCCGCCCATAACGGCAGCAGCAGCAGCGGCGCCAAGTGTCGCGCATTGTCCCCGTGAATCGACATCCACACCACCGCGCTCGGCAACACCCACGCCGCCAAACACCAGCCCCAGCGCGCGCGCCACGCCCGCATCGCCCCGCTGCGTCCGCCAAATCCTACCACCGCCGCTACGCACAGCAGCGCCAGCGTCCCCAGCCCATAACTGATCACCGGGATCAACTGTTTCATCGCCTCCGTCCCATGCGGCAGTGTCAGAAACGCCCCCACCGCGCTGCGCGTCTGCGCTCCCGCCGCCGCTCCGCTCATGCCCGCTAGTACCGGCCGCAGCACAAAGAACACAATCAGTGCCGCGATTGGAATCGCGCCCCCCTCCAGCACCCTCCGCCAGCGCCCCTGCTTCGGCGTGCGCATCGCCAACGCCGCAAAAATCGCGCCCAGCAGAATAAAGTCAACTTTCGCCAGCAGCGCCAGCGTCAGACAGATCACTGCGCCCACAAGCCACCGCCAGCTCCGCGTTCCCGCCTCTTCCGCCCTCAGCCACAACCCCATCGCGGCCAACAGCAGCAGCAGCGCAAGCGCCGCCGGATGCGCCTCCAGCCCCAGCCACCAAACGCCGGGCGCCAATAGGAACAACACCGCTCCCGCCATGGCCGCCTTCGGTCCGCAAAATCGCCGCCCGATCCAGTACAGCAGCGGCGCCGTCAGCACCGCCGCAACGACGCTCACCCCCACCAGCAACGACTGCGCCGATATCCCGCTGTGCCGCACCGCCCAAACCGCCGCGGCGTAGTAGCCGGGCGAAAAGATCTTTCCGTAAACGAAGTGGGAGTCGGGTCCGTGCCGCAGCCACTGCAACATGCCCACCAAATAACGGCCGCAGTCGGATTCACCCAGGCTCAGGCCGGCCAGAGGCAGCCGCGTTGCCCCGGCCAACAGCAACAGCAGCCACGCGCCCCAGCGGTCCAACCCGTCCCGGCTCGTCTCCCGCCGCGCGCCGGCCGCCTCGGTCCGTGCAATCGAAGGAGCTCTGAGCACCTACCCCGTGATGCGAATCCCGTGCTGCACGTTGCCGTGTACCCGCGAACTGCGCACAACGGCGAGTTGCTTGCTTGCGCCACCCCAGCTGAAGCGGCTGCCGGGGCATCCCAAGCTGGCCGGAGTAGGTTCCAACCCGCCATGGCAATGGCGACCCTGGTGCCCTGTGCTGTGCAACGACTGGAATGGACCGCGGCTTGGTCTGCAAATCGCGCCGAAATCGAAACTGCGTGGCGCGCCGCCCAACACCGCTCCGGCAGCGACGATCTCGCCTCCGACCCCGACTGGTGCCATGCCTTCGAGCAAATCTATCCGGGAACACTGCGCTGGGTCACACTCGCCTCTGCACGCGGGGGAAGCGCCGTTGGCACCGTGGGCCAAGTCGGTGCGGAAGGCTGCGAAATCCACGGAGTGGCGGCTCGCCCCCGGCAAACAATGAGGCGCGGACCCGGCCGGGCTGGGGCTCCAGGGGCCCCCGGCCCGGCCGAGCGTCAAGCGGGTGACGTGGCGCAGCCACGCCAGGCCCCGCGCCAGTCAATCGACATGGCCCATGTCGTCCCGCTACGGTTGCAGCGCAGCGAGATGCGCTGCTGCCTCGGAGAGCTTACCCTCGCGCGCTTTCATCCGCGCCTGCTGCAGTTCGCCGGCGATCAGATCCCACTCCCCGATGCGGAGCCGGCCTATGACGCGCTTTTCGAGCTGCTGCTGCGCCGCCGCACCGAGTGGGACGCTCTGCGTTTCACTCTGCCCACGAGCGCGCCGCTCTGGCACTGGCTCGAGCGCGGCGCCCCCGAGCGCCTCGGCCTGCACCGCTATGAACCCCAGCCGCCGCGCCCGCACGATCTGCTCGATCTGCCTCCGGCGTTTGCCGATTACACCGCCAAGTTCACTCCCAAAACCCGCAAGAACCGTGAACGCGAGCTGCGTCACCTCGAGCAGCAAGGCCCCGTCCGCCTCCAGCGCTACCGCACACCCGCCGAAATTGATTCTTTTCTCGCCGCCGCCGGCGCTATCTCCCGCCGCTCCTACCAGCACAAACTCCTCAAGGCCGGCCTTCCCGCGCCTGCCCGCCTGCGCCCCCGTCTCGAAGCCGCTGCTGCTCACGGATGGTGGCGCAGCTACATCCTCTGGTGCGGCGCAACCGCTTGCTCGTTCCTGCTCGGCTACCAGTACCAAGGCCGCTACCATTACACCGCCATCGGCTACGACCCGGAATGGGCAAAATGGGACGTCGGCACCGTGCTTCATTGGCTCGCCCTGCAAGACATGTTTCGCCTGGACTCGCCCGCTGTCTTCGATTTCGGCACCCGGGGTCCGCAAAAGCGGTATTTCGCCAACCGTCAATTTGAAGAGGCCACGGTCTACTACTTCCGCCCCGGTCTCTACCCCTCGCTCACCCGCTCCTGCCACCGCTCCGCCCTCTGCCTCACCCAAGCTTCCAGCGCCTGGCTCACCCGCCACCAACTCAAGCCCCGCGCCCAGCGCCTCATCCGCCGCCTCCGCCGATGCTAGATGGGTGCACACCCGCAGACATCCTGAGCCGAAGCCCTCTGCGCCCGCCTCGCTGGCCTCGGCTACGCCCTCTTTCACGTCGAAACCGCTACCCGCGTCGCCCCCGGCGCCTTCGTCCCCGGCTGCGGTCACATCCTCGCCCAATACAACTCCGCAAGCAACTCTGGAATCTAATCTTATGTACACCCCTATTAGGCGAGCGGCGGCGACCACCACCTCCGCTCTCTGGGCAGCCCGCCAGATACCGCGGGTGCGC
>JBOGKK010000145.1:0-3134 GCA_050745425.1 Terriglobales bacterium
GGGTGCAGGCATGGTGGGGCTGCAGGTTCTCGGTGAGCTCTTCAATGTGCTCACGCGCAAGGCGCATGTCCCTTCTGAAGAGGCGCTCCTGCGGGTAGAGCATTGGGCAGCGACGTTGGAAACCGCCGTTACCGATGGCAACGCACTGCGCGCCGGCATGGAGCTTGCCATCCTGGCAAAACTGGGCATCTGGGATGCGATCCACCTGTCGGTGGCGGCGGCTGCCGGCTGCGAGGTTTTCCTGTCGGAAGACCTGCAGCACGGCTTCCGCTGGCGCGGCATGACCGTGGTCAACCCCTTTGCCCACCCGGACCACCCCCTGTTGGCACGGCTCCTCGATCCCCAATAGCCGCTTGAGGCGGTATGCCCATAGCGGCCGCGTTCGGCCGGGTTTCCACGCAGTGACAGTGACAGCCCGCGTGACACGTTGAATAGCGATTAGCTAGGCATTGACAAAAATAACTGACAATTCCTACCCGATTTTTTAAAAAAGGGCGTAGAAATAGGGTCCGGGTCATAGTGACCCGTTGGTTGGAATGAAAGACAGGGATTGTTATGAAAATCATCATTAGCCGCAAAGGGTTCGATGGTTCTGCCGGCGGAGTCGCCAGCCCCATATTTACCGAGAATGGCCGGATGACCCACGTCTCTTTTCCGATCCCCTTGTGCGGAAGGGGCATCAAATACAATGATCTGCGATGGAACGGGAACCCGCTGATCGACTTGATCACGCCGCTTAGAGGCAACAGACCGCGGTTGAACGGGTATGAACTGGCGCACCTCGATCCTGACCTCTCGCGCGGCTCGCTGGAAGGCCGTGATAAAAATAGTGGTTGGCGGCCAGTGTTCGGACAAAGCGGGCCACAAGAGACCGATCTCTTTAACCGAGACGTCGCGTCCCCGCTCTCATGCACCCCTCCCGGCGAGCGTCCGCTGTTTCTCTTTTTCGGCTGGTTTCGCGATGTCAGCCTGAACAATGGCAATTGGGGCTACACACGAAAACAACGGGGCGGCAGCCCGCGACGGAACGTTCACGCTTTCTGGGGCTGGCTCCAGGTTGAACCAAAAGGTTTTGCTCAACACGCGAGTGGCCCGGGAAGCCTTTGGGCGCGACTACCCTTGGGCTGCGGGTCATCCGCACGTCGCGAGCGAGTATTACGATACTCACGGCCCTAACGCTATTTATATTGCGCCAAAGCCGGGCTCCGGAACCGACCACCTCTTGCTTGGAGGCAAGGACACCGGCCTGCCCGCGGCTGGCGCGTTCACGCGCTTCGATCCAAGCCGGCATGCCCTGACGGAACCTGGCCAGCGCAAAAGAAGCCGCTGGCGGCTGCCAAGATGGTTCTGGCGCAATGACGAGCTGTTGCTCTCGCGGAACACACGCTTATTTGAGCGGCCGGTTGGTGGCGACCAGCACGGCAGGGTGCAGTTTGAAGGCTATGGCCAGGAGTTCGTTTTCGACACAAACGACTGTAGCGAAGGTCAGGCTCAGGTTTTCGATTGGGTGAAGGGCATCATCAGCGCCGGGTACGAGCGGCCGGCGGCGGTGGGCGCGGGCGCTTGACACCAGACTGATATCGTGGTTCGATATCGTATGCCGACATCGACGACCGATATCATTCCGGGCACGCTGGACCTCATGATTCTCAATACGCTGGCGCTCGAGCCGCTGCACGGCGTCGGCGTCGCCGACCGCCTGGCGCAGGTGACGCGCGGCACCTTTCAGGTGGGGCCCGGGTCGCTGTTCACTTCCCTGCACCGCATGGAAGCGCGCGGCTGGCTGGCTGCCGCCTGGGGCGCCACCAGCGCAGGGCGGCGGGCCAAATTCTACCGTCTGACCGCTGCCGGCCGCCGTCACCTGCAGCAGGAGACGGCACGCTGGAAAACCGTTTCCGGCGCCGTCAACCTCGCCCTGGCGCAGGAGTAACCCCATGTCATGGCTCACAACCTTGACCCGCAACCTGCTGCACCGGCGCGCCGCCGACCGTGAACTCGACGCCGAAATCGGCGCCTATGCCGATGAAATGAATGCCCGCCGCGCGCATAGCGTCTACGCCGAGCCGCTGCGCGAACAGGTCCGCGCGGCGCGCCCCGGCGCCGGTCTCGAAGCCTGGGCACGCGATCTGCGCTATGCAACGCGCATGCTGCGCAAGACCCCCTGGCTCTCGCTCGCCTGTGTGCTGACCTTCGCGATTGGCGTCGCCGCGACCACCGTAGTCTTCAGCATGGCGAACGCGCTCGTCTGGCACCCGCTGCCGGTGTCGCACCCCTCCGAGCTACAAATGCTCAGCTTTGCCGACCGCAGCGGCAACAGCGCGCCCGGCGCCCTCACCGCACAGGATCTGCACGTGCTTGCCGCCCAGGGCCGGCGTGCCTTCAGCGCCGTCACCAGCGCCTCAGTCAACGACATTGGCCTGAGCTATCATGGGCGAGCGCGCATGGCCATGGGCAGCTTTGTCGCCGGCAATTTCTTTGCGTTTATGGGCATTCGCCCGGCGCTGGGCCGGTTTTTCAGCGGCGATGAAGCGCCCGCCGTTGTGATCAGCTATGCCTACTGGCGCTCGCGTTTTCACGGCGATCCGGCCGTGGTCGGCGCGCCCGCAACCGTTGAGGGCCGTGCCGTCACCATTGCCGGCGTGGCGCCGCGCGGCTTTCACGGCATCGCCAATGTAATTGATATGCAGGTGTTCGCTCCGACCGGCCTGGCGCCCAAAGACAACGCCGCGATCCTGCCGGTCTTCGGCATTCCGCTGGTGCGCTTGCGGCCGGGCGTCGCCCCTGCGGCGGCGCAGGCGGAACTCGATATTTTTGCCAGGGCGATGGCCGCCGCGCATCCTAAAACCGACAAGAACCTCGCCATCCAGATGTGGCCGATTGGGGATGGATTCACCAGCAGCCAGGGAGGTCCCAATCCTTTTGGGACCGTAGCGGTGCTGTTTTTGGCGCTGGCGGGACTGCTGCTTCTGCTGGCCGCGGTCAACATCATGGGCGTGCTGCTGGCCCGCGCCCGCACCCGCGAACGTGAGATGGCGGTACGCGCGGCGCTGGGCGCCGGGCGCCGCCGCCTGGCGCGCCAGGCGTTTTTGGAGGCGCTGGTGCTGGCGGCCGGGGGTGGTGCTGCCGGCATGCTG
>JBOGKK010000146.1:0-6995 GCA_050745425.1 Terriglobales bacterium
CGCTGGTGCCGTACAAGGCCGAAACCGACCGCGAGCACGATGAGGTGATCGCGCTCGGCGGCCTGCATATTATCGGCACCGAGCGCCACGAATCGCGCCGCATCGACAATCAGCTGCGGGGGCGCGCGGGGCGTCAGGGCGATCCGGGCTCGTCGCGTTTTTACCTGTCGCTGGGCGACGATCTGCTGCGCATTTTTGGCGGCGAGAAAATTTCGGGGCTGATGCTGCGGCTGGGCATGGAAGAAGGCCAGCCGATTGAATCGAAGCTCATCAGCAAGCGTATCGCCGCCGCCCAGCAGCAGGTGGAGGGGCAGCACTTCGACAGCCGCAAACACCTGCTCGAGTACGACGACGTGATGAACAAGCAGCGCGAGGCCATCTACGGGATGCGCCACGACCTGCTTGCCGGGCTCGATCAGAAAGACTTTCTGCTGGGCGTGGCCGACGGCCTGATCGAAGGCTATCTCGGCCAGTACTGCGGCAAGGACGTACACCCCGACAACTGGGACGTCACCGGCCTGCGCACCGCCATCAAGGAACAGTTCGGGGTGGATTTTCAGGACGACAAAGACGGCTTCAACATCAACGAGCTTGCGCACGAAGAATTGCATCGGGCGCTGATGGAGCTGCTGGAAAAAAAATACACCGAAAAGGAAGAGTTGATCGGGGCGCCGCAACTGCGGCATTTCGAACGCCTGGTGATGCTGCAGATTCTCGACAATCTGTGGAAAGACAACCTGCTGGCGATGGATCACCTCAAGGAGGGCATTGGCCTGCGCGGCTACGGGCAGCGTGATCCGCTGATCGAATACAAAAAAGAATCGTTCGACATGTTCCAGGACCTGATGGAGCGCATTGAGAGCGACAGCGTGCGGACGATTTTTATGGCCCGCATTCAGACGCGCGATGAGCAGGAGGCGGAAATGGAGGCGCGGCGCGATGCCGAGCAGCAGGCGCTGCGGGATTACGAGCTCGAGATGGAGCGGCGCAAGAAAAAGCAGGCGCGCGAGCTCAGGTTTTCCGGGGGCGACGATTCCGGGGCCGCGGCGGTGGCCACGGTAGTGCGCACGGAGGAGAAGGTGGGGCGGAATGATCCGTGCCCGTGCGGCAGCGGGAAGAAATATAAGAAGTGCCATGGGGCGGAAGCATAAGAAGCGATCAGCCAGTCAGCCAGTCAGCTGGTCAGCCAGTCAGCTGGTCAGATGGTCAGCTCGCGCGTGGGTATAATGGGGCATGGCGATTGCTGATTTGCTGCTGGCGGAGCTTGAGGAAGAGGGCAAGAAGACACGGCGTACGCTCGAACGCGTGCCGGCCGCGAAGAAGGATTTCAAGCCGCACGAGAAGTCCACGAGCATGGGGAAACTGGCCGCTCATCTGGCGCAGTTGGGCGGGTTCGGCGTGGCCATTCTCACCACCCCGCAGCTCGATTTTGCCACGGCGGGTATGAAGCCGCTGGCGTTCGAGTCGGTGCCGCAACTGCTGGAGAAATTCGACCAGGGCCAGGGCGCGGTGCGGCAGGCGCTGGGCACCGTTGGCGATGGCGCCTGGAACGAGCCGTGGAAGTTGTGCATGGGCGAGCAGGTATTTTTCGCGGGCTCGCGCTTTGTGGCTTACCGTTCGATGTACGCCAACCACATCGTGCACCATCGCGCACAACTGGGCGTATACCTGCGCCTGCTCAACGTTGCGGTGCCGTCGATTTACGGCCCCTCGGCGGACGAGTCATAAGCAAATCCGGGTAAGAGCGATGCTCGGCGGCGGCGGGATCGAGGCCCAGGGTCAGGGCGGTGTGGCGCACCCAGCGGGCGCTGCCTTCAATTTCGAGGTAGGGGCCGAGGCGGGTTTGATCCCAGGCGATGGTGCCGGTTTGGCCGGGGCGGCGCAGCAAGGTGCGCCAAAGCTGGTAATGGCCGCTAACGGCGAAGCCGGCGAGCTCCAATAATTGGCGGCAGGCGGGGCCATCGGCCACGGTGGTTTGCACTTCCTGGCGGCGCTTGAGCAGGCCGGGCTGGCGCGGGCCCTTGGCGGTCAGCAGGCAGACGGCGCCGGCCTGGCGCAGGCGCAGCAGCTTGCCCTGGGCGCGCAGGCGGGCGCGGGCATCATCAAACAACCAGTTGCTCTCGAGCGTGCGTTTGCGGGTGACGAGAAAGCCGAGGCGGCGCAGGCGGGCGCGCAGGGATCGGGGATGGCGGATGGGGAGCTTCAGCTCAATCTCGACCGTCACGATGATGGCTAATGCCCGCGCGCGATGACCATCGCGGGCAGGCGCAGCAGGGCCGACTTCCAGGCTGAGTCGGGGAAGCCGGCGAGGGCCTGGGTGGCGAGGGCGGCCTGCTCGCGGCTTTCCCGGCGGGCGCGCGCGATGCCATGGCGGGTGACGAGCTCGCTGACGCGCGCCCACGTGCCTTCGGCCGGCCGTCCATGCAGCACCATCTCGATGGCGGCGCGTCCGGGGGCATCGGCGGCCTGGTGGGCGTAAATGGCTGGCAGCGTCATTTTGCCGTCGCGCAGGTCGCTGCCGACGGGTTTGCCGAGCACCTCGGCGGCGGCGCTGAAGTCGAGGATGTCATCCACCATCTGGAAAGCGAGGCCGAGATGGCGGCCGAAGCGGCCCAATTGCTCGACTGTCGCAGCACCGGCGCCGGCGGCCATGGCGCCCAACTGGGAGGCGACGGCAAACAGGCGGGCGGTTTTGCGCTCCATCAGATCCAGATGCTCGGCGGCGGAAACCACGCGTCCCTGCATTTCGAGCTGCACCAGCTCGCCTTCGACCATCTGCTGGGTGAGGGCGATGAGGGCATCGAGAACGGCAAAATTGCGTTCTTGCAAGGCCAGGCGGAACGACTGCATGTAGAGCCAGTCGCCGGCCAGCACCGAGCGTTGATTGCCCCACTGCGCGTTGGCGGAGGGCTGCCCGCGCCGCAAGGGCGAGTCATCAATCACGTCGTCATGGATGAGGGTGGCGGCGTGGATCATCTCGACAATCGCCGCCAGGCGGACGCGCGGGCCCTCCGGGCAGGCGCTCAGACGGGCGGCCAGCAGAACCAATCCAGCGCGGATACGCTTGCCCCCGCTTGCCTGCAGATGCTGTCCGATGGCGGTGACGGCCTCGACGGCGCAGGCGGCGCCGTCGCGCAACTCGTGCTCGACCAGCACCAGATCGTCCTGGACCAGGGCCATGACGTCGGAGGCCACGACATCGGCTGCTGCTGCGGCGGCGCTTTCGCTGAGGGTAGGGTTCATTGGCTGCGGTAGTTGAGGAATTGCAGGTCGAGGCCGAAATCGTGATTTTTGAGCAGAGCAATCACCGCTTGCAGCGTGTCGCGGTCTTTGCCAGCGACGCGCACGACTTCACCTTGGATTGAGGCCTGCACCTTCTGTTTGGAGTCCTTGATCACGCGCACAATCTCGCGTGCTTTTTCACTGGGGATGCCGCTTTGCACGGTAACGGTTTGCCGTACGGTGCTGCCGGCGGCAGCTTCGACCGCGCCCGCCTGCAAGGCTTTGAGCGAGACGCCGCGCTTGACCAGCTTCAGGTGCAGAATCTCGGTGACGGCGTTGAGCTTATAGTCATCGGCGGAGGCCAGCGTGAGTTTCGATTCCTTTTCGTTCCAATCAATGCGGCTGTGGGAGTCCTTGAGGTCGTAGCGGGTTGCGGTCTCCTTCAGCGCTTGTTGTACGGCGTTGGCGACCTCCTGCGGGTTTACCTCGCTGGCGATGTCAAACGAATTGTCATGGGCAGCCATCTTTTATCCTGGGCACCATTTTATCCTGCTCTCGGAAACAGCCGGTAAAAGTTGCTGGTCGTGAGTTGCTCGACCTCCTCAACGCTCGCGTTCCGGCATGCGGCCAGTGCGCGGGCAGTGTCCCACACCCAGGCCGGTTCATTGCGCTGGCCGCGGTGCGGCACCGGCGCCAAATAGGGCGCGTCGGTCTCCACCAGAATGCGATCGGGGGGCGCCCAGGCGGCGACGGCGCGCAAGGATTCCAGTTTTGGAAACGTCAGGATGCCGGAAAACGACAAATACCAGCCTCGCGCCAGCGCGCGCTCGGCCTCTGGTTGTCCGCCGGTGAAGCAATGCAGTACGCCGGGCACCGAGGGATGGTTCGTGAGGACGGCAAAGCCATCTTCCCAGGCTTCGCGGCAGTGCACCGAGACCGGCAAGTGGTGCGCGGCGGCCAAGCCCATTTGGCGATCGAAGATCTCGATTTGGCGCGCGCGCGGGGCATTGTCATAGTGATAGTCGAGCCCAATTTCGCCGATCGCAATGACGGTGGCAGCCTCGGACGCAGTTTCGAGCGCCGCCCAATCCGGCTCCGGCGCCGCCTCGTGCGGATGCACGCCCACCGTGGTCCAGACCTTCAGTCCCGGACAGGTAAATTCCGGGCTGGCGATGGCAACCAGACCCTCGAGCGTAGCCGCCGCGCGCTCCAGCATCGCGGCGCGATCGCCGGCACCGGCAAAAGCGGCATCGTCAGGATGACAGTGGCTGTCGATCATCGCCAGTGATCACTTGAGGCGCGCACCGTTCGGGGTATCGTCAGGCACCGCGACCAGCGCGGCGCTGCCATCCGGCAGGGTGGCGGCCACGATCATGCCGTTGGACTCGATGCCGCGCAGCTTGCGGGCCGCGAGATTGGCCACGATCACCACCTTGCGCCCGGGCAGCGTGGCCGGGTCGTAGGATAGGGCAATGCCGGCGCAGAGGGTGCGGACCTCGCTGCCGATATCGACGGTGAGCTTGGGCAGCTTGTCGGCTTTTTCGATGCGTTCGGCGGTGACGACGGTGCCTACGCGCATGTCGATTTTGGCGAAATCATCGATGGCGATGCGGTCACCGGCGGTGGCCGGTGCGGCGGGGGCGGGTTCCGGTCTCTGCAACTCCTCCATGGTTTTCTCCTTGTCGGCGCGCGGAAACAGCGGCGCTTGCTCTCCCAGTTTTTGTCCTTCCGGCATTTGGTCCCAGAGCAGGGAAGCGTAGGTCACGTCGTGGGCTGCGCCGGAAAGTCCGAGGGCGCGCCACAGTTTTTCTGCGCTTTCCGGCAGCACCGCGGCGAGCAGTACGGCCGAAAAACGCAATACTTCCGCGGCATCGCGCAGCACGTCGTCGAGCTGGTGTTGCTCGTCCGGGCCGCCCTTGGCGAGATTCCAGGGCTGGGCGGCGGAAATGTAGCGATCGGTCTCGCCGATCAGCCGCCACACCGCCTCCAGGGCGTGCGAGAACTGCCAGCGCTCCATCTGCTCTGCGAACTCGTCCCGTGCGGCCTCGGCCGCCGGCCGCGCTCCGGCGGTCCGCCGCCGCGGCGGCAAAACACCACCCCGGTATTTGTGGATCATGGCGAGGGTGCGGCTGGCGAGGTTGCCCCAGCCGTTGGCGAGGTCGGCGTTGTAGCGGTCGATGAGGGCCGAGAAGCTGAAGTTTCCGTCCTGACCGAAGCTCACCTCGCGCAGCAGAAAATAGCGGAGCGCATCGGCGCCCAGGGCCTGCCGGATGGGCTCGGGGCGGACCACGTTGCCCACCGACTTCGACATTTTGGCTTGTTCAAACAGCAGCCAGCCGTGGGCGATGATGCCGCGCGGCAGCGGCAGCTCCGCGGCCATGAGAAACGCCGGCCAGTAGACGCAATGGAAGCGGACGATTTCTTTGCCGACCAGATGCCAGGCGGGCCAGAGGTGCTCCCAGCGCTGGCGGTCGGCGGGGTTGGGAGAAGCGTAGCCCATGCCGCTCAGATAGCCGATGAGGGCGTCGAACCAGACATAGAGGACGTGTTTTTCATCGCCGGGCACGGGGATGCCCCAGGAGATGGAGGTGCGGGTGATGGAGACATCCTTGAGCCCGGACTTGACGAAGGCGATGACCTCGTTGCGCCGGGTTTCGGGGCGGATGAAATCGGGGTTTTCCTCGTACAGGCGGAGCAGGGGCTGGGCGTAGGCGGAGAGTTTGAAATAGTAGTTCTCTTCGCTGACCAGCTCGGTCGGGCGGCCGCACAGCGGGCAGGGGTCGCCGACGCTGCCTTCGCCCACGAACAACTCATCGCTCACACAGTAGGGTCCGCTGTAGCTGCCCTTGTAGACGGCGCCGTTGCGGCGCAGGCGCTCGAAGATTTCCACCACGGCGCGAGCATGCCGGGGCTCGGTGGTGCGGATGAAGGCGTCATAGTGCAGCCCCAGCCGGTCCCACTCGCTGCGGAAGGCGGCGGCGACCTCATCGGCGAACGCCTGCGGGGCAATGTGACGGGCGGCCGCGGCGCGTTCGATTTTCTGTCCGTGCTCGTCGGTGCCGGTGAGCAGGAAAGCCTCATCGCATCCGTTTGGGCCGCTCTGGCGCTGGAAGCGCACCATGGCATCGGCGGCGATGGTCGAGTAGGCATGGCCGAGATGGGGGTGGGCGTTGACGTAGTAGAGCGGCGTGGTGAGCGTGAACGGCATGGCGCGTCTTCAATTATGCGGCACAATAAACGCCCGCGCCGCCGCAACCCGGCGGGCCCATCCGCAAGATGGCAAGCGGATTTCCGAAAACAGAAAAACAAGTCATCGCCATGATCTACTAATAAGAATCATTGCAATGACCATTTTTTCTTGACGTGCGCACTGACCTATTGCGCACTCGCCAAGACGACGGAGACAACCCCGGGGGCGGTCGCGCCGTAAGCGTGGGGAAACGTTCCTGATGACCCTGCTGGTCATCTTCGGTCTCACGGGTCTGGCGCCATTGGCGCTGCGGGCCGAAAACACCACCAGTGGCACCGTGGTGGGGCAGATCACCGACGCCAGGGCAAGGCCGTGGTGGGGGCGGTAGTGGTGCTCATCAACCAGGCCACCAACGGGGCAACGACGGCGGGACCGGATAGGTGAGCAACTCCACTTACGGAGCGGCGAATCCGGCTCACGGCGGTACCGGCCTCAATCGCTGGTCGGACCCATCGGCGATCCGCGCCAACTTCCGTCCCCTGGTGCTCGGTCTCGATACCGACGCCAACGGGAGCTACTTCCC
>JBOGKK010000147.1:0-3588 GCA_050745425.1 Terriglobales bacterium
ACCGTGACCTCGCCCATCGTAGGCACCTACTATGAGTCGCCAGCGCCGGGCGCGCCTGAATTCATCCATGCCGGCGACGCCGTCGAAGCCGGCCAGGTTCTATGCATCATTGAAGCCATGAAGCTGATGAACGAAATCGAGGCCGAACAGGGCGGCACAGTTGTCAAAAAGCTCGTGACCAACGGACAGCCGGTCGAGTTCGGGCAGCCACTGCTGCTGCTGCGCCCCAGAAAATAAGGACCATGTTCAAGAAAATTCTAATCGCCAACCGGGGCGAGATCGCCGTGCGTGTCATCTGCGCCTGCAAGGAAATGGGCATCCGCACGGTAGCCATATACTCCGAAGCCGACCGCCACGCGCTGCACGTGCGCTTTGCCGATGAAGCCATCTGCGTGGGCCCGCCGCGCCCGGCTCAGAGCTATCTCAATGTGCCCTCGGTGGTGAGCGCAGCCGAGATTACCAACGTCGATGCCATCCACCCCGGCTACGGCTTCTTGTCGGAAAATGCCAACTTCGCCGAAGTCTGCGAAACCAGCCATATCAAATTCATCGGCCCCAGACCCGGTGTGATCCGTCTCATGGGAGAAAAAGAGCGGGCACGCGCGGCGGCAAAAAAAGCCGGCCTGCCGGTGCTGCCCGGCTCCGACGGCGTGCTCGCCGATCAGGCCCAGGCCCTCAAGGTGGCCAGCGAGATCGGTTATCCGGTGATGATCAAGGCCTCGGCCGGAGGCGGCGGACGCGGCATGCGCATGGTGAGTTCGGCGCAGGAGCTGCCGGCCCTGTTTGCCGCCGCCCAGACCGAAGCCGCCAATGCCTTCGGGTGTGGCGATTTGTACATGGAAAAACTCGTGGTCGAACCCCGCCATATCGAGTTTCAGATTCTCGGCGATGAGCACGGACGCGTGATCCATCTCAGCGAGCGCGAGTGCAGCATCCAGCGCCGGCATCAGAAGCTGGTGGAGGAATCCCCCAGCCCGTGCGTGGATGACGCCCTGCGCGCAAAAATGGGCAAAATCGTTACCGAGGCCATGGCCAATATCGGCTACACCAACGCCGGAACCATCGAGTTCCTGATGGACAAAAGCGGCGCGCTCTTTTTTATCGAAATGAACACCCGCCTGCAGGTCGAACATGCGGTCACGGAAATGGTCACCGGCGTCGACCTGGTCAAAGCCCAGATTCGCGTGGCCGCCGGCGAAAAGCTCGACGATATCCTTACCGTACCGCCCGGGCAAACGGGCCTGCTGCCTCACGGCCATGCCATCGAGTGCCGCATCAACGCCGAAAATCCCGTCAACTTCACCCCCTCGGCCGGCAAGGTCACCGCGCTCAACCTGCCGGGCGGCATTGGCGTGCGCGTGGACTCCTACGTCTACGCCGAAGGCGCCGTACCGCCCTATTACGATTCGCTGATCGCCAAGCTCGTCACCTACGGCAACGACCGCAACGAAGCCATCGCCCGCATGCAGCGCGCCCTTGATATGTTCATCGTCCAGGGCATCGATACCTCGATTCCGCTGCATAAGAAAATCCTGGCCGAAGAGGATTTCCGCGCCGGCCGCCTGTCCACGGCCTTCATGGATCGCTTTATGCCCGTAAAAAGGGCGGCCCGGCCGTAATTGCGAGTCGCGCGGTGCAACCGCTCTATCCCATTCTCGACGCCGAGGCCGCCAGCGCCCACGGCCACGACCTGCTGGCCTGCGCCCGCGGCTTCACCGCTCTCGGCCTCGATGTCCAGCAGCTTCGCGCCAAAACCGTTTCCACGCCCGCATTCCTCGCGCTCGCCGAACAGCTCCAGTCCGTGGTGCCGCGCCTCATCATCAACGATCGCGCCGACCTCGCGCTCCTCGCCCACGCCGCCGGCGTCCACGCCGGTCAGGACGATCTCCCCCTCAGCAGCCTGCGCACCCTGAATCCAAATTGGATGCTCGGCGCCTCCACTCATTCCCTCGATCAGGCTCAGGCTGCTCTCGGCGCTCACCCCGACTACCTCGCCATCGGGCCCGTCTACCGCACGCAAACCAAGCTCAATCCCGATCCCGAGGTCGGTCTCGACCGCGTCGCCGCCGTGCGGGCGCTGACTCGGCTCCCGCTGGTCGCTATCGGCGGCATCCGCCTCGACAACTGCATTCCGGTGTGGCGCGCCGGCGCCGATGCGGTTGCGGTCATTTCCGGCCTGTGGGCGGTGCGGAATCCGATCAGCGCCGCGAGGCAATTCCTGCTTGCGTTTCAACGGGTTTGATTCTATAGTCCCCCAAAGCAAGCGTTCCGAAGTTCTACCCTCATGGCCACCGATCGCGCCTCTCCTCGAAATGCCGCCGAGTCCGGCACCGGCACCGTCAAAGCCCTCGGCCTGACCAGCGCCACCACGCTCGTCATGGGCATCATGATCGGCTCCGGCATATTTGTCGTCTCGCCCGAAATTGCTCGCGAAGTCGGCTCCCCCGCCCTGCTCATGCTGGTCTGGGTCATCACCGGCATCATGACCCTGATGGGCGCGCTCTGCTACGGCGAGCTCGCCGCCGCCATGCCCCAGGCCGGAGGCCAGTACGTTTACCTGCGCGAAGCCCTCGGCTCTTTGTGGGCGTTCCTGTTCGGCTGGACCCTGTTCCTGGTCATCCAGACCGGCACCATTGCCGCCGTCTGCGTCGCCTTCGCCAAGTATCTGGGCGTTTTATACCCGCATGCCATCACCGACGCCCCCTTCATCCACATCCTCGGCCTGGGCATCAACTCCGAAGAACTCGTCGCCATCGCGGTGATTGTGTTCCTCACCTGGCTCAATACCCGGGGGGTCAAATCCGGCGCGCTGGTCCAGAACGTCTTCACTTTCGCCAAAATCGTTGCCCTCATCGGCCTCATCATCATCGGCATCTTTGTCGCGCGCAATGCCGGCGCCATCGCGGCGAACTTCAGCCACTTCTGGCACGATTTCTTCCACGGCTTCTGGGGACACGGCATCTACAACCTCAGCGGCGCCTCCGGCGGCAAGCTTGTCTCCACCGCCACCATCGTCGCCGTCTTTGCCGCTCTCGTCGGCTCCCTGTTCTCCTCCGACGCCTGGAACAACGTCACCTACACCGCCGGCGAAGTCAGAAATCCACGCCGCAATCTTCCCCTCTCGCTCGCCATCGGCACCATCACCGTCACCGTCATCTACCTGCTCGCCAATCTCGCCTACCTGTGCGTGCTGCACTTCAATCAGATCGCCCACGCTCCGGAAGACCGCGTGGCCTCCGCCATGCTCGGCGCGCTCTACGGGCACACCGGCGCCGTCCTCATTGCCGCGGCGATTTTGATCTCAACGTTCGGCTGCACCAACGGTTTGATTCTCGCCGGCCCCCGCGTATTCCAGGCCATGGCCAAAGATGGCCTGTTTTTCCGCAAAGCCGCCACCCTCAATGCCCGCCGCGTCCCTGCTGTCGCGCTTTGGATCCAGGGTATCTGGGCCTGTGCCTTGTGCTTGTCGGGCACCTATACCGACCTGCTGAACTACGTGATGTTCACCGAGTTCATCTTCTATATCCTCACCATCAGCAGCCTGTTCGTCCTGCGCCACAAACAGCCGAATCTGGAGCGCCCCTACAA
>JBOGKK010000148.1:0-15951 GCA_050745425.1 Terriglobales bacterium
GGCTAGAGCAGTTCCAGCTTCGCTGTAGCCCGTCGGACCAGATCGAATGCGGCTTTTCCCCAAGAAAAGCCGCACGCCCTGCTCCCGAAGCCGGATACACCAACGCTGGAACTGTTCTAGTCTAATGCCCCAGCTTGCGCCCTGGGATCGGATGCCCTCGCACCTTCGCCGCCACTTGGTTGAGCGCATGGCCGACCGCGCCATCACTACCGCCGATTTGGACCGGCTGCGCGCGTGGACGGAAACAAGCCCAGAGGTCCCCGAGGGCGATTGGTTCGTGGACTTCGGCTCCTTCAAGCTCTGCGGTTCGGGCGAGTTCCCCAAAACTTTCCTACTGCCTGGCCAGGCCGCCAAAGGGCAGAAACTCTAGCCGAGCCGCCCGCACTCAGTGGCTCGCCACCTTTTGCCCTGGTCGCTCCCGTTGGTCGCTCGGTGCGCGGGCTTCGATTCCCGGCAGGGTCCGCCCGCTGGCGCTCGGGGCTCCTCCAAGCTGTCGCCGAATGCGCCGCGCGCGCCGCTTGCAGCATGGCTTCGGATTCGTCCAAGCCGGTGACGGCGGCGCCGGGCCATGCCGCGGCCAGCACCGTGGTGCTGTTGCCCGGTCCGCTGCCGGGGTCGATCACCTTGTGCACGTTCTCAGGTGCGAGGTGCTGCTGCAGGCGCGCCACCAGATCGCGCACCACGCGCGTGCGCTGTTCACCGAAGCGAAGGTGCTTTTGCGGATTGCACTGCAAGTACCAGAATTCCTGCCAGACAGGTAAAAATTCTGCATCCGGTCAGGGGCTGGTCGCGCTAAGTCATTGTGGTGCCAGCAGTTTGCGCCCTGGCCAGTAACTTGCAACAGGAACAGGCGAGGAGGCTGGTATGAAGACATTCCGACTCTTGTTGATGATTGCCTTGGGCGCCGGACTGGCGCTGGCACAAACTAATTCTGGACTGGCGGCTGGCACGAAGGTTGATGCCAGGCTGCAATCCCGCCTGAATGCGCAAAATGCGAAAGTTGGCGATAAGGTCTCAGCGGTGACGACTTCGGCGGTGAAAGAACACGGCAAGGTGGTATTGCCAAAGGGAACACAGCTACGTGGACGCGTGACCTCGGTTGTGGCTGCGCAAAACAGTCACTCGCCTTCGCGGATTGGCATTCTGTTTGACCAGGCAACGACAGCCCGGGGCCAGACCATGCCGGTGCATCTGGCCGTGGCCAGCGTGACGCACATGGCCGCGGCCGGTGGCGCGGAGCCAATGGCGCCGATGCCCGAGCCCATGTCCATGCCTGAACCCATGATGATGCCGATGCCCATGCCGCGCGCTGCTGCTGGCGGCGGACTGAATGTGGGCAGCGCGCTCGGTGCCGCAGGCGGGCTAGGTACGGGCGTGGCCGCTACACCGATGCCGATGCCGGCTCCCCGGCTGGCGATGCCGATGCCGCGCGTGATGGCAACCGGCGGCGCGGGTGCGGGCAGCGTCGTCAGTAGGCCGCAGGGAAATCTCATCTTGAATTCCGGGACACGGATGCGGCTGGTGGCCAAAGGCGGTGGCGGCGAGTAAGCTACAGGGCTGCGCCGCCGGAGACTTCGATGAGCTGGGCGTTGACCCAGCGATTGTCATCCGAGAGCAGCGAGGCGATCATGGGGCCGATGTCGTCGGGAACGCCGGCTCGGCCCAGCGCCGTCGCCGCGGCGACGCGCTGGTTGTACTCGGGATTGTCGCGAACCCGTCCATCACTGAAGTCGGTGGCGATGGCGCCGGGAGCGACGACGTTTACCGTGATACGCCGGGGGCCGAGCTCTTTGGCGAGATAGCGCGTGAGGACTTCAATGGCGCCTTTCGCTGCGCCATACGCCGACGTGCCCGGCAGCACAAAGCGCGCCAGGCCGGAAGACAAATTGACGATGCGCCCGCCATCGTTGATCAATGGCAACAGCTTCTGCGTGAGAAAGTACACGCCCTTGAAGTGCACATCGACGATGCGGTCAAATTCAGCCTCGGACGTTTGCGCGAACGGCTTATGCAGCGAGTGGCCAGCATTGTTGATCAGAAAGTCGAAGCGCTCTCGACCCCAGGCAGCCAGCGTCGCGCGGACCTGATCCACGAAGCCATCGAACGCGCCGACATCGCCGGAGTCGAGCTGGAAAGCCGCCGCGCGCCGCCCGGCGGCTTCCACCTCGCTGACCAGCGATTGCGCTGCGGCCTCGTTGGCCTGATAGGTGAAGATGATGTCGACCCCGCGCCGGGCGAGATGGATGGCGGTGTTGCGGCCCAGACCACGGCTGGCGCCGGTAATGATGGCTGTCTTGTCCATAACAGGATCCTCTACCTTCTAAGCTAGCGCCAAAACCTGATATTCCGGCCATTGCCCTTCGACGGCCAGGGCGGCGCAGAAGCCGTCCGCGATGGGGATACTGCGCACCGTCCAGCCCTCGAGTTGGGGCTGCGAGACCGGGATATCGCGGTCGGCAAACGCCATGGCGAGCCCCTCGCCTCGCGCCTTCCCGTAGGCTTCCTTCCGCGTCCAGCAGGCGATGAACTCACGCTCGGCTTCCCGCTCGGGCAGCGCACGCAACCGCCGCGCTTCGCCGGGCGTATAAAACTGCTCCGCCACGCGGCCCCAGCCCGCAGGCGCGGCCGCGCGCTCGACGTCAATGCCGACTTCACGATGCCAACTGACGGCGCAAACCGCAAGTCCGCCGGCGCGGGAGAAATTGAAGCGCACGTCGCCGGCATTGCAGCCGTCTGCCAGTGCCGGTTTGCCGTAACGGCCATAGCTGAATTTCACCGCCCGCGCGTCGCAGTGCAGGTAGCGGGCGAGAATCGTTCGCAGCCGGGCGCGCCCCGCCACCGCGCGGCGCCGGTCCCGCGAAAACCGGTAACGCGCCGCCCGCTCCCGTTCGCCGGGCGCGAGCGTCCTCTCCGCTGCCTCCAGTTCCGCCGCGCTCAGGTCGATGCCGGCACGCCACACATGCACTTCTGCGCCGGCTTTCACGCGCAACCCTCGGCGGCCTGCGCCGCGCACAGGCACTGCTGCATCGTGCGCGCCAACCCCTCCAGATGCTTTCCGGAAAAGACCGTTTCGTGTTCTCCGGAAATCTCATGCAACTCCAGACCGCGTTCGAGGCAGCCACGCCAGGCGGGAGCGATTTCCCAGCGCGCTTCGGCGGGGTACGATCCCGTTACCCGCAGAAACGCGACCCGCCCGGAGTAGGGTCCGGGGCGATAGGAGCAGAGCGCGACATCCCGAATTCGCTCCGGATACTGCAGCCAACTGGCGGGCGCGCGCCGCTTGCGATGGCAGGCGGTTCGGAGCGCGCCTTCGCTTTCCTCCCGGCGCGATTGCAGCCATTGCCGCAAGTAAGGCCAAACCTCCCTGCCCGCCAGACCCCGCAGGTTGCCGCCATGCATCTGTATGCGGCGCAGCAGAATCCGCCACCGCCATCCCGGCAAGCCCGCCCTGAAAACGGGTGCGTCAAACAGCACCACCAGCCCCACCTTCTGCCCCTGCTTTGCCAGTTGGGCCGCGACCTCGTAGGCTACGATGGCGTTGCGGCAGAAACCGCCCAGGTAATACGGCCCCTCCGGTTGCACGGCGCGCAGGGAAGGAATCAGACAGGCGGCGTACTCCTCCAGCCGGTACGGCACGCCCAGCTTGCCTATCGCCGCGGGAGCAGGATGAACGCCCAGGAATGGCTGCTCCCTGCCCAGACGTTCGGCGAGCGGACGATAGATCGGCGTCGCCCCCATCCAGAACAGCGGCGGCCGTGTGCCCGCCCGGTGCCACGCCACGATGCCCGGCACCTGCCCGGAACCCGGCGCGTGGGCCAGCACGGCAGCCAGTTCGCGCACCGTCGGAGCCTGCAACAGCGTGACCAGCGACAGCGATGCCGGCGCCCGCTTTCCCAGGTCCAGGCGCACCCGCTCGATCAGCGTGATCGCCAGCAGCGAACGTCCGCCCAGGTCAAAGAAATTGTCGTTCCGGCCGACGCCGTCCAGCTGCAATAGCTCCGCCCACAGCGCCGCCAGGCGTATTTCTCTCTCACCCCGCGGCGGCTCATATTCGGCGCTTTTCCCCAGGCTTGATTCCGGTGCCGGCAACCGCTTCCGGTCGAGCTTTCCGTTCGCGCTCAGCGGGAGCGCCGGCAGCACCACCCACGCCGCCGGAATCATATACCCGGGTAGTTTCTCCTCCAGAAACGAACGCAACCCGGCGGCACTCCCCGCCTCTCCGTTGGCCCAGACCACGTAGGCGATCAGCCGCGGTTCTCTCTCTCCGTCCCGTACCACCACCGCATCGTGTACGGCGGCATGCCGGCGCAGCGCGCCTTCGATCTCGCCCAACTCGATCCGGCATCCGTGGAGTTTTACCTGCGAGTCCAGACGGCCCAGATACTCGAGCGCGCCATCGCCCAGCCAGCGGCAGCGGTCGCCGGTCCGGTATAGCCGCCCCGCTGTTTGTGGATCGGACGGGTCGTCGATGAACTTCGCCGCCGTCAGTTCCGGTCGCCGGTGATAGCCCTGTCCGACCTGCACGCCCCCGATATACAGCTCTCCCGCCACGCCCACCGGAACCGGTTGCCTATGCCTGTCCAAAATATGGATGTGCGTGTTCGCCACCGGCCGCCCGATCGGGACCAGCCGGCGCGCATCTCCGCGCCGGCACTCCCAGGCGGTGACATCCACCGCGGCTTCGGTCGGGCCGTACAGGTTGTGCAGTCGCGCCGGCAGCGTCCGGAAGAATTTCTCCTGCAAGGCATACGGCAAGGCCTCGCCACTGCAGATCACCTCCCGCAGCGTACGGCACGCTCCCGCCTGTGGCGTATCGAGAAATATGTCCAGCATCGAGGGCACGAAATGCACAATGCTGACCTGTTCCGCCGTGATCAGTTGTGCCAGATACGCCGGCTCGCGATGTCCTCCCGGTTTCGCCAGCACCAACCGCGCTCCGTTCATCAGCGGCCAGAACAGTTCCCATACCGACACGTCAAAGCTGAACGGCGTCTTCTGCACGACCACGTCCTGCTCCTGCAAGCCGTATTGATCCTGCATCCACAGCAGCCGGTTGCTGATGCTGCGATGCGTGATGATGACGCCTTTGGGTTCTCCGGTCGAGCCCGACGTATACATCACGTAGGCGGCATCCTGCATCCGGGCGCTGCTCGCCAGAGCGGCTGCGCCCTCCAGTGTCTCCTCCAGCTTGTCGAGGCACAGAAGCGGGCAGCGGTGCCGGGGCCAGCGCTGCACCAGTGCGCTTTCGCTCAACAGCAATGCTACGCCAGCATCCTCCAGCAGAAACGCCAGACGTTCGGCCGGATAGTCCGGGTCCAGGGGTACGTAGGCGCCTCCCGATTTCCAAATCCCCAGCAGCGCCACCACCATCTCCAGCGAACGTTCCATGCTCACGCCCACCAGCGTGTTCGACTTCACCCCGCGCTCGCGCAGCCTCGCCGCCACGCGGTTGGCGCGCGTATTCAGCTCCTGATAGGTCAGCTCGCGGCCCTCACATCGTACCGCTACGCGGGTGGGCGTGCGCGCTGCCTGCTGTTCAATCAGAGCCGGCACGCACGCCGCCGGGTAGTCCCGCTCGGTCGCATTCCATGCCTGGTACTGCGCCTGCTCCGCTTCGGTGAGCAGGGGCAATCCCGCCACCGGCTGCTCCGGCGTCGTGCCGATCGCCTGCAGCAGCGTGCGGTAGTGCCCCACCAGGCGAGCCATGGTGGCGGACTCGAATAGATCGGGATTGTAGGTGATCGGCCCGCCGATGCCATCCCCGCGGTCATCGACTACGAAAACCAGGTCCATCTTCGAGCCACCGTTGGCGATCTCTTCGGTGCTCAACTCCCATCCCTGCGCCAGCTTTGGGGCCTCGGGTTGCTGTGAGAAAATGACCTGGAATAGCGGGCTGCGGCTGCGATCCATCCGGGTCTGGTGCGCTTGAACCACTTCGGCGAACGGCAGCTCCTCGTGCTCCATCGCCTCCCATACGGTGGCCTGCACGCGCCGCAGCAGGCTCAGAAAATCCTCATTCCCGCTCACCTGCAGCCGCAAGGCGAGCGGGTTCACGAAATAGCCGAACATGGCGGCCATTTCCGCACGGCGGCGCGCCGCCGACAGGCTGCCCACGATCAGTTCCTCCTGGCCGCTGTAGCGTGCCAGCAACACCGCAAACCCCGCCAGCAACACCGCGTACAGCGAAGTGCCCTGCCGCTGCGCGATCTGCCGCAGCGGCGCGATCACGGTTTCCGGGACATGGTAGCGGTGAATCGCCCCGCGGTGTGTTTCCACCGCCGGTCGCGGATGATCCGCTGGTAGCGCCAGCACCGGCAGCTCTCCGGCGAGCTGACGCTTCCAGTAGGCGATGTGCTCCGCCTGCCGCGGCCCGGCCATCTCCTGCCGCTGCCAGGCGGCGAAGTCGGCATACTGGAGGGTCGGCTCGGTGAGCGGCGAAGGCAGGCCCGCGCGGAAGGCATCGTACAGCACGATGAGTTCCGGCAGCAGGACGCGATAGGCGCTGACCGCGTCAAAAATAATTTGATGAAACGTCAGGTCGAGACGGTACGCTTCCTCGTCCGTGCGCACCAGCAGCGCCCGCAGCAGCGGGCCGGCCTGCAAATCCAGCCGCTCCCGCGCGTTTTTTCCCGCCCGCCGTTCCACCTCGGCCGCCTGCCTCTCCGGCGGCAGCCCCCGCAGATCGCATCGCTGCAGGCAGAACCGCGGCGCCGTGGCCCGCACGATCTGCACCAGAGCGCCATGGTGCTGCGCAAACGTCGTTCGCAGGATCTCGTGCCGGCGCAGAATCTCCAGCAACGCCCGTTCCAGCACCCCTTCCTCGAGCGGGCCCTGCCGGCGAATGGTGACGGTCTCGTTATAGAACGGAATCTCAGGCGCCATTTGCCCGTGCAGCCACACCTGTTCCTGCGCCGCCGAGAGTGGCGCTGGCCCGCTCCCTTGCCGGCGCCGCAACCGGCTGCTGCCGCTTGCACCCGCCGCCGCGCCCTGCCGCACCGCCGCGCGCAATCGGCGCTTGCTGTCGCATCGCGTGGCCAAAGGAGTCATGAGATCGCTAGCTCCGCCACCCTCCGCTGTGGATCCTGGCAGGCATGCGCCAGCGCCGCCCGCAGATCGCCCAGCAGGCTGGTCACGCTGCCTGCGTCGTGAACGTCGAGCTTGTACTGCGCGCGCCCGATCAGGCCCGCCGCGCCGCCCATCCCGGCAGGGCCGGGCTCCGCGCCCCAGTCAATGAACGCCAGATAGAGATCCCACACCGCTCCTCCGTTGTCGCCGTCCATCGAGGTCACGGTCCATCCCGCTGCCGCCGGCGCCAGCGGCGGTTGCAGCGATACCACGACCGGAAAGCGCGGCGCCTCTCCGGTCTCCGCATCCGGCGCCAGTTTCCCGGCCACCTCCTCCCACGGCACCTCGTCGTAGCTGATGGCTTCCGCCACCGTGTGCTGCACGCGCGCCAGCAAGACGCTGAACGCCGGATTGTCGCCCAGGTCCAGCCGCAGCGCCACCGGGTTAAGAAAGTACCCCAGCAATCCCTGTATCTCCGGCCGCCTGCGCCCGCCCGCCGAGTATGTTCCCAGCACCATCGTGTCCTGGCCCGTATGCTGATGCAGCACCACCGCCAACCCGGCCACCAGGGTTGCAAACAGCGTCACCCCGTGCCGCCGCCCGAGTCCCCGCACCGCCTCCGTCCATAGGCCCGGCAGTGCAAACGGCGAGGTCCGCCCGCGGTAATCGGGTGCCTTCCTGCGCGCCACCGGCGATGGCCAGCGCGGCATCGCGATGCCGCCAAGCTGCCGCTGCCAGTAAGCCAACTGGCTTGCTCTGCCTGCCCCGGCCTGCCAGCGCTGCTGCCTCCACGCGGCGTCGCCATACTGCAGCGGCAGCTCCGCCAGTGGCGAGGGCGCACCGGCGCAATGCGCCTGATACAAAGCCGCGAGTTCGGCTGGAAACAGATGAAATGCCGACATGCCGTCCACCACACTCTGGTGCGCGATGACCCACAACCGGTGTTCGTTCTCCGTTAGCTTTACCAGCAGAAACCGCACCAGCGGCCCGCCTGCAAGCGCAATCGGCCGCCGTACCTCCTGTTCCAGCCGCCGCTGCGCCTCCGCCTCTCTTGCGGCTTCCGGCAACCCCTGCAGATCGACGATCGGCAGGTCGATGTTCTGCGCCGGATGTACAATCTGCACCGCCCTACCCGCATCCATGCCATAACTCGTTCGCCAGATCTCGTGCCGCCCTACGATTGCACTCAAGCTGTCTCTGAGCGCCGGGACATTGACCGCGCCCAGCCCGGCGATGGTAATGGATTCGTTGTAGAAAGGCGGCGCGTGCGGCCCCGCCGCCTGCAGGCGCAGCCATAACTGTTCCTGCCCCGGCGACAAGGGCGCCGGAGGGCTGCCGGGGCGGCGCCGCACGATTGTCCCCTCGGCCCCCGTGGCTGCGCCCAGATTGCCCCCGTAGCGCGCCCACAGCGCCCGCTTGGCGGCCGACAACGTCGCCATTGCCATCACCGCTCTCCTGCCCGCGCCGGCCTAAAGCTCACCGGCAGCGCCGTCAATCCCCGCAGGCCGAGGTTGTTGCGCCACCGCAGCCGACCCGGCTCCAGCCGCACCTGCGGCAGCCGCTGCAGTATGGTGCGCAGCGCAATCTGGCCTTCCAGTCGCGCCAGCGGCGCGCCAAAGCAAAAGTGCGCCGCCCACCCGAACGCCACATGCCGGTTATCGCTGCGTCCCAGATCCAGACGGTCGGGGTCCGGGAACCGTTCCGGGTCGCGGTTCGCCGCCCCCATCACCGCTATCACCGCCTGTCCCTTGCGCACGCTTTGTCTTCCCAGTACCCCATCCTCCGGCGCCAGCCGTGCCGTGTGCTGGCTCGGGCTCTCATAGCGCAGCAGCTCCTCGATTGCCGCCGGCATCAGTCCCGGCTCCCGCTGCAGCCGAGCCATCTCATCGGGATGGCGCAGCAGCGTCAACAGCCCGTTGCCGATCAGATTGGTGGTGGTCTCCTGCCCTCCCACCATGGTCACGATGCAGTTCGCGATTACCTCTTCTTCGCTCAGACGATCCCCATCCACCTCCGCCGCCGCCAGGGCCTGCACCAGGCCCGGTGCCACGCTGGCAGCCGGCTGCCGGAGCGTGGCGCGGAAATAGGCGCTCATCGCTTCCACGCTGCCCAGCACGCGGGGGATGCAGTCGGGATTGTGCTGAAAGTTGCCCAACATTTCGGCAAAGTCCGCCGACCAGCCCTTCAGTTGCTGGTAGTCGCTGACGGGAACTCCCAGCATTTCCGCCGTCACGATTGCCGGCAGCGGCGCCGCGATATCCGCCATCACCTCCGCCGTTCCGCTGGCGGCGACTTGATCCAGCAATCGGTCGGTGATGCTTTGAATGTGCGACGCCAGGCACTCAATCCGCCGCGGCGTAAATGCTGCCGCCGCCAGTCCCCGCATGCGCGTGTGCGCGGGCGCATCCAGAAACAGCATCTGCCGCACCATCACCGCCGCAATCGGGCTCAACGCTCCCAGCCCCATCGCCGCCAGCCGTTCCGGCGTCGGGGTGCGGGCGGCCGAATAATTGCGCAGTACCGTGATCACATCCTGGTAGCGGGTCACGACCCAGGCGTGCAGGAACGCATCCCAGTGCACGGGACGTTCCCTCCGCAGCCGCGCATAAAGCGGATAGGGGTTGGCCAACACCTCCGGATCGAGCAATTGCGCCAGGCTCAGCCCGGAAGCAGGGAGGGCGGGTGTGCGTGCGGTCGCGAGGCTCATCCCCTCACTTCCGTTTCCCGCTCTTCCAGTTCCTGCAGCAGGGCCTCCGCTTCCTCTTCGCTCATCGCCTCCAGCTTCGCTTCGATTAATGCTTCGACTTCTCCTGTCATGGCGCCCACCGTCGGGTGATCGAACAGCGCCCGCAGCGTCAGATCCACGCCGAAGTGTTCCCGCACCTGAGCGATCAGTTGCGTGCCCAGAAACGAGTGGCCACCCAGGAGAAAAAAGTTGTCCTCGACCCCGACCGCCGCCTCCAGCCCCAGCACCCGGCTCACCATCGCCAGCAGTTGCTCCTCGACCGGCGAGTGCGGCTCCGCACACGCCTCCTTCTCCTCTGTCTCTTCCAGCCGATTGGCCGCTTCCGGCTCTGGCAGCCGCGCCGTGTCAACTTTGCCGCGCGCGGTCATCGGCACTGCCTCCAGGCGGACGAACTGCGACGGCAGCATGTAATCGGGCAACCGTTGCCGCAGCCCCTGGCGCAAGGTGCGAGCGTCGACGTGCGCTCCTGCTGAAACGACCACGTAGGCGATCAGGCTCGCGCTTCCGCTGGCGCCCTCGCTGGCCCGCACCACGCTTGCGGCAACCGCAGGGTGCTCGTTCAATACGCTGGCAATTTCCTCCAGCTCGATGCGGTAGCCCCGGATTTTCACCTGCCCATCGCACCGCCCCAGAAACTCGATTTCCCCGTCCTCGCGCCACCGTCCCCGGTCGCCGGTGTTGAAGACCCGTCCCCCCGCTGCTCCCCGTAAGGGATGCGTCATAAACCGTGCGGCGCTCAGCTCCGCCTGCCCGCGATACCCGCGTCCGACCCCGCGCCCCCCGATCCAGATCGTGCCTGCCACCCCCACCGGCGCCGCTTTCCGGTTCTCGTCCAGAATCAAAACCTCCACGTTGTCAATCGCCGCCCCGATCGACGGGCGCACTCCTGGCGTTGCGCCCCCCGCCACCGTTCCCGACGTCGCCACCACGGTGCACTCGGTTGGACCGTAATTGTTGATGAGCGCGAATGGCAGAGCGCACCGGGGATGCTGGTGTAACGTATCAGCTCCGGTCAACAGCAGGCGCAGTGCCGTCTCGGCCGGCCAGTCCAGCCGCAGCATGGGCTCGGCCAGCGGTGTGGGCACGAATGCCATTGTGATACGCTGCGCCACCAGCCAGTCGCGCAAACCCGCCGGCGAGCGGCGCTCCTCCTCGCTGGGCATGTGGAGGCTTGCTCCCTGCACCAGATACGGCCACAACTCCCATACTCCCGCGTCGAAGCCCGGACTGGCCATGAGCGCTGCACGATCCTCGGCGCTTACCGCAAACCTGCGCCCGTGCCACTCCACCAGGTTCGCCAGATTGTCATGGCTGATCTCCACCCCCTTCGGCCGGCCGCTCGTGCCTGAGGTGTAGATGACGTAGGCCAGTGTTTCCCCAACCCGCCGCCTGGGCCCGGCACATTCCGGCCCGGCCGCCGTCGCCGCCTCCGCTGCCACCATGGTCCAGGAGCCTTGCGGCGCCTCCGCTTTCAGTTCCCCGGTGGTTACCAGGATCGGAGCCCCGGCATCGCGCATCATGAACCCGAGCCGCTCCGCCGGATCCGCCGGATCGAGCGGCAGGTAGGCAGCCCCGGCCATCAGGATCCCCAGCGCCCCCACCACGTAGGCCGCCGAGCGGCGCGCGTACAATCCGACGACCACCTCCGGCCCCGCGCCCAGACCCGACAGTCGCCGCGCCAGTGCGCTCGCGCCGGCGGCCAACGCGCCGTAGCTCATCGCTGCTGTGCCCTGGACGAGGGCGATCGCGCCCGGATTCCGCCGCGCTTGTGCCAGCACCAGCTCCGGCACAAGCAGAGCAGAGCTTTCTATGCGCTCGCACGCAGGTGCGAGCTTGGCGGTGGTCGACATGGGATTCTCCTTTGGGAACTGCGCTTCCGGACAGTCCGGTGCAATCGCATTGCCAACTTAAGTGGACTGCAATCACTACGTGCTCCGTCACGATTGGTTCTATTGGGTCTTTCAGAGCCATAGTTGTGCAGCCGAGTGCGCAGTGCTGCTCGCGCCCAGGCGAAGCGCAGCGCCAAGTCGGGGCCATGGGCCCCCGGCTTGGCGCGAGCATAAGCGGGGAGCGCGGCAAAGCCGCGCTGGGGCCCGCGCCGACAAAGCAATCGCCTATCAAAACTTGGGATACACTAGCGCGATGAGCTCCGTACGGCTGCTGGTAGGCACGCGCAAGGGTGCGTTCATTTTGTCGGCGGATGGCCGGCGGAAGAGCTGGCACATCGACGGCCCGCATTTTGCCGGCTGGCCTGTCTATCACCTGAAGGGCGCGCCGGATGAGCCCAATCGGATTTACGCTTCCCAGACCAGTGACTGGTTTGGCCAGGTGATCCAGCGCTCCGACGACGGCGGCAAAACCTGGATGCAGCCGGGTACCCCGCCAGGCGAGCCCGCGGCGGCGCCGGCTGGCATGGCGCGCGGCGAGAGCAATAAGTTTGTCTACGACACCTCCGAGGCGACGGGCAAGCCGCTGACCACACATCAGTGGTACGACGGTACGCAGCATCCTTGGGAGTTCAAGCGCGTCTGGCACCTGGAACCGGTGCCCGGCAATCCCGATCACGTCTACGCCGGGGTTGAGGATGCGGCGCTGTTTCAATCGCGCGATGCTGGCAAGAGCTGGCAGGAGGTGGCCGGCCTGCGCGGCCATGGCACCGGGCCACAGTGGATGCCGGGTGCGGGCGGCATGTGCCTGCACTCGATCGTGCTCGACCCGGCGGATGCGCGGCGTATGTTCATCGCCATCTCGGCTGCGGGTGCCTTTCGCTCGCTCGATGCCGGCGCAAGCTGGACGCCCATTAACCGCGGGCTGCATTCCCAGTACATTCCCGATCCCAACGCCGCCGTGGGGCATTGCGTGCATCACATCTGCATGCATCCGCAGCGGCCGCAGACGCTCTTCATGCAAAAGCATTGGGACGTGATGCGCACCGACGATGCCGGCGAGAACTGGCATGAGATCAGCGGTAATCTGCCCACCGACTTCGGTTTTGTCATCGACGTGCATGCCCACCAGCCCGAGACCGTCTATGTGGTGCCGATCAAAAGCGACAGCGAGCATTTCCCGCTCGACGGCAAATTGCGTGTCTACCGCAGCCGCAGCGGCGGCCCCGACTGGGAAGAACTGGCGCACGGACTGCCTGAGCGCGACTGCTACGTGAACGTGCTGCGCGATGCCATGGCGGTCGATCAACTCGATCCGTGCGGCGTGTACTTTGGTACGACGGGCGGCCAGGTTTACGCCTCCGCCGACGGCGGCGATCACTGGCAGGCGATCGTGCATGATCTGCCCGCCGTTTTGTCGGTCGAGGCGCAGCTCGTTCCTTAGGCGACGCTATGGTAACGGTGGTTTTGCCCCATCCGCTGCGGGCGCTGGCCGGACTCAACGGCGATGCGCAGCTGGAAGTCGCCGCCCCGGTGACCACGCGGCGCGTGCTCGATGCGCTGGAGGCGCGCTATCCCATGCTGTGCGGCACTCTGCGCGATCACGACAGCGGCGCGCGCCGCGCCTACGTGCGCTTTTACGCCGGGGGCGAAGATCGTTCGCAGGATTCCGTCGATGCCGTGCTGCCGGACGCGGTGGCAAACGGCGCAGAACCGTTTCTGATCATCGGCGCCATTGCCGGCGGCTGCTGAAATATAATGGCGGCGGTGAGTACGTCGAGCAGGCACGTCCGGATGGCGGCGGCAGGCTGCCTGCTGGCGCTGGCGCTGGCCGCCCTGTTGCAGCTGCGGCTGCAGGCGCCTCCGCCGGCACTGGGTCTCACGGCGCCGGCACGCGAGTTCTCGGCGGCGCGCGCTTTCGCAATGCTGGCGAGCTGGGACCAGGCGCCGCATCCGCTGGGCACGCCTGCGCATGATGCCGTGCGCAATGCCATCCTCGCGCAGTTGCGGTCGCTGGGACTGCAGGGCACGGTAGAAGCAGGGAGCTCCTATCTCCCGCTGCGCGGACCAACCTTCGCCGCCGGCTACGTGCAGAACATCACCGCCGTACTGCCCGGCGCCGAACCGCACAGCCAGGCCGTACTGCTGGTGGCGCATTACGATTCCGTGCCGCATGGGCTGGGCGCCGGCGACGATGGCGCCAATGCGGCCGCTTTGATCGAAACGCTGCGGGCACTGCGCGCCGGTCCGCCGCTGCGCCATGACGTGATTGCGTTGTTCAGCGATGGCGAAGAAGCCGGTATGCTGGGGGCGGCGCGGTTCGTGAAATCGAATCCGCTGCGGTCGCACGTGGGCGTGGTGGTCAACTTTGAAGGCCGTGGCAACGCCGGCCCCTCGCAGATGTTCGAGACCAGCGCCGGCAACGGCGGGCTGATTCACGAGCTGGCCGCCGCGCATGCCGGCGCCCTCGCCGATTCGCTGATGTACGCCATCTATCGGCGCCTGCCCAACGACACCGATCTTTCGGTTTTCAAGCACGCCGGGATTGCCGGCCTGAATTTCGCCTACAGCCGCGGGTTTGACTACTATCACTCCCCGCTCGACTCGCCGCATAACCTGAGCCGGAGGACACTGCAGAACCAGGGCGCCGCCATGCTGGCCGCCGCGCAGACGTTCGGCAACGCGGACTTACAGCAGGCGCGCCAGCGCGACGTGGTGTACCTGAACCCGGTTGGACATGCGCTGGTGGTGTATCCGATGGCGTGGGTGCGGCCGGTAGCGATCGTTCCGATCGTGCTGTTTCTCATCGCGTGTGTTCTCGGGCTGCATCGCAGGCGGGTGTCGCCCGGCGATCTGGTCGCGGGCGCCTTGCTGAGTCTGGCAATTGTACTGGCGAGCGCGTTTACCGCGCCTGCGGTGTGGCGCGCCATGCAATGGACGCATAGCGGGTGGCGATGGATTCCGCAAGGCCAGCCGTATCGGCCCGATTTGTTGGCGTTGGCGCTGATCGCCTGGATGGTGCTGCTCGCGGCCGTTTTCTACATGGCGTTTGGGCGGTCCGTGGCTGCCGCCGCGCTGGGATTGGGCGCGCTGCTCTGGTGGCTGCTCGGAGGCGTGGCGCTGGCGTTCCGGATGCCGGCTGCGGCGCACACGGTGTTGTGGCCGCTGGTGGCGCTGCTGATCGCCTGGATTGTAATCTTCACCGGCAAGCCGGGCGTCAAGCGGGTCGTGTGGCGAAGCCACGCTGGGTCCCGCGCCAGCCAATCGGAGCACCACGCTGAGTTTCGCCAGATGGGCGTGCTGTGGCTGGGTGCGCTGGGGACAGCGCTGCTCATGGTGACAGCGGGATGGAAATTTCTGATGCTGCTGCCGTGGACGGAAGCCGCTGCGGCGTCGGTGGTGTTTGCGCTCGCCCTCACGGCACTGGCGCCGTACCTGGTGCGGCTGGGCTGGAAGCTGCCCATCACCGCACTCATTCTCTGTATCGGTTGCAGCGTGGCC
The DNA here is from genome assembly GCA_050745425.1 of Terriglobales bacterium. Taxonomy (GTDB): domain Bacteria; phylum Acidobacteriota; class Terriglobia; order Terriglobales; family SCQP01; genus SCQP01. Next base: position 15,199 of record JBOGKK010000148.1, read on the forward strand.
GGCATGGTGCGCAACCGCTTTACGCCGCAACGCGCGCAGCCCGACAGCATTGCCTACTACGAGCACTGGAAAGGCCTGCAGGCGACGGCGAAGTGGGTGAGCAGCGATCCGGCGCCGGATGCGTTTACAGCGCAATTTCTGGGAGCGCATCCAGCGCGTACCAGCGCCGGGCTCGCAGCGCCGGCGCCGGTGCTGCACTTACTCCCGCCCATGGTTCGCATGGTGAGCGATACGACGAATGGCGGCCTGCGCACGCTGTGGTTGCACTTGGCTTCTCAGCGCGGCGCCGAGGACCTCACTCTGAAGCTGCCGCCTGGCGTCGTACCGCTGTCCGCGGTTCTGAATGGCGAACCGGTACGCTTGGCGCCGCCCTCGGCGCATTATCCGGCGGATGGAAATACGTGGGGATTTCGCTTCAGCGGCTTGAGCGCAGCGGGCGTCGATCTGGTGCTGACGCTGCACGCCGGGCAGCAACTCCTGATTCACGTTGCCGATACGAAATTCGGCTTGCCGGCGGTGCCGGGCATCGATCCGAAGCCACGCGCCGCCGGCCAAACCGGTGTTTCGTATATTGGCTTCCTTACGGATGCATCGGTCGTGAGCGCGCAGTACCGCTTCTGACGGCAAGTCTTGGCCGAGCCCGGAGCGGCCGAACGCGGGACTTCCCACCACTGAGTCAAGCGTTGAGCGGGCGGCGGACTAGAGCAGAATCAAGATAGCCATAGCCGATTTAAGGCGACTGAGAGAAGCTGA
>JBOGKK010000149.1:0-9591 GCA_050745425.1 Terriglobales bacterium
ATCGCCTGTATTACGGCAGCAACTACCTGCTCACCTCGACCGACGAGGGCCGCCACTGGACGATCATCAGCCCCGATCTTTCCAAGCACATGGCATCCGAAAACCAGATCGGCACCGGCGGCCTCACCCCCGACAACACTGGCGCGGAAGGTTACGCGACCATCTACTCCGTTTCCGAATCCCCCCTGGTGAAGGGGCTGATCTGGGTGGGTACGGACGACGGCAACGTCTGGATCACGCACGACGGCGGCGGCCACTGGACTGAAGTCGACCAGAACATCCCTGCCGTGCCCAAAAACCTCTGGGTGAGCCGCATCGCCGCATCGTCGGCGAATCCGCAAACCGCCTACGTCGCCTTTGACGGCCATCGCAGCGACAACTACCAGACCTGGCTGTTCAAAACCAGCGATGGCGGCAAGACCTGGACCAACCTGTCGCCGCGCCTGCAAGCCAACGACCCCATTTACGTGGTCACCGAAGACGCGAAGAACCCAAACCTTGTCTTCGTGGGCTCCCACACCGGCCTCGAAGTTTCCTTCGATGCTGGCGAGCATTGGCAAGCCATGACCTGGCGCGCCAATGGACTGCCCACCGTCACCGTCCGTGACATCATCATCCAGCCCCGGCAGCGTGATCTCATCCTCGCAACGCATGGGCATGGCATTTACGTGCTCGACGATATTTCTGCGCTGGAGCAATGGCGCCCAGCTATGGCGCAAGCGCCGGTGACGCTATTCCACCAGCGCCCGGATACGCTTTGGATCGACATGAGCCGCGACGGCCAGATGGGCAGCGATGTCTGGGCCGGCGCCAACCCGCCCGAGGTTGCCCCGCCGCGCGCCAACGGGCTCGGGCACCAGCACATCCACGACACGCCCGTGATCACGTTTGCCTTGGGTGCGGATGCCCACGGCACGGCCAGGCTGACCATCACGGACCCGGCCGGCCAAACCCGCACCCTCGCGATGCCCGCCCAGCCCGGCATCACACGCTACGTCTGGGATGGCTTCATGACCCCGGCCCGCCACACCCGTTTCGGCTCCTATCATCCACCGGCGAAATTAGCTGCGGGCGTTTACCACCTGAGCCTGACCGCCGGCGGCACGACTGCCACCGGCACACTCACGTTGCAGGCAGACCCGCTCGCCTCGGTATCAGGATCCGGGCACCTGTAAGCCCCGGCGCCTTATGCGCTGGCGAGCTCGGCTTCGTCCATGTCGAAGTTCGAGTAGACGTGGGTGACGTCATCGCTTTCGTCGAGGGCGTCGAGCAGCTTCATCATTTGCTCGGCTTCCTTGCCGGTGAGCTTGATGTAGTTCTGCGGAATCATGGCGACTTCGGCATTTTCCGGCTCGATTTTGCGTTCCTTGACGGCGTTGAGCACCGGTTCGAACGATTCCGGAGCGGTGAGCACTTCCCAGCTCTCGCCGTCATCGACCATGTCTTCAGCACCGGCTTCGAGCACCATAGCCATGAGCTCGTCTTCCGCTGCCGCCGACTTGGGCACCGAGAGCGTACCGCGCTTCTTGAACATCCAGGCCACGCAGCCCGCCTCGCCCATGTTGCCGTGGTTCTTGCTCATGAGGTGGCGGATTTCGCTGACCGTGCGGTTGCGGTTGTCGGTGGTGATATCCATCAGCACCGCAGCCCCGCCAGGGCCATAGCCTTCGAGCGAAAACTCCTCGTACATCACGCCCGGCAGCTCGCCCGTACCGCGCTGAATCGCGCGTTTGATGTTGTCGGCGGGCATATTCTCCGCCTTGGCGGCAATAATGGCGCTGCGCAGGCGGGGATTGCTGTCGGCATCGCCGCCGCTGGCGCGGGCAGCAATGGCAATTTCTTTGATCAGGCGGGTGAAGATTTTGCCGCGTTTGGCGTCAGTGGCAGCCTTCTTATGCTTGATCGTGGCCCATTTGGAATGTCCGGACATATCGCGGAAGATATTGTATCATCCGCGCACCAGCGCCAAAACCTCCTCCAATTTTGGCACCAGCGCGTAGTTCGCCAAATCCTCCCAATGGACCCACCGCGCCTGCCTCGCATCCGTGGCCGCACGGGGCTCGGCGCCTGCATCGCGCGGGCGTGCTTCGAACTCGACCAGCACGTAGTGGTAATGCAATCTGCCCGCAAGGTCGCGCTGCACGCGGTCCACCACCGTCAACAAGCGTCCGATCTCAACCGCAATGCCGGTTTCTTCCTCCACTTCACGGGCAGCGGCGGCTCGTGTAGTCTCGCCCAGCTCCACCGCACCGCCCGGCACACTCCACATTCCCGCCAGCGGTTCGTGGCCGCGCTCGACCAACAGCAATTCGTCGCCGCGCCGCACCACCACGCCCACGCCCACAATCGGACGTTGCGGAAACTCGCGCGACGGCGGCAATTGCGATTCGGTCATGCTGTTGTCTATGGTAGCCGTGCTGCACCGAACCTGTGTATCTTAGTCGTAGGCGGGCGCACGAGCCGTCCGCGCTGGAGGAACGACTGTGAACTGCCCCGCTTGCGAAGCTGACCTGGACGTGGACGTAGATCAACTGCAGGAAGGTGGCGTCATCCACTGCGAAGACTGCGGCGCCGACGCCGAGGTCGTCAACCTGCACCCGTTGGAGCTGAAAAAAATGCAAGATGATGAAGACGACGACGAGGACCTCGACGACGAAGATGAAGATGACGATGAGGACGAAGACGAGGACGAAGGCTACGACGACGAAGACGACCTCGACAGCGATGACGAGGATGAAGGATGAGCGCTTGGCGCTCTAAGCTTCACCCTGCCGCCGCCGTTCTGCTCCTTCTGACCCTTGCAGCCATCGCACAGCAAGCGCCTCAGTTGGGCCGCAGTGTGTCAGGCACCGTGTACAACGCACTCGATCAACCCCTCGCCTCGGCGATCGTGTACCTCGAAAATGCACGGACGAAACAAGTGCACACCGTTATCACCGGCACGCACGGGACCTACGCCTTTCACCAACTGAAGCCCGGCGTCACCTATCAGGTCCACGCCGAATGGCAGCATCATCGCAGTCCCGTGCGCACCGACTCGCAATACGTTTCGCGCAGCGACGTCCGGCTTGATCTGAAAATCCCCATCAGCTGAGAACGTCGCGCGCCGCCGCATAGACCACGCGACCACCCACGATGGTGTAAACCGCGCGACCGCGCAGTTTCCAGCCCGCAAATGGCGAGTTGCGGCTGAGTGAGGCTCCCTGGGCGGGATCGTAAGTCCACTCGGCGCGGGGATCGAAGACAGTCAAATCCGCCAGGCCTCCGGGCTCGAGGCTCCCGCCAGGCAGGCCAAAAGCCCGCGCCGGCGCGCTGGTCACTGCCTCGATCAGGCGCGCCAGCGTGAGCTTTCCGTTGTCTACCAGGCGCAGACCCAGCGGCAAGGCTGTTTCCAGGCCGATGATGCCAAACGGAGCACGATCAAACTCCTGCAGCTTTTCATGGGCAGCATGGGGGGCGTGGTCGGTGGCAAACGCGTCGAGCGTTCCATCCGCCAGACCCGCCACCACCGCCTCGCGGTCGGCGGCAGTACGCAGCGGCGGGTTCATCTTGAAGTTGGTATCGTAGGGCGTGGCATCTTCGTCGCATAGCGTGCAATGGTGCGGCGTTACTTCCGCAGTCACGCGCACCCCGCGCGCCTTGGCCTCGCGCAGCAGCCGCACCGAGGCCGCCGTGGACACATGGGCGATGTGAATATGGGCCCCGGTCTCTTCCGCCAGCAGCAGATCGCGCGCGACCATGGCCGCTTCGCTCGTTCCGCTGATGCCGCGCAACCCCAGCCGCAGAGCCACCGCGCCAGCGTGCATGGATCCGCCGGCCGAAAGATGTAAATCTTCGGCGTGTTCAATCACGGGCACGCCCAGCATGCTGGCGTACTCGAGCGCGCGCCGCAGAATCTGCGCGTTCATCACCGGGCGGCCATCGTCAGAGAAGGCGACGGCTCCAGCCGTACGCATCCCGCCCAGACCCGCCAGACGCTCGCCCTGGCTGCCAGCAGTGATCGCCCCGATAGGATAAACCCGCGCCTGGCCGGACTCGCGCGCCCGCTGCAGCAGATAGACGGTACCGCCGGCGTCATCGTTCACCGGATCGGTATTGGGCATGGCGCAGACCGCGGTAAAGCCGCCTGCCGCCGCCGCCCGCGTGCCGCTGGCAACGGTTTCCTTGTAGGTAAAACCAGGCTCGCGCAGGTGCACGTGCAAATCGATAAATCCCGGCGCGATCATCAGCCCGGAGCAATCCAGCACGCCGGGTCCGGGCGCAGCAATGTCGGGGCCAAGATCGCGGATGCGATCGCCCTGCAGGACGACGTCGCCCACCTGGTCCAGCCCGCGCGCGGGGTCGAACAGCCGCCCATTTTTCAGAATCAGATTCATAGTGTCTTGTTTACGGCGCCCCACCCAGCGCCATGTGCAGCACCGCCATCCGGATCAGGACTCCGTTTTCCACCTGCTCGCGGATCACTGATTGCGGCGAATCGGCCACGTCGGCGGTAATCTCGACGCCGCGGATCACCGGCCCCGGGTGCATCACCAGCGCATCCGGGCGCGCCGCCCGCAAGCGCTCCGCGGTCACCGAAAAGCGGGTCACGTACTCGCCTTCGCTGGGGAAAAAGCTCTCGCGCATGCGTTCCATCTGAATGCGCAACACCATCACGACATCCGCGCCGTCAAGCGCCGGTTCGAGTTCATGGCACAAGCGCACCTTGGGCCCATAAGCGGCAAATTCCGGCGGCAGCAGCGTGCGCGGACCGCACAGCCGCAACTCCGCGCCCAGGCGCGAGAGCAGCAGAATATTCGACCGCGCCACCCGGCTGTGCAGAATATCGCCGATGATGGCGACCTTGAGCCCGGCAATCGAGCCCCGATGCCGCAGGATCGTAAAGCCATCGAGCAGCGCCTGGGTGGGATGCTCGTGCATGCCGTCGCCGGCGTTGATCACCGGCACATCGGCATGATCGGCCACCAGCCGCGGTGCTCCGCTCGAGCCATGCCGCATTACGATGCCGTCGATGGCCATGGCCCGCAGCGTATAGACGGTATCCAGCAGCGACTCGCCTTTTTCAATGCTGCTGGCGTGTGCGCTTACGGAAACCGTCTCTGCGCCCAACCGCCGCGCCGCCACTTCAAATGAGGTCCGCGTGCGCGTCGAGGCTTCGTAGAACAGCAGCAGCAGGCGCTTGCCGGTGAGCGTGCGCGGCGGCGGCGTTTTCTGAAAGCGGGCGGCCAGCGCCAGTAGTTGCTCGATGCGGGCCAATGGCAAACCCTCGATTCCCAGAAGGTGCGCTTGCTCGTGCCCGTGATCGCTCATAGTGGCGATGCCTATGCCGGTTCCACCAGCAACACGCGTTCGTTGCCGTCGATCTCCTTCAGCTTCACTTCCACCATCTCGCGCGCGGTCGTCTGCACGTATTTGCCGACAAAACTGGCCTCGATCGGCAGCTCGCGGTGGCCGCGGTCAATCAGCGCGCACAACTGCACCCGGCGCGGCCGCCCGTGATCAAACAGCGCATCCAGCGCGGCGCGGATGGTGCGCCCGGTAAAGAGCACATCGTCCACCAGAATCACGCTCAGCCCGTTGATGTCGAAATCAATCTGCGAGGGCTTGACTTCCGGCTTGACACCCACCGCCGATAAATCGTCGCGATAGAGGGTGATATCGAGCGTGCCTACGGGAACCGGCTTGTTTTCGATGCGTCCCGCCAGTGCCGCCAGCCGCCGCGCCAGCGGTTCTCCGCGCCGCCGGATGCCGACCAGCGCCAGCCCGTCAACACCATTGCTCTTTTCGACAATCTCGTGCGCCAGCCGCACCAGGGTGCGCTCAATCTCGGAGGCGGACATGAGTTGCGCTTTCTCGCGCAACGACGGCATGGTCTCAGCCATAGCGAGGTTATTCTAGCAAATAGCAGGAAAGGAACTCCGGCGATTATGATTCCGCGCTATACCCGTCCGGCCATGGGCCGCATCTGGAGCGATGAAAACCGGTTTGCCCAGTGGCTGGCCGTCGAAAAGGCGACCGCCGCGGTCGAGGCGGAAATGGGCATCATCCCCGCCGAGGCGGCGCGCGAAATTGAAGCCAAAGCCGCCTGCGAGCCTGCCCGCATCGCCGAGATCGAGGCCGAAGTCAAACACGATCTCATCGCCTTCACCACCAACGTCGCCGAACATGTGGGTCCGGCCGCGCGCTATTTTCACTACGGGCTCACCTCCAACGACACCATCGACACCGCCCAGGCGCTGCAGATACAGCAGGCCGCCAAGCTCCTGCTCGAAGGCATCGATGCGCTCGCCGCGGTGCTGCGGCGCCGCGCCCGCGAGTTCGCCCACACCGTCCAGGTCGGCCGCACCCATGGCGTACACGCCGAGCCCATTACCTTCGGCCTCAAGCTGGCGAACTGGTACACCGAAGCCGTGCGCAACCGCCGCCGCCTGCGGGCCGCAGCGGAAGACCTCCGCATCGGCAAACTGAGCGGCGCCGTCGGCACCTTCGCGCATCTCGACCCCGAAGTGGAAGCCCGCGTCTGCCAACGCCTCGGCCTTGAGCCGGCGCCCATCTCCAACCAGGTGATCCAGCGCGACCGCCATGCCGCTTTCTTGTGCACCATCGCCGTGTGCGGAGCCTCGCTGGAAAAAATCGCTCTCGAAATCCGCCACCTGCAGCGCACCGAAGTCCGCGAAGCCGAGGAGTTCTTCTCGGAAAAGCAAAAAGGCTCGTCCGCCATGCCTCACAAGCGCAACCCGGTAACGTGCGAGCAGATTTGCGGGCTGGCGCGCCTACTGCGTTCCAATGCCCAGGCTGAACTTGAGAACGTAGCACTCTGGCACGAACGCGACATCAGCCACAGTTCGGTGGAGCGCGTCGTGCTGCCGGATTCGTGCATCCTGCTCGACTACATGCTGGCCAAGACCACCAGCCTGATCGAGAAGCTGCTGGTGTATCCCGAGCGCATGCAGAAGAACCTCGACAGTTCCTTTGGCCTTGTCTTCAGCGGGCAGCTATTACTCGAGCTGGTCGAGAGCGGCATCAGCCGCGAGCAGGCCTACCGCTGGGTGCAGCGCCACGCCATGGCGAGCTGGCGCACCGGCGCCGACTTCCGCAGCGCGGTCGAAGCGGACCCGGAAATTCGGGATCAAGTCAAACCCGAAACCATTGCCGCGGCCTTCGATCTCAACCATCACCTGCGCAACGTGGACACCATTCTCGACCGCGCCCTGGCGCAGGAGTAACGCTCAGCGCGCATCGCTGGTTTTTTCGGCCCGCACCAGCCGCAGGTGCGTGCCGTCGCGGCCCTGACGCACCGAGACCGCGCGCACGTTACTGTCCGATAACTTCACCTGCAGGGTTTGCGTCGACCCCTCCCACTTGTGCTGGATCGGACCAAACACGCCCAATTTTTTCTGATAGAACGCCAGCACGTCGCTGGCTTTGGCGGAGGTGCGGAATTCAGCAATGTTGACCATCACCAACGTACGGCCGCCATGCACCAGCACCTCAGCGCCCGGACTCGTAAAATGCATCCCGTGCAGCCCACCAAAATTGCCCATCGCCGCACTGGAATTGTCGAACGGCGAATCAGCGCTCGAAAGCACCTGCACAGCACCGGGGTAGATCGGCATATCGAGGCGGGTCAAATCCGCTTTGGGCTCGACCTGCACGCCCCCGAACGGCGACTGGATGCTGACGTGCTCGTCGTTGCCGGCGCCCGTAACGTTAATATGCACCACCCGGCTGATCACAAAAATGCCCACGCCGATGATGATCGCCAGCACGACCACAATGCCGATCACAACCGCGATCCAGGCGTTGTTGCGTCGCCGCGGTGCCGGCGAAGGCGGAGGATAAGGGGTGCTCATAAGTTCCTTCGCTGCAATAATACGCGCAAATCAGTGACGCAGTTCTCCCCGGCAAACATGCGGATGCCAGCCACTCCCACTGCACCGCGCGCGAGACATTGCACCACATTGGCTGTTTCCACTCCCCCCAGCGCCAGCACCGGCCGCCCACACTGCGTCGCAGCGAAGAGCGCTTCCAATCCCAGTGGCCGGCCATAGGCAGCTTTGGAGGGAGTGGCAAACACCGGCCCAAAGACACAGAAATCCGCTGCTTCAGCAGCTCCCACTTCGGCCACGCTATGGCAGCTTTGGGCAATCAGGAAGCCGGACGGCACAATCGGCCGCAGGCGCTGAGCAGGCACCCCGGCGGCCGGGCAATGGACGCCGTCCAAGGCGGCCGCCAGGGCGACATCGACGCGCTCATTCACCAGTAACCTCGCCCCGCCCGGCGGCACTGCTGCCCTCAGCTTGCGGCAAAATGTCAGCAACTCTCGCGCGCTGAGCTGTTTTTCTCGAATTTGGATAAAATCTACACCCGCCCGGGCGGCGGCGATGAGGCGGTCAAATCCCTGCCAGCCGGAGCCGTCGCTGATGCAGTACAGCCACGGCCGGACTAAATCCGGGAGTGCGTGATTTCGCTCATGGCTGCCCATAGGTTCAACAACCCCAGTCCGCTCACCGCTCCGCGCACGTACGCGCTCAAAAAAATATAACGCCACGAGCTTGCTCCGCTGATTACGGCTATGGTGTTATCCCAAATTGGTGTCCACGGCAGGACCAGCAGAATCAGGCCGATTTCTATGGTAAAAACCACGAAAAGAGCTTGCCCCAGGCTGCGCCGCCAAGAATGGGCACGCCGCAAGGAGGGAGCGGGGGCAGAATTATCGGCGGCTGGTGATTGCATGCTGCTCTATATTCTGCTATAAACCCTCTCAGTCTCCCCCTGGAGGGCAACAATCATGAACCGCAGTGACCTAAGCGTGGCGATGGCTAGCGCTAGTGGAATTCCGCGAATGGCGGCGGAACGGGCTCTGAATGCAGCGATCGATGCAATCTCGGAGGAGTTGATGCGCGGGCGGCGCATCACTCTGGCCGGCTTTGGCACTTTCCGCCCGGTAACCCGTAAGGCACGCATCGGCCGTGACCCCCGCACCGGAACCCGGCTCGAAATCGCTCCGTGCAATTCCATCCACTTTAGCGTCAGCCCTGAGCTGCGACTGGCTATGAACCCGGAAAAACAGGTTGCCCAAGCCGCGCAAGCCTGACGGACACGGGCTCAGGCATCAAAGCAGGAACCCCCTTTCAGGGCGGATTCCGCATGTCCGTTTCATGCTATATTGACTATGCGTTTGTCTTCTGCTCGATGCCTGTAGACCGCCGGTACGAACCTGTTCCGTCTTGCCTATTCGCTATAGACAGCCAAGTCAAATAGCTCTCTGTTTGTAAGGATCATCCCTTGAAGAATATTTTTGTTGGAAATCTGTCGTTTCACACGACAGAGCAGGATCTTCGTACTGCGTTCGAGGCCTTCGGGGCCGTCAGCCGCATCAGCATCATGACGGATCGCGACACCGGCCGTTCGCGTGGTTTCGGCTTTGTGGAAATGGAAGACGATCAGCAGGGCGACGACGCCATCGCCGCCCTCAACGGCAGCGAAATTGACGGCCGCGCGCTGAACGTCAACGTGGCTCGCCCGCGTCCGGAACGCGGTAACGGCGGCGGCGGCGGCGGTGGCGGCCGGCGCGAGCAGCGCTGGTAA
>JBOGKK010000150.1:0-30714 GCA_050745425.1 Terriglobales bacterium
CCAACATGCAGTCTGCTCTTTCCTCCTGCCGTGTGCCTGGCGTAACCGCCGTCAACGTGCAGCATGCCCCGAAGCCGCTCGTCAAGGCGAAAAAGCGAACTCAAAATCCTCAGGCCTCCTCTGGAAACTCCGACCACGCAGAATCAACAACTTACACCCCAAAACTTCCTATTTCCGGCCGCCGATGAAAGCCGGTTCTGCTCGGACTTTCCGGCCTCAGCGGCTGGCGCTGACGGACGCGACCGTGATCGTTTCGCCCTTCAGCGTGCCGCGCACGTGTACGCGCTTGCCGGCGTCGTTGTAGAGCGTCTTGAGCGTTTTGTTGTCCTTGGTGGCCAGCGTATAGACCTTCTGGCCGACGACCAGCGCGTAGTCGGAGCCCCCGCTCACGCACATATGCACGCAGGCGGCCGGCGTGGAGCCGCCCATGGTATGTTTGGCGCCGCACATGGCGTCGCTCACCACGCCCGAATATACGGTCTGTACCTGCCGGGGCGGGGTCAGAGCGTTCAGCCCGACAGGGATCATTCCAAGCGTAAGTGCGGTTGCGAAAATGCCGGTGCGCAGACGGGATGGCATGGCGAAAAAGCTCCTAAAAACGAGAATAGCTGCTTTTAGTATGACGCACAGCGCGGGTCAAGGTGACGGATAGGTTAAGCGGCCTTCCACCACGCGCAGGAAAGGCGTGGTGCGATGAGGCGAGGCCGGCTTCTCGCCCATGATGTCGAGGACCTGCCAGCCGCGCGCTTCGAGCGCATCGCCGATCAGCGAGCGGTGACAGCGCCAGGGCACGGCCTCGGCGCACATGATCGCGGTAGGGGCCAGCCTGGCCCAGGCTTCAAGCTCGCCGGCGCCGGCAGCGAATTCGCCCGTCTGCATGTAATCGGCAAAGCCGCGGAAGCTGGCATTGCGCCAGCCGGTGTTGGGCGAATCCTGATGGCTGTGGCGCAAGCCGCCGAGCTGCGCCAGCACGCGGCAGGCGATGCCGGCCTCCGCCAGCGTGGTAGTGAGCGCCGGTTGCGCGAACTGCGGATTGTGGCGCGAGCGGGGGATCGAGCGCACATCGGCGAGCTGGCAAACTCCGTGCCAGCGCAGCAGGGAAACGAATTCTTCCGCGGAGCGGGTCGAGTGGCCGACCGTATAAATGGTAGATTTAGGCAAGTGAATGCATTGTACGAAAAACTGGCGGCGGGAGAGCGCATAACCACGGCGGAGGCGGAAGCGCTTTGGCGCCGCGCCAGCGATGACGAGCTGCAGCGCCTGGCAGGCGCAGTGCGCGCGCGTTTCCATGCTGCGCATGAGTGCACCTACATGATCATGCGCATCGTGAATTACACCAACGTGTGCGTGGCCCAGTGCGATTATTGCGCTTTTTACCGCCTGCCGGGGCAGGCGGGCGGTTACGTGCTCACGCGCGAGCAGGTGTTCGCTAAAATTGACGGCTTGCTGGCGCTGGGCGGCGATCTGGCGGCATTCAACGGCGGGTTCAATCCGCATCTGCCGCTTGCCTATTACTGTGATCTGTTTGCGGCCCTGCGCGAGCGCTATGGCGACAAAATCGAGTTCTATGCGCTCACAGTGGCCGAGCTCATGTACTTGGCCGATCACGCCAAATTGAGCTGGGCGGAGGCGGCGGAGCGATTCCGCGCCGCGGGCGTGCGCTGGATCACGGGCGGAGGGTCCGAGATTCTCACCGAAGGCTTCCGCGCGCGCCACAGCAAGTTCAAATACACGGTCAGCGAATACTTTGACGCGCAGGCGGCCATCCTCGCCGCCGGGCTGAAGACGACAGCGACCATGGTCATCGGTTTTGATGAGACGCTGGCCGAGCGCCTGGAACATCTGGAGCGCACGCGCGCCTTTCAGGATGCGCAGGGCGGGCTCGCCAGCTTTTTGTGTTGGACCTACAAACCCTATGGCACGGCGCTGGCCGGCGGCGAGATCAGCACGCACGAGTACTTGCGGCATCTGGCGCTGTGCCGCATTTACCTGGATAATGTGGCGCGCATCCGCACCTCGGTGCTGACGCAAAACGAAGGCGCCCTGGACGGCCTGCGTTATGGCGCCGACGATTTCGATCTGCCGATTGAGGACGAGGTAACACAGAGCGCGGGGGCGACTATCAGCCTGGACTTCAACCGCCTGCTGGACCGGGCTCGCGCGCTCGGGTACGTGCCGCGCTATCGCTCGGTGGGCCACCCGGCGGCGGCGGGCCGCGAGGTTCCGGCGTGAGCGCGCTTGCGGTGATTCTCATCCTGGTGATCGTGGCCATGGCGGGGCTGGGGCTGATCTGGCTGCTCGTCCGCTACACGCGCCATGAATTGGCCCGCCAGTTGCGCGACATTGCGGGACCGGAGCTGCAGCTGCTCGGCCAGCAGACGGTGCATCAGGTGCAGACCACCGACGTTGCGCTCCAGGCCAGGCTGAGCGAAATGCAGGCGCGGCTGGAGAGCTACCAGGGCCGCATCACCGCGTTTGAAAAAGAGCGCGCCGCGGCGGACGCGAAACTGGAGCAGCAACTGCAACTGGTGGTGGGCGCCGGAGCTGCCATGACCCAGGAAGCGCGGACGCTGCGCGAGGCGCTGGCGACGAGCAACAGTGTGCGCGGGGACTGGGGCGAGTCGGTGCTGCAGAACATTTTTGCCGCCTGCGGCCTGCACGAACAGATCGATTACGACCTGCAGGTCAGCCTTGCAGGCGGGAGTCTGCGCCCCGATGCGGTCGTGTATTTACCCAGCGGCCGCAAGCTCGCGGTCGACGCCAAAGCCAGCCTGAGCGATTTTCTCGCAGGCCTCGATGCCAGCGATGAGGCGGCGCGCCGCGCCTGCTATGCGGCCTTTGCTCAGGTGTTGCGCCGCCGCGCCAAGGAACTGGCAGGCAAGGACTATTGCGGCCAGCTTGAAAACAGCATGCCGTGCGTGGTGATGTTCGTGCCCAGCGAGGGCGCGTTTCGCGCAGCCCTGGACGCCGATGCCGGCCTGTACCGTTATGGCCAGCAATTGTCGCCGGCGATTCTGCTGGCCAGCCCGAGTACGCTGTTTCCGCTGATTTCGATCGTGGCGCAGGGATGGCAGCAGTTCAAGGCAGGCCAGCAAATGCAGGTGCTGCTGCAGGAGATCACCACGCTGGGGCAGCGCCTGCAGGTCTTTCTGGATCATTTTCAAACGGTGGGCAAAGCAATCGATGCCGCCGGCAAGGCCTACAACCTGGCCGGCAGCTCCTACCGCTCGCGCCTCGGCCCGCAGTTGAACAAGCTGCAGGATCTGCATGCGAACTGGGAGCCGCCGGCGGAGCTGAAAGCGGTGGAAAACCGCCCGCAACTGGCCGAGAGCGCGCAATCTAGCGAATAGGGAGTTCTTCCGCGCCGGCGGCGGTGCGCACCAGCGTGGGCGCGTACTGCCCGAGCTCCCTGCGCCGCCACCATACACCCTGCCGTCGCTTCAGCGCCGGGGTGGCAAACCAGTATTGCCAGAGCACGGCGCGGACTGCCAGGGGCGGGGCCGAGCCAAACGGGTTGCCGGCAAACAGGTGCAGCACCGCGCGATCATTGCCGAGCAGACGTAATTCGGTTGCCTCGACCCAGCGATATTGAGCATACCCGCCCAGCGAAGCAAACCACAGGTTCCAGTCAAAGCGCGGTTGATAGGGCGCGAACAGAAACAGATCCCCCACCGGGCGCTGGTGCGGATCCTGCGGTTTGTAGCGGAACGGGTAGGGTGTCCAGCTCTTGCCATCGCGCGTGCCCTGGAACTCGATCTCGTAACGATGGCGGGTCATGACCGCAAATAACCCGAACGGGTCGGCAATACGGAATGGCTGCAAGGCCGCGTTGACCGGCTCGGGCGCCGCCAGCCGGGGCCAGAAGCGTCCGGCGAGATTCAGGCCGGTGATCACCACCAGCGCCACCAGAGCCAGGGAAGCGATGCGGGTGCGCCAGCCGGCTTGTGCGGCCTGCACGGCCGCGTACGGCCGCCGCCGCAGCCAATCCAGATGCTGATCGTCGACCAGCGTCAGACCGAGGCCCAATACAAGATAGTTCAAGAAGCCATAGTTGGCGGTGAGGATAATGGCGATCTGAAAGGGTGTGACGATCCAGAAGAGGGCGATGCGCCAGCGCCGCGGCAGAAAGGCCAGCCAGACCACGACGATCTCCAGAATCAGGATCGAGGCCGCGATGGCGGCTTCGATGCCGTGCGGCAGATATTCCTGCGCGTACCAGCCCAGCCAGTTTGGCAGCGGCAGATTCTGGTAATACTGGTCAATGGCGGTGAGATGGCGCCATTGCGGGTCGTGGCTCATCCACTTGGCCAGGCCTGAGCCGAAGTAGATGGTGAACCAAAGCCAGCGCAGCGAGAACCAGCTCCACCAGCTCGGCGCCCGCTCGTCGAGGAACAGGGCGAAGAATCCGGCGGTCATGAGCATGCCGTCGGATTGGTAGCTGGCGAACACCTGGGCGCAAGAAATCAGCGAAAGGAAAGCGATCAGGCAGACCGCCAGCGCCCAGCGCGGGCGCCAGCGCGCCATCACCGCTACGGAGGCGGCCATGCCCAGTCCACACAGCAGATGCAGTGCCAGCGTGGTGTGGGCGATCCAGAGCAGGGAAGGAGCAAACCAGATGCGGGCGGCGGGATGGAAATGCGCCGCGACCGCCTGCAGATAACCGCCTGCGGGCAAAATACCCTGAGGCCCGATCAACCCGGGCGCCTGCCGCCACCAGCCCCAGAACACCCAGAAATAGAGGAACCCGAGCCAGCGCACCAGCCAGCCGGCGGTCATGCGCACCTGCGGGCGCAGGGATGAGAGCCGATCGAGGATGCTACACTCCCGTCGCCTGCATGCGGGCGAGCAGCTTTCTGTAGCCGATGCCGAGGCGCCGGGCCGCGGCCTGCTTGTTCCAGCCGCATTGCTCCAGCGCCTCGCGCAACAGGCGATGCTCCAGCAGCAGGCCCGCCCGCGCGAGCACTTCCGGGAGGGGGCCGGTCCAGTCGAATTCGTCCGGGAGCTGCAAGCTGGCGCCGGCACTCCGGGGCGCGGGGCGCACGTCGCGCAGTTGCAGGTCGGCGGCGCGCAATTCCTCGCCGTCGGCCAGAATCACGGCGCGCTCGATGGCGTTTTGCAGCTCGCGGACATTGCCCGGCCACTGATAGTCGAGCAGAAGCTTCCGCACCGTGGGGGTGAGGCACAGCAGCGGCTTTTTCATCTCGCGGCAGTATTGCGCCAGAAACGCCTCGGCGAGCACCAGAACATCGTCGCCACGTTCGCGCAGCGGGGGGATACGGATCGGAAAGGCGGAGAGGCGGAAATACAGGTCTTCGCGGAACTGCTTTTCCTGGGCGGCCCTTTCGAGGTCGCGGTTGGTGGCGGCCACAATGCGCACGTCCACCTCTACGGTCTGCACCCCGCCCACGCGCTCGAAACTGCGCTCCTCGAGTACGCGCAGGATTTTGGCCTGGATGGCCATGGGGATTTCGCCAATCTCATCGAGAAAAATGGTGCCGCGATGGGCGAGCTCGAACTTGCCCAGCTTGCGCGCGCTGGCCCCGGTGAAGGCGCCCTTTTCATGGCCGAATAGCTCTGTCTCGACCAGCGTTTCCGGAATCGCGGCGCAGTTGATGGCGACGAAAGCTTCCTGGGCGCGGGGGCTGAGCTGGTGCACGGCGCGGGCAAACAGCTCTTTGCCGGTTCCGCTCTCGCCCAGCAGCAGCGCGGTGGTTTCCGTCGCCGCAATGCGCTGCACCGCCCCCGCCGCCTGGCGCATGCTGGCATGCTCGCCGATAATTTTGGGCAGGCCGAAGCGTTCGGCCAGCTCTTCGCGCAGCAGAACGTTCTGGCGCTGCAGCCGCTGCTGCCCGATGGCATGGCGCAGGCGCAGCGACAACTGTTCCAGGTCGAGCGGCTTTTGCACGAAATCGTAAGCGCCATCTTTCATGGCGGCGACCGCCTCTTCGACCGAGCCGTAGGCGGTCATCAGGATGACCGGCATCGACGGAGAATTCTCGCGCGCCGCGCGCAGGACCTCGAGTCCGCTTTTGCCCGGCAAGCGCAGATCGGTCAACACGGCAGCGAACTGGGAGTGCGACAGGAGCTGCAGGGCGGCATTGCCGTCGCCCGCTTCCTCCACACGATATCCATCCGCTGTCAGCGCGGTGCGCAACATGGTGCGCAGTTCATGTTTATCTTCGACAACGAGAATGGAGTCCATAAAGTCGGTTATCGGCCGGAAGGAAGCCGGACTTCAAAAACGGTGTGCCCGGGCCTGCTGTCGGCGAGCAAAACCACGCCGCGATGCGCGGTGATGATTTTGTGGACCATGGCCAGGCCCAGGCCGGTGCCGCTGGTTTTAGTGGTGAAAAAGGGGACAAAGATATTGTCGGCAATGTCGGCGGCCACGCCGGAGCCGTTATCGATGACCTCAATGCACTCGGCGTCGCCGACTTGGCTGCCGGGGCAGATGCGCACCCATCCCTGCTCTTTGCGGTCAGCTGCCGCCTCGCAGGCGTTGCGCAACAGATTGTGGAAAGCGGAAGCGAGCAGGACGGCGTCGCCGCGCACGCGCGGAAACTCGCCTTCGGCGCTCAAGCGGATGTTTTTGCCAATCTCCTGCACTCGGATGGCCTCAATGCACTGGTGCAGGAGCGGGTCCAGCTCGATCGGTTCAAACTCGACCGGGAGCGGGCGCGCAAACGAGAGAAATTCGGTGGCGATGTTATTGAGCACGTCCGCCTGCTCCAGAATTTTAACGGCTTGTCCACGGGCTGGCTCGGCTACGGCGCGGTGCAACATTTGTCCATATCCGGAAATGACCGCGAGGCCATTGCGGAACTCGTGCGCGATGCCGGCCGCCATTTCGCCGAGGGCGCTGAGGCTTTGCCGCCGGTGCAGCTCGTCTTCGAGGGCGTGAATGGCGGTGAGGTCGGTCAACAGGCAAATCAAACCGGCCGGCGGGCATGGCCGGCCACGGCGTCCGCGCAGGGGAAACCAAGTGATGCCCAGGCGCCGCACCTGCGCCTTGGGGGTGGTATAGAGCATGGTTTTGCGCTGCAGAATCTGCAGGGTGCGGTAGCTTTCCAGCAGCAGGGCCGCAGCCGCCCCCAGGCGGGTGCCATCGCTCTCGCAAATTTCCGCCTCGCCAAACAGCTCTGCCGCCGCGAGCCCGCGCGGATGGCTGAGATCCAGGGCCGCGCGCGCCGCCGGATTGGCCGCGGCCACGTGTCCGGCGCGGTCGAAATAGACAACGCCGCTGGGCAGGTACGCGAGCACCTGCCGCGACAGCCGTAACGCATCGAATCCGCCGGCGGATTGGGCCATGGTTTTGATTCTACTCAGCTATCCGCAAGCCACCATCAGCTTTCAGCCGGGTCGCGTGGCGCAGCCACGCGGGGTCCCGCGCCAGTCAACAATGTCTGGAACTGCGTTAAACCAGCGCGTGCCAGAGGGCGGGGCCATAGGCGAGGGCCACCGCGCCGCCCAGGGACAGAAAAATGCCCAGCGGCAGCGGCCAGAAGGCGGCGGTGGCGCGCGCACGGGGCCAACTACGGCCCCGGCGGCGTTGCCAGACGATCAGCGCGGCGCCCTGAACGATGCCCACAACGGCGCCGCTGAGGCAGCCGATGAGCAGGGCCAGGAGCATGCCTTCCACGCCCAGGAATGCGCCCAGAAAGCCGAGCATTTTGATATCTCCCCAGCCTACGCCCATGCGGCCGCGCAGTTTTTGGTAGATCCAGCCCACCAGTGCCAGGCCGCCTGCGCCCGCACAGCTGGCCAGCAGTGCGTGCGGCAGACCCGGTGCGGTCCAGACGGCAAAGACCAGGCCGGCGGTCCATCCCCCCAGCGTGATCTCATCGGGAAGCTGGAGCGTGTGCCAGTCGCTGGCGGCGAGTGCGATCAGGCAGCCCAGAAAAAACGCCTCGCGCACAAATTCGATGCCTCCGCCGGTACGCTGCCAACTCCAGTAAAAGGCGGCGGCGGCGGCAATCTCCATCACCGGGTCGGTCCAGGCGATGCCTGCCCGGCAGGTGCGGCAGCGCCCGCGCAGCCAGGCGTAGGCGGCGAGCGGAAGGTTCTCCCAGGGGCGCAGCGGGCGCTGGCAGTGCGGGCAGCGCGAGCCCGGATGCACGACCGACAGTCCTTGCGGCAGGCGCTCGGCGGCCAGCGCCAGAAAGCTGCCGGCGACCAATCCGAAAATGACAATCAGCCAGCTTGCGCCCATGAAGCTCCATCTATCTTGCCATCATAATGCGGGGGCCGCGCTGGGGCTCCGGGCCCCCAGCCCGGCCTTGGCGTAAGCGGGTCGCGTGGCGCAGCCACGCGGGGTCCCGCGCCAGTCAACTTGAATGCGCATATGCGGCCAGGGTCGCATCGGCCATGCCGGCCGCGGTATAGCGCTGCTCGACGCGGGCGTGCGCCATGGCGCTCACGCGTGCGCTCAGGGCCGCATCCTCCAGCAGGCGGCGTGCGGCAGCGGCAAGCGCCAGGGGTGAGGCAACGGGGGCAAGAAGGCCAGTGATTTCATGTTCGATCAGCTCCGGGATGCCGCCGGTGCGGCAGGCCACGACGGGCTTGCCCAGCGCCATGGCCAGCAGCGCCGCCGAGCCGAAGCCCTCGCCGCGGCTGGGCATGAGCAACAGGTCTGCCGCTGCTACCCACTGCGCGGCAGTGAAGCCGCTGGTCGAGACAAAGTGCACGCGCGCGGCGCAGGCGAGCGCTTCGGCCTGCCGCAGCAAGGCGGGCTGCAGCGGGCCTGCTCCGGTAAGCCACAGATGGCAGGCGCCAGGCAGGCTGGCCATCGCGGCGATGGCGTCGCCAACGCCTTTTTCTGCGGTCAGGGCTCCCAGACAGACCAGACAGGGAACATCGTTGCCGAGACCGCAACGGGCGCGAACTTCACTGCGCGCGGCGTCAGGATCGGGCAGTGCGGCCAGCGCGATGCCGTCCGGGATCACCGCAACCCTGGCGGCCGGGAGCCCGGTGGCGAGTACCTGAGCCGCGACGTAGTGCGAGACGGCGATCACCAGATCCAGGCGGCGATATTTCCAGCGTGAAACCGGGCTGCGGATGGGGAACGCCACTCTCCGGCTCAGCACCGTCCGCACCGGGCACCGGAAGGCAACGCGCAGCATCCAGCTATGGGCGTGGCCATCGTGGGCGTGGACAATGCCGGCGGCGCGTGCGATGCGGCGGGCTTCGCCGCCGGGCGCAATGACACGGAAGCCCTCACCGGCAAAGCGGCGGGCAGTTTCGCCCTCGGGCGCCACGATGGTTTGCGCGCACCCGCCCCGGCGCAGCTCCGACGCCAGCAGCCAAAGCTGCTGTTGCCCGCCGCGCCACACCGGGCTGAAGTCCACATGAACAATTTCAGTCATCTGCGCCTGCGCCGGCTTTGAACGCCTGTTGCCGGCCGACTGCTGCTAGTCTGGTGCGGTGAAGGTCAGCGCCCGAATCAATACATTCAACGAGGAGGATAACATCGCTGCCGCGCTGGAGTCGGTGGCGTGGGCGGATGAAATCCTCGTAGTCGACTCCTTTTCGACCGACAACACGGTGGCCATCGCGCGCCGCTACACCGGCCGCGTTATCCAGCACGAGTTTCAAAGCCACGGCGCCCAGCACAACTACGCCGACAGCCTCTGCCAGCACGACTGGGTGCTGGTGCTTGATGCCGACGAGCGCCTGACGCCGGAGTTGGCGGCGGCCATGCGCCAGGTGCTGGCGCGCGCACCGTCCGCCGATGGCTATCGCATGGCGCGCCGCGCCTGGTATCTGGGCCGCTGGATTCGCCACTCCGGCTGGTATCCGGACTGGCAGACGCGGCTCTACCGGCGCGCGGTGACGCGCTGGGATGGCGAGCCGCCGCATGAAGCCCCCAAGGTGCACGGCATGGTGGCAACGATCTCCGGCGATCTGCTCCACTACACACGCCGCAACCTCCGCGAACACGCCGCGGTGATGAACGATTACACCGATCGGGCCGCGGCAGACCGGCTGCAGCGCGGGCGGCATGTCTCGGTTTGGCAGCTTGCGACCGCCCCGGCATGGACGTTTCTGCGCTCCTACGTGTTCCAGCAGGGCTTCCGCGATGGCTGGCCGGGCATCGTGATCGCCTACTTTGCCGCCCACTACGTGCTGCTGAAGCTCGCCAAACAGCTCGAAGCCGAGAGGCTGGGGAACAAGCGGAACGCCACTGGGGTCTAATCCATTGACGCCGGGCACCCAGCGCGGTTTGCCGGGGCCCCGAGGCCCGGTTGCGCTTTGAGGCAGGCACGGGTTCCGTAGTAAATTAAGAGACAGGCATGAGCACTCAAGACACTACGGTAGGGTTCTCGTCGGCCATTGCCGGCGCGGCGTGGGGCGAACAACAACTGGCAAGCGAGTTGCGCTCCGGCTCCGTCGAGGCTTTCAATTACCTGATCTCGATTTATCACCAGCCGTTGTATCGCTTCATCAACCGCTATATGGGTGGCAGTGATGAAACCGCCGATATTCTGCAAGACAGCTTTTTGCGGGTGTTCCGTGCCGCCGCGCATTTTGAGGGAAAGAGCAGCCTGAAGACCTGGCTGTATCAGATTGCGCTGCACGAAGCCAGTAACCATCGCCGCTGGTGGAAGCGCCACAAGCGCCGGGAAACATCGCTCGATGAAAGCGATGCGAGCGGCGTTGATTGGGCGCAACGGCTGCCCGACGGAGGAGAATCGCCGCTAAGCCAGGCACTGCGCAGCGAACAGAGGCGCCAGTTGCAGGCCGTGCTGCGGCAAGTGCCGGAACCGTTTCACGCCGCTCTGGTCCTGCGCGAGGTG
Source organism: Terriglobales bacterium (assembly GCA_050745425.1). Classification (GTDB taxonomy): domain Bacteria; phylum Acidobacteriota; class Terriglobia; order Terriglobales; family SCQP01; genus SCQP01. The sequence goes on from JBOGKK010000150.1 coordinate 10,794, forward strand.
GAAGGGTTCAGCTACGACGAAATCGCCGAGATTCTCCAAGTGCGGGTGGGTACGGTGAAATCACGCCTGATGCGCGGGCGTGAGATGCTGCGGCAGCAGTGGTTGCGCAGCAGCCACGCCGGTGCCGCCGCGCATGCAGGGCTGAGGAGCTTGCAACACCATGTCTAAGATGCCGCCGGAAGTCTCGACCAGCACGTTGCCTGCCATGGAGATTGCGGGTGCGAGCGCCTGCGCCGTCTGGCAACCGGCGCTGTCGGCGTACCTGGACGGAGAGCTGGATCTGGGCGCCAGCGGAGCGCTCATCCGCCACCTCGAAAAGTGCCCGGAATGCTCCGGGCGGCTGGAGCAGTATCGCGTGCTCGGTCAGCGCTTGCGCACGCTGCCGTCGCCGCTGGTGCCCGCCGACCTGGGTTTGCGGCTGCGCGTCAGGGCTTCGCATTATGCCGTGCGCGGGCTGCGCTGGCAGTACTGGCGCATCCGCCTGAGCAGTGCGGTGCAGGCGCTGGCGCTGCCCACCGCCGTGGGTACCATTGCGGCGCTCTGCATGTTTGCGGCGCTGGTGGGCGGCGTGCATAGCAATGTGAGTGGGAATCCCCTGTTGCCCGATCCTTCTGTGGGCGTGGATGCGCAGCCGCCCCGGCTGACCAGCGCTCCCAATTTTGATATCAGCGGGCCGCTTCTGCTCGAGGCGCAAATCGACTCCACCGGCCACGTCTATGGCTACAGTGTGCTCTCCGGCGCGCTCAACCCAAGCCTGATTTCGCGGATCAACAACCAACTTCTGATGAGCGTGTTTCAGCCGGCCACGACCAACTTCGGGCAGCCGACCAACGGCAGCCTGCTGGTATCGTTTGGCACGGTGGACGTACGCGGCTGAGTCTCTCTTGCACATTTTCCAACGCCAAATCTCACTGCTTACAGGGATAGCCCTGCTGGGCGTGGCGCTCGGCGCGCAGAGCGCGCAGAGTAACGTCGTGGTCGATTCCAACCCGGCGGTATTCGCCATGCTGGCGGGCCTCAATGCCGCCGGTTATCAGACCGGTTTGCAGGAAAAAGCGAGTGTCCGCAGCGCCGTGCTCCGGCAAATTGCCGCGCACCCCTCTCCGGCAGTTACCAAACTGAGGGCCTACTATGCCGTGCATCACCTTGCCAATCCGAACCAGGATTTGGCGCGCTATGTGACTTTGGCGTTGTTTCTGGGCAGCCCGCCGGGGCTGACGCTGACCGTACCGCCCTCCGGTCTGCCGCCTTCGGCGGAGTCGGTGTCAGACATTTTGCCGCTGCTGCGCGCCTTCTGGCAACAGACGGATATGGATGCGGTGTGGCGTCAGATTCAGCCCGAGTACACCCGTGCGCTGCAACAGGACGCCTCGCAGGTGCGCGCGATGCTGATTCAGGTGAATTCGTTTTTTCGTATTCCGCAAGCTTACGGGCGCCGGCAGTATTTCATCTTTCCGGATGCCATGATTGCCCCCGGCGAAACCGACGCGCTCAACTACGAAGAAAATTATTACCTGGTCGCCAACCTTCATCTGCAGAGTGAAATGGCGCAGGTGCGCCACACGTACCTGCACTTTCTGCTCGACCCGCTGATTGCGCAGTATCCGGCGGCGATCGATCCCGTGGAGCAGCAGATCCTGCCGCTGGTGGCCCGCGCGCCGGCGCTGAATGTGCAGTTCAAGCGCGATCCCACGCTGCTCTACACCGAGTGCCTGGTGCGTGCGGTGGAAATCGAGTTAACCCCGGGCACTCTCGCGCAGCGTGAGGCGGCGGTGCAGGCGGCCATGCACCAGGGGCTGGTGCTTACCGGGCTCTGGTACGCGCAGCTCAATAAGTTCCGCGCCGACCCGGCGAGTTTCACCCAATATTATCCGCAGGCCGCTTTTGCCTTGCGCATACCGGAACTGGCGGGTGCGGTGAAGCACCTGCATTTTGCTCCGGCGCCGCCGCCGGAAGCCATCGCGAGCGCTCCGGAGCCGCTGCGCGCGCCCAGCCCTATGGCGATGGCGCAAAAGCGCTTCGATGCCCATGATCTGACTGCGGCGGCGAGTCTCGCCCGCGCCGTATTGCACCAGAACAACCAAGATCATGCTGCGGCGTATTACCTGCTGGGCAAGATTGCCGCCTTGCAAAATCACGCGCGGCAGGCCCGGGCCAACTTCGAACTCGCATTGCAGAATGCCGCCCCCGGCGACCATCACCTGCGCACCTGGGCGAACATCTACCTGGCTCGGCTTTATGATGCCGAGAAGGATCGAACCCATGCGATCGCACATTACAAAGCCGCTCTCGTCACCGCCGACACGCCTGCTTCCAAAGGCCTGGCAAAGGCCGGTATCAAAGCTCCCTTCCTGCCCCCGCGACGGCCACACCAATCCTGAAGCGATTGTCATCGCCTCGACGGCCCCGCCCGGGCGCGCTATCATCATCCATTACCGCATCACAGAGAGTAGGGAATTATCACCGTCATGCTGAAATCTATCCCCCTTTCCTTGGGCCTTGCCCTCGGCCTTATGGTCGCCACACCGGCCGTCATGCTGGCGCAGACCACGGCGGCAGCTCCCGCAGCTACCCCTCAGGATGCCATTCTGGCGGCAGCCAAGATCGTCCCGAAGGCGAAATCCAAAGCGGAAGTAAAGGCGCTGCAGAATCTGCAGAAAATGCCGACTGACAGCTCAGTCACCCCAGAGCAGATGGATGCGGCGCTCACCAATTTCGTGACCAAATTCCCCAGCAGCGAGTACCTGGGCGTGGTGGCGACTTATGGGTTGCGTTTCTACCAGACACCGCCCCACAAGGACTACGAGAAGAGTCTGCTGTACGGCGAGCAAGCCATTCAGCATGACCCCGATAGTGTGTATGCGCTGACCAGGGTGAGCACCATCATTGCCGCCCACGTCAGCAGTACCGATCTCGATCGTGATCAGCGCATCGCCGAGGCCACCAAAGCCGCCAAGCAGGCGATTGCGGTCGCCAATACCGTGGGTGGCAAGATTAATGGGGTGCCGTTCCCGGATCAGGCCAAGAACGTCGTTCGTGCCTTTGCCTATTCAGCGCTGGGGCAGCTCGCGGTCAAGAACAAGGACTATGCCACCGCGGTCAGCAACTACGGGCTGGCGGCACAGTACGATGGCGCCCCCGCCAACGCCACCGACTATTTTTACATGGCGCGTGCGCAGATTGCGTGGAAGCATTATCCGCAGGCATTGGCGTCGCTCAATAAGGCGCTGCAGGCGGATCCGAGCAGCCCCCAGGTACAGGCGGCGGTGTCGTCCAACAAAAAGCTGATCGCCGAACTCCAGAAGCAGGGCGGTCAATAAGGAGCGCACGGCTACGGAAGAACTTGAGTCCGCTCTCGGCTATCGTTTCCGCGAGCGGCGCTGGCTGCTCCAGGCGCTTACCCATCGTTCCGCGCGCACCGCGGAGGGCGGAGATAATGAGCGCCTTGAGTTTTTGGGCGATGCTGTACTCGAGTTGCGCGTCAGCGAGCAGATTCTGGCGGCCTACCCGGAAGCGGATGAAGGGGAACTGACGCGCCTGCGTGGCTGGATGGTCAGCGCTCGCAATCTGGCGGCAACTGCCGGGCATCTCGAGTTGGGCCGGCATCTGTGCCTGAGCCATTCGGAAGAGTCCGTGGGGGGCCGGCACAAGCAGCGCCTGCTGGCCAACGCACTGGAGGCCGTCATTGCCGCCGTGTATCACGACGGTGGCTACGCCGCTGCCGCCGCGGTGATTGACGCTCACATTTTGGCGCCCAGCCTCGCCCGCCATCACGCCGGAGCGCTGCATGAGTTTGCCTTCAAGTCCGCGCTCCAGGAGCGCGCCCACGCCGCGGGCCTGCCGTTGCCGGTCTATCGCCTTCTCGAGGCAACCGGCCCGGAACACGCCAAGCGCTTCACGGTTGAAGTCCGCCTCGCCGACGGCACCAGCGGAACCGGCACCGGCCTCAGCAAAAAAGACGCCGAACAACGCGCCGCCGCCGCCGCCCTGGAGCAGCAAAGCTGACTTCTCCGGGGCCGTTCCGCCCACCCCACCCATTGAGGCATATTGCGCTCGGCATGAGGTAAGTAGAAGCTGAACTGCATGGAGGCTGTCATGCAGTTCAGGACACTTTTCACCCCCCCAGCAGGTTCATTGCCATCGCCATCGTGCTGATCACCGCAGCCGGCGCGTTTGCGCAAGTTCCCAACCTCACCGCTTCGACCGCAACCCCGCTCGCCGGCTACGGCCATAGCTACATTGCCGCCAAACTGCCCACGGGCAAGAGCGCGCTCAATGCCTTCGGCGGTGCGATGAGCGAGTTTGTGAACCCGGCCACAGGCGCGCTCAGCTGGCGCATCTGCGCCACGCCGCCCCAGGGCCGCCAGCTTTCGATCCCGTTCTGCTTCAGCTACGATTCCGCCGGCGTTCACCATCTCGAGAACAATGCTCCGGGCCAACTCGCCTGGAACTCGAATGCATCGTATCTGGCGCAGGGGGGCTGGACCTACAGCCTGCCGCAACTGAGCGAGGTGACGAGGCAGGATGTGAATGGAAGCTACGTCTGCGACTACGCGACCGACTATATGTTCCAGGACGGCGAGGGCGGGCGGCACGCGCTGCATCTGTCGGTGGCCGGCCCGGCGCCTGGCGCTCCGGCCAACTCCTGCGCACAAACCAGACCCACGCGCCCCGGCGTATCCACCGGAGGCGAAGGCGCGATCCTTGCCACGACCACGCAGCCGGGCGGAGCGTTTGCCCTCACGCCGGTCACGGTGACCGCTGCCGACGGCACGCGCTACTTCTTCAATCATCCCGGCAAGAGGGCCGGCGTGAACGGCTTTGCCTCCGAGCTGCCCGATGTGATTGAAGACCGCAACGGCAACGAAATCACCCTTGCCGATTCCGGCTCGGGCAATGTCGCCGCTACCGACATCGTCGGCCGTACCCTCATCGATACCTCCAGCTTTGGCCGCGCCAGCGGCGATGACGTCGCGATCTCGGGCGAGAGCGAGCCCTACATGGTCGATTGGGGCACGGCCGCATCCAACTACGCCGTCATGGTCAAGCCCGAGCAGGGCACCTGCTCGGTGCCCAACACAATTTCTGGCTCTGAGCCCGTTATTACCGCGATCGAGCTGCCGGACGGGGAAAGTTTCCAGTTCCAGTACGATGCCACCTACGGTCTGCTCGATCGCGTTACTTTTCCCGGTGGTGGCTACGTGCGCTACGTCTGGGGTGTGACCTACGGCGAAGCCGAAGGCGGCCAGTTCGCCTCCAGCGATGGAAGCTGCCTCGACCGCTACGGCGAGCCGGCGATCACCGCGCGTTATGTGAGCCTTGACGGCGCAACCGAGGCGCTCGATCAGAGCTTCGAATACGCCACCACCTGGCCGGCAGGCGGCGCCACCTGGACTGGTAAAACCACCACCGTCACCAACCACGATCAGGTACGGGGCACAAGCTTTGTCACCGCTTACGCCTACGCAGGCTATACCGTCCCGTTTCAGCCCAACGACGATACGTCCTCGACGCTCCAGCTCCCGGTCGAAGCCACCATCACCGCCAAGGACTGGAACGGCGCGACGCTGCGCACCACCACCGAGACTTGGAACAACCCGCGCGAGCTGGCGACGAAGACAGTCGCTGAGAGCAACGGCGAAGTGGACGAGCGGGCCTATTCCTACGACGCCAACGAGCAGCAGACCGAAAACGATGAGTACGGCTACGGCAGCGGCGCCCCCGGCGCGCTCGCGCGCGTCACCCTGCACGCCTACGGCTGTGCTCCCGGTGTTCACGTCGTTGATCGCCCGACGCTGGTCGAAATCGAAAGCGGCAGCCGCGTGCGCACCGCCGAAACTGATTACGCCTACGATCAATCAGCGCTGACCGCGAGCGGCGCGAGCGACGGCCGCGACCCAGCCTACGCCGCCGGCGGCGGCATCACCGCGCGCTGCAACCTCACCACACTCACCAAATACAACTACACCGGCGACATCGCCGAGACATTCACCTATGACGACGCCGGAAACCGCCTCACCCATACCGATGGCAACGGCAACACCACCAGCTTCAGCTACAGTCCGAGCCTGCAGGCGGCCTACCTTACCGGGATTACGCTGCCCGACACCTCGACCGGCGGCAAGACCATCGAGCATTCGCTCACCATGGCCTACGACAGCGCTTCCGGGCAGGTAATCTCGCGCACCGATGTGCAGAACGCCACCACCACCAGCTATACGTATGACGACCCGCTCGACCGGCTCACCGAACAGAACAATCCGGATGGCGGCAAAATCACCTACGCCTACACCGCCAATTCCCTCGAGACGAAAAAACTGCTGACCGCGAGCTACTGGACCGATCAGTTCAACCACTGGGACGGGCTCGGCAATGCCGACCGCTCGCTGACCTGGAACGGCACGACCTGGGACACGACCGACACGGCGTTCGACGGCGAGCAGTTGCCGCTGTATGTTTCCTACCCGTACGCTTCAAGCGGCATGAACTCGACCAAGGCCACCAGCAATGCCGCCGATCCCGGCGCTACCACGGCGTTTGATGCCCTCGGCCGCCCGACCGAAGTCGCACACTCCGACGGCGCCGCCATCACCATCTCCTGGTCCGGTCCCGACCGCACCATCACCGATGCGGCGGGCCGCGCGCGCGAAGAGTACTACAACGCGCTCGCCCAGCTTGCCGAAGTCAAAGAGTTCACCGACAGCAAGGGCGACGGCTATGCGACTTATTACGGCTATGGCTCGCTCGATGATCTGAAGACGGTCACCCAGGGCAGCGAAACCCGCACGTTCGATTACGACAATCTCAACCGGCTCATGGACGCCACCAACCCGGAAAGCGGCACGGTGGACTATCAGTACGACAATGACGGAAACTTGATCGAGCAGACCGATGCCAACGGCACCGTCGTGCATTACGGGTATGACGCGCTCAACCGATTGCGTACCCGCAGCTACACGGTTTCCGGCTCGACCGCGGCAACGCACGCAGTCGAGATCGACTACGACACCGATTCCACCGGCGCCGGCACCGACTATGCCTATGGCCGCATGACGCGGGTGATCAGCGGCGCGACCTCGATCGGCATGGACCAGTACGGGCCGATGGGCAGGCTTGAAACCTACGCCACCACCGCTGGCGGCAACACCTACACCACCAGCATGCGTTTTGATGATCTGGGCGACCCGGTCTGGGAGAAGCTGCCCGACGGCCGCAGCATCGGCATGAGCACCGGCTACGAGGGCCGCGCGAGCCTGCTCAAGGACGACAGCGCCGGCTACGACTACCTGCACTACCGCACCTACTCACCCGCCGGCGCCCTCGCCGAAGAGGAGTTCGGCAACGGCCTGGTCGAGGATGTCGCCTACAACAGCCGACTGCAGCCGATCGGGATTACCGTAAAAGATCCCAACGACCAGAGCGATAATACGTGGAAAATGAACCTGGCGATCGCCTATACCAAAACCGGCGTGCAGACCGCAGACAATGGCAATGTGGTTGCGGTGACCGACAACCTGGGCAACGCGGGGCAGGAGTACACCATGGGCTACGATCAACTCAATCAGCTGCTGAGCTGGACAACGGGCGGGGGCACAAGCTGCCAGTTTGCGATCGATCAATACGGCAACCTGAGCTTATCGAGCGGCAACGACTGCGCCATGATCTCGGGGCTGAGCTTCAATGCGAGCAACCAGATTGTCGGCTACGTGTACGATGCGAGCGGCAATCTTTTATCGGACACCAGCGGCTCGAACTACACCTGGAACGGCAACAGCCAGCTGGTTGGCTTTGCGGCGCAGGGCGCGGGCGGCAGCTATGTTTATGACGGTCTGCTGCGCCGCGTCGAGAAAACCGCCGACGGCGTCACGACCGTGTACGCGCGCGATGCCCTCGGCGACGTGGTGGCGAGCCTGACGAACGGCGTCTGGACCGACTACATCTGGGCCGATCCGGCCGCCGCAGGCGATCACATCAGCGCCACGCCGGCCGCGCCCGCAGCCGAGCGCATTGCCGCCGTCGTTGGCTCAGGCGTCGGCACAGTCTATTACTTCCACGCCGACCAGGTCGGGACCACGCGCGTGGTGACGAATCAGGCCGGAGCGAACGTCGCCGCCTGCGGCCAGAGCCCGACGTATCCGAACGGGAGCTTTCTGACCTACGGCCCCTTCGGCATGCCGCAGGGCTGCGTGCAATCGGCAACGCCGATTCTGTTCACCGGCCATGAGCTCGACAGCGAGTCGAACCTGAGCCAGTTCCAGTACCGCAAGTACGCCGCGCTTGAAGCGCGCTGGGCCACGCCCGACCCGGCCGGCATCAACGGGCCCGCCGCGCCCTCGCCCGATGCCTTCGACCTCGGCCCCGCCGCCGCCGGATCCCCCTTCGATCTCGCGCCCGAATCGCCCACCGCAAGCCTGGCCACCCTCCCCGGCTTCGGCCTCGCAAACGGGGCGGTCTGTGTGCATCGTCCGCAGGAGTGGAATGGGTACAGCTACGTGGGCAGCCAGCCAGCGGGGGCGCGCGACCCGACCGGGATGTTCTGGGTTCGCGGCCTACCGTCGTGGCGCTGCTATGGCGCGTGCTTGGGCCTCGCCCAGATCACGGTCTATCGCATTTGCCGGTTTGTCGTTGGCTACTGGGGCGAGTGCGCGGCAGGTGTCGAGGCGGCGTTTGCATTGTTGTGCTGGGAGAGGTGCAGTTGAGCCGCCCCGGCGGAGACGCGCGCCGCGGACCGCTTGGCGTGCGCGGCAACAGAAGGGCCAGCATCAACGAGTGGATTGGCGTTGCGCTCCTGTTGTTCGGCGCCTTCGTGCTCACCGGGAAGCGACTGGACGCCGCCCGCTGGGTCGGCGCAACCGGCGTAGCGGTTGTACTCTTCACGCGGGCGGTCGACCAGATTGACGAGCAGCTCGCAGAACGGGCCACGAGGTGGTTGCCCGTCTGGCGGGGATGCGAGTTCACGGCCGCTGGTATTGCCTTACCGGCAGCGGGTATGTCCATCTGGGCCGGGTGGGCGCTTGTCGCGGTCGGGCTCACCGTCCAGGTCACAGCCATCCTGCACCCGCGCTGGCCGCCAGCGAGGCGGGTGCCCGACGGCGGGGCAGGCGGCGTGGAGCAAACGGGCGGCAGCCTCGGATAGGCCGCTTCAGCTTGCCAGCGGCAAAGTCGCTTCCGGCGATTCCGGCGCACGAGCCCATGCTGATTCCCCCCGTTGCCCCTGCTAAACTGGATGTCGCATGGCTCGATCATCGTCTCCAGCGCCAGCAGGGCCCGGGAAGCCGCAACGTTCGCTGCAGGATTCGCCTCTGCGCGTATGGCTGCCGACGCTCGTGGTGGCATTGTTCATCATTACGTTTGTGGCGCAGCCGTTTGCCATCCCTTCCGGTTCCATGGAGAACACGCTGCTGATTGGCGATCATCTGGTCGCCGACCGCGTGCGCATGTCGCCGCCGGCGAAATGGGCGGCCGGCGTGCTGCCCTATCGCAACGTACAACACGGCGATATCGTGATTTTTCTGGCTACAAAAAATGATGTTTCACTCGGTACGACTCCCGGCGAACACATCGTCAAACGGGTCATCGGCTTGCCTGGCGATCATCTCCGGCTGGTGCACGGAGTGGTTTGGCGCAATGGGCATGCGCTTGACGGGCCCTTCGTCATTCATACGGGCATGTATGACCCCAGCCGTGATGACTGGCCCAACGGCGGCCCGCTGATGGAAACCGCTCCAGCGTGGGCGGCTGCTCTGCCCGATTACGTGCACAACGGCGCTCTGGTCGTGCCGCCGGGCATGTACTTCTGCATGGGCGACAATCGCGACAACTCGCTCGACTCGCGCTACTGGGGTTTTGTGCCGCGCGCCAATATCATTGGCCGCCCCAGTGTGGTTTATTGGTCCTACGACAGCACCGCGGCCGACTACGACGCGACTGGCCTGGGCGGGCGTCTGGGTAGTATCTTTTCCGAAATCATCCACGCACCGTTCCGTACGCGTTGGAGCCGCACGCTCCACCTGCCCAAATGAAGAAGCGCCAGCTATGGATCGGGATCATCATCATCGTGCTGATCCCGATTCTGGTGCCGCTCATCACCTTGCCGCGCGCCAAAGCGGATATTTTGCGCTCCCTGCAGGCCAGTCTCGGGCGGCGCATTACGGCCAGCGCGGTGCATCTGCAACTGCTGCCGCTGCCGGGCGTTGCGCTGGACAACGTCAGCCTGTCGGACGCGCCTGCTTTCGGCCTGGAAGACATGGTCATGGCTGAACGCGCCACCGCCAACATCAGTTTGTGGAATCTCTTGTGGGGCCATCTGGTGTTTGCGCACGTTCACCTGCAAAGTCCGAGCATCAATCTCGTGCGTGATGCCGCCGGGCAGTGGAACATTGTGGCGCTGCTCGATCGTGCCGGACCACCCCATGCCGGAGGCGGCGGCCGTAGTGTTGCGGCGCGGTTTCCCTATGTGGACTGGAGCGATGCACGCGTCAATTTCAAATTTGATCAGACCAAGACCCACTTCTATCTGGATCAGGTGCAGGGCTCGCTGGCGCGTGAGCACTCGAGCTGGCGCCTCCATCTCAGCTTTGTTCCCGCCCGCAGCGACTTGAATTTGTCGAACACCGGCGTGGTCACCATGGACGGCCGCTGGCAGGCCTCCGCCGGCGGGCTCCAGAATGCACCCTTCGCCCTCGCCGTACACCTGCGCAATTCCTACCTGGCCGGGTCATCGGCGCTGCTGGTCGGCCACGACGCCGGCATCCACGGCGTGCTCAGCGCCGACTTGCGCGCGGTTGGAACCGGCCGCCAGTTCACGATCTCGGGAACGGCGAGCGCCCAATCCCTGCGGCGCTGGGACTTGCTGCCCACGTCCGCTTCGGTGCGCGCCACCTTTGCTGCCCGCTACACGCCACAGCAGGACCGGTTGCAAATCGAGGGTATTGGCGATCCGGGCTGGAAGCATGTGCAGTTGTCGGGGCTGGTGCTGCATCTGTTTGCGCATCCCAAAGCCGTCATGGCGCTGCGGCTGAACGATTTTGCCGCAGCCAACCTGCTGCCCTTGGCAGAGGCGCTGAAAGCCAACCTGCCTGCCAGCCTGCTCCTTGCCGGCCGCCTCAGTGGCACGGCTCGGTTTCAATGGGCCTGGGGCAACCGTCTGCCGCAGGGCCGCGGCGCAGTGCAGTTTGCGCATCTGAACCTGAGCAGCAACGCCGCGAGTCTGAGTTTGCCCAAGGCGGCGCTGACCTGGAATGGCCACCAACTCCGGCTGCCAGCCGTCGCCGCCTCCTTCGCCCGGCACGGCGGCCCCGGCGCGCGCATCCGGATGAGCGGAACGCTGGATCAGCATGGTTTTGACCTTGCCTTCGACAGTCCCGCGCTGACCGGTCCGGCCACCGGCGCCCTCGCGCGATTGCTGGGTTTGTCATCGCCCTGGCCGCCGCGCGTGAACGGTACGGCGCAACTCGCGCTGCGCCTGGCGGCGCCGTGGTCTCAGTTTCGCGAGGCGCACTGGAGCGGCAAAGCGAGGTTTGCGCGGGCCCGCTTTCAGCCGCCGGGAAGTTCTGGCCTCGAGCTGCGCCCGCTGGCTGTCGATCTCAGCGCCGGAGGGCCGGTGCGGGCGCGTTTCGCGCTGGCGGCCATCCCCGCGCACGGAACCGTTGTCTGGACGCCGGGCGCGGGAGTGAGCTTTTCACTGGCCGGACGTGGGGTTCACAGCAAAGCCTTCTGGGCGCTGCTGCACCCGGCGCCGGGTGATCTGATCCAGCAGATGTTTGGCGCCGTCCTGGGCGGGACGGATGCCGCCCCTGCCTGGCTGCGCCAGTTGCAGGCGAACGGCAACGTGCGCTTCGACGATCTCGTCTGGAATGGCATTCACGCCGGCCTGCAAATGCGCCTGGCCGCTTCACCGGATGCCTGGCGCGCCACCCGTCTTGTGATTCACGTCGGCGGCGGTCAATTTAGTGGACACGGCCGCTTGCGTGAGGGCGACTTCGATATTGACGGATCGGTCGCGCCGGCGCATCCGCTGCGCCTGCAACCGGTCCTTGCGCCCACGCCCTATGCCGGCCGGCTCACCGGCGCGCTTTCGGGCTCGCTCACGCTCGTCCGCCCCCTGAGCGGAGGCGATGTGCGGCACGTGACTGCCAGCGGAACCTTTCTCATCCGTAATGGCCGCCTGGCCACGGCAACGGGGCCGTGGGCATTTCAGCGCTGCCGCGGCCAGTATCACCTCCATCGTGGCAGCGCTACGTTGACCGGCCTCGATTGTGTGGCCCGTGGTTTGCGCTATACGGGTGCAGGAACGGCTCAGTTTGCCCGGCCAGGTCAGGCCAGTCCCCTGAGCTACGCTGTGGTGCTGCATCACGGCTCGCGCACGCTGCGCCTGGCGAATCCGAGCGCCCACCCCTAACCCAGGCTTCCTGTTTACTCTCTCGGTCCCGCCTGTGCTGCCGCCATGGCGCCAGGAGATAATTGGATTGCTAGACCACGCTACGAGGGAATGCATGTCCGCCGGCTCCTCTTCGACTTCACACTTCGACGACGCAACCCGTCGTATCGAGAGGGAACTGAAGCGCCTGATCACAACGCTGAGCGACGAGGTGGTTCCCGTACTGCGCCAGGATGGCGGCAAGGCACTGCACCGCATCGCCGACAAGCTGCATCAGCTTGGCGATGCGCTCGATCGCTCGCGCTCCTGACGTTGTGCGCGGGCGTCGTGGTGACCGCGAGCTGCGGCCACAAGCCCAAGCTGGTGCCGCCCAGCGCCGCCCCGCCTTCGATGCCGCCGGGAGTAAGCTGGGGTGCTCCGCTGCCCGCCGGGCCGGTGGTCGAAACCACTGCGGTTGCACCGAGCCCGCGCCGCAAGCCGGCGTCGCACTACAATTCCAACTACCCAGAACCGCCGACCGCGCTGCCGCTGCCCGCCGGTAATTACAGCCCCGACTATCGCGTGGGCAAGGTTTGGGAAACTGGTATCGCCAGCTTTTACGGTCCACGCGAACAGGGCAATGCGACCGCGAGCGGTCAGCCCTTCGACTATCGCAAAATGACCGCGGCCCACCGGCTGCTGCCGTTGGGCACCAAGGTCAAGGTGACCGACCTCAAGACCGGCAAGTCGGTTGTGGTCACCATCAACGACCGCGGACCGTTCTGGCCCAACCGCGTGCTGGACTTATCCTGGGGTGCGGCCAAAAAGATCGGCGATGCCGGGCTGGATCGCGTCCGCATCACAATCGTCCACCTGCCCGATCCCGTCCCCGTGGGCATTTACACCGTGCAAGTGGGCTGGTTCACCGATGCCCACCAGTTGCAACAATGCCGTACGCTGATGGAACGCCGCCTGCATGAGCCGGTCGTCGCGTTCGGTTCCGACGAGGGCCGCTGGCTGCGGTACAGCAAGTCGGTGCATCTGGCGATGAAGCCCGCCGCAGCGATGGTGCGGATGCTGCGCACCCGCCATTATCCCGCCTACCTCGTCCGTCTGAACTGAGGCGGGGGCTCAGTCTCCCCATGTCTGCCGTTCGATCCGTGTCAAAATCAATAGGCCCCCTATTTCCGTGGGACGGTAGCTCAATGGTAGAGCATTGCCCTTTTAAGGCAAGGGTTCTGGGTTCGAGTCCCAGCCGTCTCACCAGATTCCTCCTTCATCACTGATCGAGCCTGCGAAAACGCTCAACGCCAACTGACGCAACTACTCGCGGCGCAGTGCTTGCACCGGGTTCAGCTTCATCGCGCGCCGCGCCGGGACCGCCGACGCCGCCAGCGCGGTCAGTGACGCCAGCGCCAGAGCCGCCAACAGGACCCACACGCCCGGCGCCTGCAGACCGTATACGAGATGTGCCAGCGCCGAGAGTCCGATCAGCGCCGCCAACGCGCCGGCGATGGCGCCAGGAAGGGCAAAGTGCAGGCCCTGACCCAGCACCGAGCGCATCACCTCCCGCGGCGCGGCGCCGAGCGCCATGCGCACCCCGATTTCCTGCCGGCGCTGCGTCACCGCGTAGGCTACGACGCTATAGATGCCCGTCACCATCATCACCAGTGCGAGGAAGGCAAAACTGTCGAGCAGCACGCTGGCGAGCCGTTGCGCCGAGGTCATGCCGGCGATGATGTCTTGCATCGTGCGCGGGGCAAAGATCGCCTGGTTGGGATCCACCGACCCGATCGCCTTCCGCAACGATGGGAGGATCGTTCCCATGGGCAACTGCGTGCGCACCACCAGCCCCATTGATTGCAGAGGGGACTGCAGGTACGGGTAATAGATGGTCGGCAGCGGCGCCTGGGCATAACCCAGCTCACGTACGGAGCCCACGACTCCGACGATTTCGCGCGGCGTGCCGCCGGGCCCGCCAAACTGAATGTGCCGGCCGATCGGATTCTGCCCACGGAAATACTGCTTCTCCAGCGCCGCATCAATGAGGACTACCTGGGCGTGATCGGCATCGTCGGCCTGTGTAAACGTGCGGCCGGTCAGCAACGGAATGCCCATGGTCTGGGTGAATCCGGAGCTGATGCCGCGGAAATTGGCCGGATTCGACTCGCCTGGCGCTAGCGGCGGTGCCCCCTGGACGACGAACGTGTAACGGTCCATATCGTCCTGGCTCAACGGAATGATTTCCGTCAGTCCCGCCAATTGCACGCCCGGCAGCCGGCGAACCTGTTGCAGAAAGGCATGGAACTCCTGCCCCTGGGCGGCGGCGTTCTTGAATGGGGAGTTGGGTGCATCGTTGGCCAGCTTGATTCGCACGGTGACGATGTGGTTGGTGCGCACGCCCAGGTCGGTGCCCAGCATGCGGTGAAAACCCAGAATCATCTGCCCGGCGCCGATCAGCAGCAACGTCGCCAGCGCGGCTTCGATCGCGACGAAAAGCCCACGCTGGCGGCGGGCGCCTTTCTTGAGAGATCGGTGCAGCGCCGGTCCGCGGCTGGCCATCGCGGGCGTCAGCCCGAGCAGTGCGACGAGCACCGCAATACCGGTGGTAAAGGCAGCGACCGGCAGGCCCATGTGAATGGCAGCCAAGGGTGCGCGGTCGGCGCCGTTCGGCACCGGGATCGAGGTGGGCAGCACTGCCAGCAGCAGACGGATCGCGCCGGCGGCAACCAGCCATCCGCCGGCACCACCGAGCAGCGCCAGCCAGGCGCTCTCGATCAGGCACTGGCGCGTCAATCGCGCCGGCGTGGCGCCCAAGGCGCGGCGCAGCGCAAATTCGCCTTGCCGCGTCGCCGCGCGTCCCAGCATCAGAATCGAAACGTTGGCGCAGGCAATCAACAGCACGAACGCCACCGCCCCCAGCAGCATCCAGAGCGCGGGTTGAATGTACTGCACCCTGACCTCATGCAGCGGCACGAGCACGGTGCCATAGCCGCGGCGATTCGGCCGCCTCTGTGCCAGACGCCGCATAATTCCGTTCATTTCGTTCGAAGCCTGGGTCAGGGTTACGCCCGGCTTCAAGTGGCCGAAGACGCCGAGATCGCCGTTGGCGCGCTGCACCCAGGCTTGATCAAAAGGCACAACCACGTCGATATTGAACAGCGCATTGATGCGGGCCGGGAGCACGCCGATGACGGTGTAGGGCACGCCATTCAGCTCCATACCCCTTCCGATCACGCTGGTCTTGCCGCCATAATGCTGCTGCCAGAAGCGATAGCCGAGGAGCACAACGTGCTGTTGGCTGCGCCACTCGGCCGGCCCGAAGCTATGCCCGAGAACGGGTCGAACCCCGAAGAAGCGGGAAAAGTTCGGCGTGACGCGCAGGCCGGCGGCTTGATAGGGTGCGCCGTGGCCGGTGATGGTGCCGGTGCCATGCTCGAACAGGAAAAGATCCTGAAAGCTCTGGCTCTGGGCGCGCCACGCGAGGTAGTCCGCCCCGCTGGGACCGAGGCGGCTGATGCCGGCCGCAGCGTTCGTATCCCAAACGACCACCACGCGGCCTGCATCGCGGATGGGCGCCGGGCGTAGCAGAATCGACTGAACCAGGGTGAAAACCGCGGCGCAGGCGCCGATGCCCAGCGCCAGCGTCAGCACCGCCGTCACTGTGTAGCCGGGATGTTTGCGCAGCAGGCGCGAGCTGAAGCGAAGGTCCTGCCGTAGTTCATCCCACAGGCGCAGGCCGCGGGCGGCGCGCGCCTGCTCCTTGGCGGTGCCCATGGCGCCGAACTCGATCTGCGCTTGCCGCTGCGCGGCAGCGGCCGACAGCCCCGCGCGTTCGAGATCGTCGCTGCGCAGCGCCAGATGCGCCTGCATTTCCGCCTCCATGTCGCGCTCGAGACGGCGGCGCCAGAATAGCCAGCGGATTCTCATCGCTCCTCCGGACTGGCCTGCAAAATGCCCGCCATGATGTCGGCCATTTGATACCAGCGCTGCTCCTCGCTCGCCAGACGGCGCCGGCCGGCGGGCGTGAGTGCATAGAACTTCGCTTTGCGCTTGTTGTCCGACTCGCCCCAACTGCTGCGAATCCAGCCTTGTTCTTCCAGACGGTACAGCGCCGGGTAAAGCGAGCCTTGCTGGATCTCGAGGCGATCTTTCGAGATCTGCTGCAGCCGCAGCAGCACGCCGTAGCCATGCCGCGGCCCCAGCGCCAGCGATTTCAGGATCATGAGATCGAGTGTGCCCTTCAATAACTCAGGAGCGCGTATGGCCATTGCTTGTCTCTCCAAGAACTCCTAGGAGAACAATGGGCCTCAATGCCTAGAATGTCAAGGAGAGCCTCGATCGCTCCGCCTCCGGCTTGCCTTGTGGCTCCAGATTGCATACACTTGCCCGGCAGTGTCTTAGGGGGTAGGCGTGCGACATTCCAAACTTATCATCTGCGTACTGAGCTTTGCCTTGACCGCGAGTGTGGCGGCACAGCAGTTTGCCACCAAAGCGTCGGTGCCGCCGGGCGTTGGGCCCGCACCCGGCCAGCCCATCGATCAGGCCTATACCGCAAAAATCCGCAAGTACACCACCGAGCCCTATTTCGATTCACCGCTGGTGGACTATCTGCCGGGCTCAAAGACGGTCCCCACCCCCGAAGCCGCGATGGGCGTGATCGCGGGGGCGCCGAACTACCTGCCGCACTCGAAAACGGTCTACCGCTACTTCCGTATGCTGGCGAAGGCGTCGCCGCGCGTGCGCGTCTACACCATCGGGCATTCGGTCGAGGGCCGCGAACAGATCGCCGTCGCTGTGACCAGCGCCCGCAACTTCGCCAAGCTCGACGCCAACAACCACCTCCTCGCCGAACTCGCCGATCCGCGCACGATCCATCTCGATGATGCCCGTGCCGAGCAGATTGCCTCCGCAGCGGTTCCCGTTTACTACATCACGGGCACGATCCACTCCACCGAAACCGGCGCTCCCACCGCGCTCATGGAGATGGCCTACCGTCTCGCCGTCGACAACAGTCCGTACATCCAGTACATCCGCGATCACGAGATCACCCTCATCACCCCCATCGTCGAGGTCGACGGACGCGACCGCATGGCCGACGTCTACAAGTGGCACCGCGACCATCTCAACGAGAACGCCCCCCGCCTCCTCTATTGGGGCCATTACGTCGCCCATGACAACAACCGCGATGCGATGGCGCTGACCCTGCCGCTCAGCCGCAACATCCTCAACACCCTGCTGAGCTGGCACGCCCAGGTCCTGCACGATTTGCACGAATCCGAGCCATACCTGTACGACAACACCGCCGGCGATGGCCCCTTCAACTCCTGGATCGATCCCATTCTCGCCAACGAATGGGAAATCATCGCCTGGAACAACGTCCAGGTGATGACCAAGATGGGTATGCCCGGCGTGTATACCCACGGTGATTTCGACACCTGGTCGCCCGGCTATCTCATGTTTCTGGCCGCGATGCACAACGGCATCAGCCGCCTCTATGAGACGTTTGGCAACGGCGGCGCCGACACGGAAATGCGTACCCTCAGCAAAAACGACTATAGCCGCACCTGGTATCGCCAGAATCCGCCCCTGCCGCGCGTGCTCTGGTCGCAGCGCGACAACAATAACTACGAAGAAACCGGCCTGCTCACCTCATTGCACTTTTTTGCCGTGAACCGAGTACGCTTCCTCAAGGACTTCTACCTGAAATCCAAGGACGCGGTCGAGAAGCCTGAAAAAGAAGGCCCGTCCGCCTATGTTCTTTCGGCTGCCGACGCGCGCCCGCAGCTCCAGTACGAGTTGCTGCGCGTCATGCAGTTGCAGCACGTTGAGATCAATCGGGCCACTCAGGCCTTCTCTGCCAATGGTCAGGATTTTCCCGCCGGCAGCTATATCCTGCGTATGGATCAGCCCTATTCGCGTATCGCCGATACGCTGCTCGACCTGCAGTACTGGGCGCCGAAAGATCCGCAACGCACTCCGTATGACGACACCGGCTGGACGTTCGGCAGGAACTTCAACACCAGCGTCGCCCGCCTCACCGGCAAGAGCGTCCTCTCCGTCCCCATGACGCCGGTCAAAGCCCTCCCGCCGGGAGGCGCCGTCGATGGCTCGGGACCGGTTTACGCCATCAACGATACCGCTGAAACCTCGCTCGCCCGGCTCCGCTACCGCCTCCCGCACGCCAACATGCTGATTGCCGACGCGGCCTTCACCGCCGCCGGCCATGACTTCGACCGCGGCAGCTTCGTGATTCAAGGTGTGGACGCCGCCGCACTCAGTACCGCCGTCCACGGCCTGCACGTCACCGCCTACAGTCTTCCCTCGGCTCCCTCCGTCGCCATGCATCCGGCGCGGGCCGCCCGTGTCGCAGTCCTGCACACCTGGTTCAGCACCCAGACCGAAGGATGGTGGCGCGAAGCTCTCGACCGCATGCACATCCCCTACAGCTACATCTCGACGCAAACGGTCGCCCGCACTCCCGATCTGCACGCCCAGTACGACGTGATTCTGTTTCCGCCCGTCGGCCGTGGCGACAGCATCAACAGCGTCGTCAACGGCATGCCCACCACCTGGGGCAATCCCATTCCCTGGCAGCACACCGCCGAAACCCCCAACCTCGGAATCCTCGATCACACCTCCGACACGCGTCCCGAACTGGGCTGGACCGGCGTTGCCAACCTGCAGAAATTCATCCGGCAGGGTGGCGTTCTTGTCACCAGTATGGATACGGCCAACCTTGCCGCCGCCCTCGGCTTCACGCACGGCGTCTCGGTGGGCAAGCCCTCCAACGAACGCATCATCGGCACCCTTGTCGACAGCGTCGTCACCGATCCTACCAGCCCCATCGTCTACGGATACGGCAAGAACCTCGCCATCTACTGCTACCAGTGCCCTGCCTTCGGCGTCAGCAACATCAATGGAGGGCGCGGCGGCTTCCGCCGCCTCGGCTCCGCTGTCGGCAACCGCGTGACTGGCCGCGGCGGTCCCGACGGCCATGACTTTGTTGTCGGCCGCGTCAACCAGGCCCCGCCATCGCAGCCCGATGTCCAGCCCTGGCAGGCGGCTCCGGTGAGCGCGGCTCAGGCGCGCGGCAACGCCAACCTCATTCCGCCCCAATACCGCCCCCGCGTCGTGCTACGCTACGCCGACGCGCGGCACCTCCAGATCTCCGGTCTCGTCCAAGGGGCCAGCTCCATCGCCGAGCACGCCGCCGTGATCGACGTGCCGGTCCAGAATGGGCACGTCGTGATGTTCTCCAACAATCCCGTCTATCGGGGCGAAACGCGCGGCGCCTATACGCTGGTGCTGAACACGATCCTGAACTGGGATCACCTGAACACAGGCCGCGGCAATTAGACTAATGTTCGCGGTAGATTCGCCGCAGCAGCCACTGCGCTGCCGCGATCACTCCCCCCAGCAGAATGACGGCGGCGGCTCCGTCCTGCGCCGCTTGCAGCACCCCGCCGCTCATGGCAGACACAACGCCGCCGCTCCGGCAATGCCAGCGTCGGCGCCGTAGCGGGCGGCGCGCAGCGGGATTTCGCTCGCGCGCTGGTTAAT